>NZ_FNLM01000036.1:0-368407 GCF_900105725.1 Gordonia westfalica
CGCGGCGGTGTCATTAGTGCCACTCCCCGAGTTGGCATCACCCCCGCCCAGTCACCCACGAGACCGTGCTCGCCGACGAAGAACACGCCCCCCACGCGCGGAGCATAAGTTTCCTCAGCTACCTCTTGTGTGAGGAAGCTGTGGTGCCTGCTGCGACACGGGCATCGACCGCGGCACGGGAGGCAGACCCCTCGCGGTGATCTTCGATGCCACCGCCGAATCCGGTACCGCACCTGCCGTCACGTCCTCCAGGATTTGGGCTGCCTCATCACGGGCCGTGCGGGTCTCGTCCCGCAGGGTGGCGACAGCGTTCACCACGGCTGGGGTGTAGGCGTCGGGGTCGTAGTCCTCGATCAACTCCTGCAGCGTGTGCGAACCTTCTGTCAGGACAACCGAATACCACTTCGACCGGTAATCCTTCGCCCCGAAGATCGCCTTCTGCACCTGGTACGGACCCTCAGGGAGCAACCCCGAGTCGTAGAAACCAGGGGCGGACGGGTGCGTGGGCGGGTTGATGGGGATGACGGTGGGCGCCGAGTACACGGTCACCCCAGCGTTGTTGCGGTCCACCGGCACCCGAATCCACAGTTTCGAATCCCGCGGCGGGAACCCCCCATCGGGGAGCTGATACACACCAGTCAAACGTCCGGACATGAACTTCCTTTCGAACAGGAGGGGGGGTACCGCAGACGGGCGCCTTATGCGGGGGTGATGTTGATCCAGCAGCCAGACACTGACTGAGGTCCGCCATTCGAGGCATGCCACATGGTGAGTTGGTCGCCTGCGGCGACGGTCAACGACACTGTGCCGGTGAGTCCGACGCTGCCGACGTCGACACCGTTGCGTTGGATTTTGATGTTGCCGTTACCAGTCGCCGACCAGGTGAGGGTGACGTTCCCGGCGCCCTTCACGACGAGCGCATTGTTGGTGACCGTCGCCGGATAGGTGGGGTCAGAGGTGAACCCGGTCACCTGCACATACGGGAGGAACGAGTTCGATACTGACCCGTTCTGCATGCGTTGACGGGTGAACGTGACGAGGGTGGCGGTCGCGGCACTCGATGTTGCAGCACTGTTGGTGCCGGTCAGGGTGTGGCGGGGTCGGGATGTGGCTGTGCCAGTGACAGTCACAGTGTTGGCGGCGGCGAGCTGGGGGCGCAGGTCTGCGGTGTCGGCGACATTAATGGTTTGCAGTGCCGCCAGCGTGTAGCGTGCCCGCGCCGTACCGGTTTGGTCGGCAGCCACCGTTTGAGAAGCGGCTAACGGTACGCGTAGGCCACCCAGTTCGGTGGCCTGCCCCACGGTGGTGGTTTGGGTGGCGGAGATGGTGTGTCGTACCCTCACCACCGCCACAGACGTCACCTCGAACGTTTGGGAGGCATCCGCATTCACCGATCCCACCGATGGCACTGACGATGCTGTCGGCGCCACCACCATGTCTTGTGCTGCATCCAGCTCAATGCGTGGGCGGGTGACGACAGGTTGGGTGATGGTGATGTCTTGTGTGGCGGTCAGGGTGTAGAGAGTTGCCGTCGACGCTGCAGGGGTGACAGTGGTCGCTTGTGTAGCGTCGAGTGTGTAGCGGGCGCGGCCATCGCTGCTGGTGTCGGTGGTGATGGTGTTGGTTGCGGTCAGGGTGTAACGGGCACGCACCACACCCACACCAGCCACCACACCCGAACCGGTACCGGCTATGCCGACACCGAGTTTCCCGGACTGCCCCACCTGGACGGATTGCTCCGCATAGTCCACGCAGAGTCGGGCGTACACCACACCCGCAGCGGTGACGGTGATGGTGTTGCCGGACATCAACCGTTCTTTGGTGCGGGGCCGGCGGGTCCGATAGTGCGGGGCCGTCGGCAACCTCACCCCAGTGTGCCGGGCTTCCGGTACCACCACCCGCGTGTGGGGTGCAGCAGGTAGCACCACACCCACCCGCGGAACCGGTACCGCCGTAAACAGGTAGGGACGGTTGGGGACTGCCGTCACCACCCTGCCTGCCAGAACGATCATCTACGTGATGGTGATCGTGGGGGTGACGTCGATGGTGGCGTTCGCACTGACTGTGGTGGAGGGGATGGACAGTTTGTCCAAATAGGTGCCGGAGGTTTGCGCCGAGTACACGCCGGCCGCGACGACGGTGGTGGCGGGCACGTTGATCGACACCTTCGACCCGGTCATGGAACCCGACGCCGGAGTCCCCCAGGTCGTCTGCTGGCGGGCATACGCGGGGGTACCGCCCGACACCTCGGATGCGCCGGTGCTGCCGGGGTCGGCGGTGTGCAGGGAAATCCACGTTCCCTGCGCTGCATACGCATTGAGCAGGGCGGTTTTCATCGCGTTGGTGGCGAGTGCCATGTCATTCTCCTAGGTTGTAGTTGATGTCGAGGTGGAGGGTTTGTTCGGCGGTGAGGTCGACGTGTTCCCGCCCGTGATCGTCGATCCAATGTCGGGTGCCGTTGTCGTCGGTCCACTCAGACACGGCGGACTGCTTTCCCGTAGTAGAGGGGATATTCCTGGGTGGGGGTTTCGGGCATCGACACCGTGAGCAGGAAGTGGGTGGCCCGCCCGATGATGGGGGCCAGCGTTTCCTGTTGCACCACATAGTCGATGGAGGGTGGTTCCACCACGCCGGGGATGGAGATGATGGGGGTGGTGGCGTTCCGGACGGGGTCGCCTTCGAAAAAGTAGAGGGTCGATGCTGCACCGACCGGCCACGATGTGATGTTGCCGGAGGTGGCGTCGATGGGGTCGAGGGAGAAAACCAGGTCACTGTTCTGGTAGAGATCGCCGCGATGTTCGCGGCATCGGTAGCTCACGCAGTCGAGACACCATGGATCGACCGCGGAGCCCCCCTACCAGAACAGTGACCTGGTTTTCTCCCTCGACCCCATCGACGCCACCTCCGGCAACATCACATCGTGGCCGGTCGGTGCAGCATCGACCCTCTACTTTTTCGAAGGCGACCCCGTCCGGAACGCCACCACCCCATCATCTCCATCCCCGGCGTGGTGGAACCACCCTCCATCGACTATGTGGTGCAACAGGAAACGCTGGCCCCCATCATCGGGCGGGCCACCCACTTCCTGCTCACGGTGTCGATGCCCGAAACCCCACCCAGGAATATCCCCTCTACTACGGGAAAGCAGTCCGCCGTGTCTGAGTGGACCGACGACAACGGCACCCGACATTGGATCGACGATCACGGGCGGGAACACGTCGACCTCACCGCCGAACAAACCCTCCACCTCGACATCAACTACAACCTAGGAGAATGACATGGCACTCGCCACCAACGCGATGAAAACCGCCCTGCTCAATGCGTATGCAGCGCAGGGAACGTGGATTTCCCTGCACACCGCCGACCCCGGCAGCACCGGCGCATCCGAGGTGTCGGGCGGTACCCCGCGTATGCCCGCCAGCAGACGACCTGGGGGACTCCGGCGTCGGGTTCCATGACCGGGTCGAAGGTGTCGATCAACGTGCCCGCCACCACCGTCGTCGCGGCCGGCGTGTACTCGGCGCAAACCTCCGGCACCTATTTGGACAAACTGTCCATCCCTCCACCACAGTCAGTGCGAACGCCACCATCGACGTCACCCCCACGATCACCATCACGTAGATGATCGTTCTGGCAGGCAGGGTGGTGACGGCAGTCCCCAACCGTCCCTACCTGTTTACGGCGGTACCGGTTCCGCGGGTGGGTGTGGTGCTACCTGCTGCACCCCACACGCGGGTGGTGGTACCGGAAGCCCGGCACACTGGGTGAGGTTGCCGACGGCCCCGCACTATCGGACCCGCCGGCCCCGCACCAAAGAACGGTTGATGTCCGGCAACACCATCACCGTCACCGCTGCGGGTGTGGTGTACGCCCGACTCTGCGTGGACTATGCGGAGCAATCCGTCCAGGTGGGGCAGTCCGGGAAACTCGGTGTCGGCATAGCCGGTACCGGTTCGGGTGTGGTGGCTGGTGTGGGTGTGGTGCGTGCCCGTTACACCCTGACCGCAACCAACACCATCACCACCGACACCAGCAGCGATGGCCGCGCCCGCTACACACTCGACGCTACACAAGCGACCACTGTCACCCCTGCAGCGTCGACGGCAACTCTCTACACCCTGACCGCCACACAAGACATCACCATCACCCAACCTGTCGTCACCCGCCCACGCATTGAGCTGGATGCAGCACAAGACATGGTGGTGGCGCCGACAGCATCGTCAGTGCCATCGGTGGGATCGGTGAATGCGGATGCCTCCCAAACGTTCGAGGTGACGTCTGTGGCGGTGGTGAGGGTACGACACACCATCTCCGCCACCCAAACCACCACCGTGGGGCAGGCCACCGAACTGGGTGGCCTACGCGTACCGTTAGCCGCTTCTCAAACGGTGGCTGCCGACCAAACCGGTACGGCGCGGGCACGCTACACGCTGGCGGCACTGCAAACCATTAATGTCGCCGACACCGCAGACCTGCGCCCCCAGCTCGCCGCCGCCAACACTGTGACTGTCACTGGCACAGCCACATCCCGACCCGCCACACCCTGACCGGCACCAACAGTGCTGCAACATCGAGTGCCGCGACCGCCACCCTCGTCACGTTCACCCGTCAACGCATGCAGAACGGGTCAGTATCGAACTCGTTCCTCCCGTATGTGCAGGTGACCGGGTTCACCTCTGACCCCACCTATCCGGCGACGGTCACCAACAATGCGCTCGTCGTGAAGGGCGCCGGGAACGTCACCCTCACCTGGTCGGCGACTGGTAACGGCAACATCAAAATCCAACGCAACGGTGTCGACGTCGGCAGCGTCGGACTCACCGGCACAGTGTCGTTGACCGTCGCCGCAGGCGACCAACTCACCATGTGGCATGCCTCGAATGGCGGACCTCAGTCAGTGTCTGGCTGCTGGATCAACATCACCCCGCATAAGGCGCCCGTCTGCGGTACCCCCCCTCCTGTTCGAAAGGAAGTTCATGTCCGGACGTTTGACTGGTGTGTATCAGCTCCCCGATGGGGGTTCCCGCCGCGGGATTCGAAACTGTGGATTCGGGTGCCGGTGGACCGCAACAACGCTGGGTGACCGTGTACTCGGCGCCCACCGTCATCCCCATCAACCCGCCCACGCACCCGTCCGCCCCTGGTTTCTACGACTCGGGTTGCTCCCTGAGGGTCCGTACCAGGTGCAGAAGGCGATCTTCGGGCGAAGGATTACCGGTCGAAGTGGTATTCGGTTGTCCTGACAGAAGGTTCGCACACGCTGCAGGAGTTGATCGAGGACTACGACCCGACGCCTACACCCCAGCCGTGGTGAACGCTGTCGCCACCCTGCGGGACGAGACCCGCACGGCCCGTGATGAGGCAGCCCAAATCCTGGAGGACGTGACGGCAGGTGCGGTACCGGATTCGGCGGTGGCATCGAAGATCACCGCCGAGGGTCTGCCTCCCGTGCCGCGGTCGATGCCCGTGTCGCAGCAGGCACCACAGGCTTCCTCACACAAGAGGTAGCTGAGGAAACTTATGCTCCGCGCGTGGGGGCGTGTTCTTCGTCGGCGAGCACGGTCTCGTGGGTGACTGGGCCGGGGGTGATGCCAACTCGGGAGTGGCACTAATGACACCGCCGCGTTGACTGATCTCATCGCTGCCGTGCCTGACGGTTCGACGATCGTCTTCGATGCCACCAAGACCTACCGCTCGACCCCTTGTCGATCACCGTAAGTCACTCACGCTCGACTTCAATGGCGCACGGGTTGTGACGAAAACGATGGACTCCGGCGACCTGTCGGTGGCCAGCCCTTTATCTCGTGGTCGTCCACCGTCGGCCCTGAGGTTGATCTCAGCAGCTCGGGTTCGCCCGTGGAGCTACCGAGGTAATCACGAACCCTTTCTCAGGATCGAACGGGTTCTCAACCGACGACCTGGTCATCGTCCGTGACCGATACCCGTCGCCGGTGGGACACTGGCGCGAACGCCTCGTGGGTCGGACGCGGCGAGGTCAACATCGTGCAGTCGATCACGCCGTCCACAGGAACCGTGCGCCTCCGCATCCCCCTCAGCCACCAGTACCAGGCCAACTTCTCCGTGGTCCCCACGCTGCAACGCATCTCGACCCCGGTCCGTCCGGTCGTCAAGAACATCGGACTCATCATCGACACCAACCCCGACGGCATGTACACCGGGACATCGAGACCTCAGGCGGTCACCTGTTCTACTTCTACGCCTGCGTGACCCCGAGTGGAGAACGTGCGCGCCGAGGGTGGAGAACCACATCGTCAACTTCAACAAGTGCCTGCGCCCGCGAACCATCGACATCGAGGGCGAAACCCATTCCAGACAGGATCAGGCACGGGTACATCGGGCGCATGACTCACTGCGTCGATGGCGAGTTCACCCGTAGCGTCGCCTACGGGACACGACACGTCGCCAACTACGTGGCGTCGGCGCGGTGTGGGTCGCGGTCGTGCCGGTCGTACCGCCCGCTGGGGTGTCCTACCAGACCCACGGACTGCGGTCACGCGACATCTACTCGGTCGATGACACCGTGGTCGGCGGCGACTCGTCGGGCTGGTCACACGGCAACACCACCTACGCGGGCGACTACGGTATCGCATTCTACGACCGCGCTACTACGGCACCAACAACGGTGTTCTCGCGCGCTGCGCAGCACTGGTACACGCATCATCGACCCGAGATTCACACACAGCCAAGGCGTGGAGGTGTCGAGCCTCGCGTCAGACGTGATCGTGGACCTCACCAGGGACCATCGAGATATTCGGAGAAGCGGACGTCCTACGCGTACACGCCGCGATGTCAACGCAGCGGCGAGTACAAGCGGCTCGGTCACGTCCACGGCCCGGCGATCTCGTTGGAACTCGCGCCCTGGTGTCCCTCGAGTGACTGTGCGGCCCGCATAGGTGGCGTCGAGTACGACCAGGGCGACGACCAGTTGCAGCGATGGGACGGCACCGACTGGGCCGAAGTCGAATCCGCAGCGGCGAGTACAAGCCGGGCTCGGTCACCGTCCACGGCCCCGGCGATCTCGTTGGAACTCGCGCCCTGGTGTCCCTCGACGTGACTGGTGCGGCCCGCATAGGTGGCGTCGAGTACGACCAGGGCGACGACCAGTTGCAGCGATGGGACGGCACCGACTGGGCCGAAGTCGAATCCGGTGGCGCAGCAGGCGTCACGCTCGATACCGACCAGACGATCACCGGGGCGAAGTCGATGGCCGAGGTGGGATTCTTCGGCACGTCCGCGCTCGGCACGAAGCCGTCCGCAACAGACGACCTCGGCACCGTCCTGTCCAGCCTTGGACTTCGCACTGCTGGTGGTGCGTATCCGATCACGACCTCGGGGGCGGTCGCTCTCACAGGCGGATTCCGTACCGGGCTCGGCAATCGATCCGGTACCTACAACATCACCACCAACACCGCGCCGTTCAACATGTGCGATGCCAGTGGTGGAGCGTTCACGATCTCACTGCCGAACACCGGATCGGCTGGGTATCGCTTCACTATCAAGAAGATCGACGCCTCAGCCAACGCGGTCACCGTGTCCGCGCCGATCGGCATCGACGGTGTGCCGACCCTCGTGCTCACCGATCAGTGGGAGTGGGTGGAGGTCGTCAGCACTTTCACCACAGGCCAGTACATGATCGTCGGTCGGGGCTGACCCCCGCCCATAACCGGAATCGGGACACCGCTGTCACGGCTCCCAGGCGTCGCCGAGTACCGCGGCGAGCCGGTCGGTGAGGTCCGGGGCCTCGGCGCGCTGGGAGTAGACCACGTCGTCGCATTCGACGGCGAGTGCGAGTAGGTCGGGGTCGGGTGGTGTCCATCCGCCGTCGGTGGCTTGTGTCATTTCGGCTTGCTGGCGGCGCATCTGTGCGCGTATGGCTTCGGCTGCGGCGCGTAGTACGTCCCGATCGGTCACCAGGTGATCATACGGGTTTCGTGAAATGTGTTGCGCTGCAACAGAAGTCGATGCTACTGTTATCTCACAAGTTCAGAGCGGGTGAGGTTCAGGAACACACACTGATCGTCGGAGCGCGATGCGCCGGCCACTGATAGGAAACACTGGGAACCCGATCGCAGAGCGTCATGATGCGACACCCGCTCTGAACTTGGACAACCTTGAACGCCCCATCCTCTTCGTGAGGGTGGGGCGTTTTCTTTGCGTTGAGGGGAACCCCGCCACCCCGCGGCTGCGTCCAAGGCTCATGACTCCACGCATCCGCATCTACCGACCACCCTACGATCCGGACTGCCCCGAATGCCGGCGACTGGTGGAGGACTTTGGGGGAGACGCCAGTCTGTTGGTGTCCCCAAAGTCGGATCAAAGTGCGGACTGGACGGACTGGTTCAGGACGGACGCAGAATCTCCCGCTCCGCATTCACGTCCACCAACTCACTCAGTGATACCTGATCGAGGCCAAGGGTGAGCTCTGTGACAGTACGTGATGTGACCTGCCGCCAGCGGCCCTTGGCAAACACAAAGTCACCCTCCTGGATGTCCTTGAATAGCGTGGGCACCGGACCATTCGCGAGTGCGCTCAGCCATTGACTTTCCCTGCCACCGTTGCGCACTCCGCAGGTCAGCGGAGGTGACTGACACTCTGCGCGGCCCCAGACTGTGGGCCGAGCGCGTACCTGAGTTCGCTCCTCGCGGCTGATGATCTGCGATCCACACGCGCACGTTCCGAATTGCCGGGTGTTGCCTGTGAGTTGACCCATGTGGGGATCTTAATGGCTTGCCCGGCAAGGGTGGGTGTGTCACCGGAGAAATAGGCCACAACCTGGGACAATAGGAGAATGACCGTAGCCGAACTGATCGCCAAGCTGCAGCAGATGCCCCAGGATGCCACCGCCTGTATCGACTGGGCGCAGATGGGCGTGTGGTCTGAACCTACGGGCGGCTACTACTACGGCGAAGCCGAGAGTGTCGTCCTCCATGACGGAGACGTGTACATCACCTCTGGTGAGGTCGAGCCGTGAGCGCGCCTGAGCTCAAGGACGAGTGTCTCGTGGTTCCCGGGCAGGGATGCCGCAACTTCCGCCCGGCACACCGGCGTGAAGCCCACCCCGCCGACACCTTCTCAGAGGTTCGTGTCGCCGACCACGGCGATCGGACCTGGGAGGCTCGCGAGTTCTCCGTCAACGTCCTGTCTGGCCGCGACTGCCCGTTGAATGCGGAGCTGTTCCCTGCCCAAGCTGAGGCGCAGGTGTACGCCGACGCCCGCAACACGGGCTATCTCCACACCGGCGCAATGATCTGCGTACACGAATGGCGGTTGGAACAGGCGAGGGCGGGGAACGATGCTTGAGTTCAAGGTAGGGGATCGTGTGCGGACTGTTGTCGGTGACCACACTGGGCGAATCGTGGACTTCGTACCTGGAACCGACTGGCCCATCCTCTACGTCACCAACTCCACCAGCCATCCCGAAACGGTTGGCGAGTATGTACCCAACGATCCCAGCAAGCTCGTACGACAGGACTGGACCGATGCCTGAGTTCAAGGTAGGGGACCGCGTGCGGGTGACCTCACTAGGGAACGCCGAGGCGGCTGGGAAGATCATCGCCCAGGAACGCGTGCCCGACCTACTGCACCGGGTGGAGTTCACTCACGCCACGGCATGGGCGCGGGAGTTGTTCGGCGACGGGTGGTGGTTCGCCGACACCGCGCTGGAGCACATCGACTGATTACGAAGGCTCATGCCGCTCTCCATCGACGTGTATGTACAAGTACAGCCACCCAGCGTGGTGCTGGATGGCTGTACTTGAATGCCTTGGCTGTAACCGTGGCTGTAGTCGAGAGCCTGTGTGGTCTCTGACCTGGAGCGGGTGACGGGAATCGAACCCGCGTAGCTAGTTTGGAAGACTCGCGACGGAGGGGACTGGACCTCACTTTGCGAGATACACGTAAGTCTAAACGTAAGCGTCGGAGTGAAAATGCCCTCTGACCTGGAGCCGATGACGGGAATCGAACCCGCGTATTCAGCTTGGGAAGCTGATGTTCTGCCATTGAACTACATCGGCGTGCGAGCGCTGGGCTCGCGATCGAAAGCCTAGCAAACCGGCGTCCGGGTCTTCGCGAGCGGCGCGAAAAATCTTCCCGGATGGGGTTGCGCACCTGCGAGGACGCACGTACACTCGAACATAGTTTCGAGTAAAGCCATGATGACGGGGGTTTAATCATGGCTTTAGGCGAGCCATCTGCATCACAACCACTTCTTCTCGACCAGTACGAGCGTCTACACGCGCTGCTGGACGAGATCAGTGAGACGGCGTCCACGGACTGTTCCGATACAGACCTGCTCAAGGTCGCGATGGAGCACGAACGCGCCGAGCGTCGCATGCTCACGTCGTTCGCCGCCCACATCATCGATATCGACGAACGCTCCGCATACCGGAAAGCCGGCAGTCAGACCGTCACCAACTTCGTCACCAGCGTGCTCAACCGCAGCGGGGAGGCCAATCGGCTGCTGAACCGCGTGTGGGCGATCGGCAAGTTCCCCGACATGCAGGGCGAGGTGCTCGAGCCGCGATTCCCGGAGACCGCCAAAGGTGTTGCCGAAGGCGAGATCTCGGGGAGGAACGTCGACGTCATCGTCGAGGTGATGAAGAAGATCCCGGTCGCCGTGGACCCGGCCGACCGCGAAGCCGCCGAGGCGACGCTTGCCCACTACGCGAGCGACTACGACCCGTCCTCGCTGCGCCAGCTCGGCACACGCATCCTCGCCCACCTCGACCCCGACGGGACACTGACCGACGACCGCGATCGCGCCCGAATGCGCGGCATGCGCCTCGGTCCGCAGGACGCACAGCTGATGTCCAAGCTGACCGCCGATCTCGACCCGAAGACCCGGGCGATGCTCGACGTCGTACTGGCGGTGTGGGCAGCGCCGGGCATGAACAACCCCGACGACCCGGAGTCACCCGTCGGAGACCCCGGCAGTGCTGATCCCGATGCCCTCGCGGCCGCTGCCGAACGCGACAACCGGTCGGCCGCGAAACGCAACCACGACGCCTTCTCCGCGTTGCTCCGGTACGCGCTCGACAGCGGCGCGCTCGGCGGTTCCCACCACGGGCTGCCACCACACCTCATCGTCACGATCACCGAATCGGCCCTCCGCGAGCGGGCCGGGGCTCCCGCGCGCACCGCAACGGGCACCCTGCTTCCGATCAAGGACGCCGTCGAACTCGCCGCAGAGTCGCAGCAGTACCTCGAGGTGTTCCGCGACCACACCAGCGAGGTCCTCTACCTCGGACGAGCCAAGCGCCTGGCATCCCGGGCCCAGCGGATCGCCGCGGTGGGTCGCGATGGTGGCTGCACGTGTCCTCGCTGCACGCGGTCGTCCTTCGACTCCGAACTGCACCACGTGGCCGAATGGACAGCCGACGACGGCCCCACCGACATCGACAACATGACCACCGCATGCGGACCGCACAACCGTGCGGTCGGCCCCGGCGACGACCAGTGGGCCACCACGATCGCCACCGATGGGGTCGACGCAGGTCGCGTCGTCTGGCGCCCACCGACGTCGCACCCGGATCAGACCCCGAAGGTCAATCACGCCAACCGCACCGACGAGGTCCTCAACCGCATGCGAGCCGACGCCCGACGACGCCGGTCGGGTGGCCACGGGGGAGCCGAATCGTCCGGGCGGACGGATACCGGCGCAGATCCACCCTGACCATTCGATAACCTCGACACCGTGCTGCTCTCCGACCGCGACATCCGCTCCGAGATCGCTGACGGGCGCCTCGCCATCGATCCATTCGATCCTGCGCTCGTCCAGCCCTCCAGCGTCGACGTCCGGCTCGACAGTCTGTTCCGCGTGTTCAACAACACCCGGTACACCCACATCGACCCGGCCCAACGCCAAGACGAACTCACCACCCTCGTCGAACCCACCGAGGGTGAGCCTTTCGTGCTGCACCCGGGTGAATTCGTGCTGGGCTCCACCCTCGAGGTGTGCAGCCTGCCCGACGACCTCGCCGGACGCCTCGAAGGAAAGTCCTCACTCGGCCGCCTCGGTCTCCTGACACACTCGACGGCCGGCTTCATCGACCCCGGCTTCTCCGGCCACATCACGCTGGAACTCTCCAACGTGGCCAACCTGCCGATCACGCTGTGGCCGGGCATGAAGATCGGCCAGCTGTGCCTCATCCGGCTCAGCAGCCCGGCCGAACATCCCTACGGCAGCGAGAAGGTTGGTTCGAAGTACCAGGGGCAGCGCGGACCCACCCCGTCGAAGGCCTACCTGAACTTCCTCAAGAACGACTGACCGCGCCAGTTTTCGATACCGCTCATCGCACGCTCCTCGCCTACTCAACCGGCGACGGCTGACTGAGGAGTTCACCCGACCGACCGCCACACGCAACTCCACGGTCGGTTCGTGGCTCACCGTCGGCGTAACCGTTGCGGTATGAAGCTCACGGTTATCGGATGCGGATACCTCGGCGCGACGCACGCGGCCTGCATGGCCGAACTCGGGCACGACGTCGTCGGCATCGACGTCGACCCCCGGAAGATCGAACGCCTACAGGACGGTGATGTCCCGTTCTTCGAACCCGGGCTCTCCGACATCCTCCGCCGCAACCTCGACGCCGGACGCCTCCGATTCACCACCGATCCACTGGCGGCCGCCGACCACGGATCGGTCCACTTCATCGGCGTCGGCACACCCCAGGAAGCCCGTGGACACCGCGCCGACCTGTCCCACGTCCACACTGCCGTCGAGACGCTCGTGCCGACGCTGCGAGGCAAGCACGTTCTGATCGGCAAATCCACCGTTCCCGTCGGCACGTGTGAGGAACTGTCGCAACGGATCTCGTACCTCACCGCGCCGGGCGCCGACATCGAGCTGGCGTGGAGCCCGGAGTTCCTGCGGGAGGGCTTCGCCGTCGAGGACAGCCTCGCGCCCGACCGTCTCGTCCTCGGCACCGGGCGACTCGTCGACGACCCGCAGGCGCCGCGGACGGAAACCCTGGCCGGGGAGGTCATCCGGGACATCTATCGCGAGGTCCTCGAGACCGGAGTCCCGCTCATCGAGACCGACTGGGCCACCGCAGAGCTCGTCAAGGTATCCGCCAATGCGTTTCTGGCGACCAAGATCTCGTTCATCAACGCGATGAGCGAACTATGTGAGATCGCCGGCGCCGACATCGGCACCCTCGCCGACGCCATGGGTCACGATCCCAGGATCGGCCGACGCTTCCTCAACGCAGGGCTGGGTTTCGGCGGCGGCTGCCTCCCCAAGGACATCCGGGCGCTGACGGCACGCGCCGACGAGATGGGCGCACCACGGGCCGTCGGGTTCTTGCGCGAGGTCGACGCCATCAACATGCGTCGACGCAGTGCCGCTGCGGAACTCGTCGCCGAAACGATCGGGGGAGAGGTGTTGGGGCGCAACGTCGCCGTCCTCGGCGCCGCCTTCAAACCCGAGAGCGACGACGTCCGGGACTCCCCGGCGCTCGCCGTCGCGAGCCGACTCGCCCTCGACGGGGCGTCTGTCACGGTCTTCGACCCCCAGGCCATGGAGAACTCGCGCCGATTGCAGCCGTCCCTCGGCTACGCGGCGTCGGCACGTGAGGCCTGCGACCGCGCGGATGTCGTCGTCATCACAACCGAATGGGCGGAGTTCGTCCACATGTCGCCCGACGAGCTCTCGCCGGTGGTGCGGCACAAGCGCATCGTCGACGCCCGACGCTGCCTCGACGCGCAGGCCTGGCGTGCGGCGGGGTGGGATTACCGCGCCCTGGGCGGTCCCGTGGCTGCACCGAAGAATCGGGACAAGAAGTTCGTTCACGCAGGTGAACGGGCTGTCGTCGAAAGCGGCCCTGCGCGTTGACGTGTTAGGTTGAACCCCGCGATTGACCGGGGGGCACCTTCTCGCCGTGGGGGGCGTGTTGGGCGAGGTGCACACAAGTGCAGGAATTGATCAGATGACCGACACGGTGTTCGATTCGGCTACGGGGCCGGCCTCTGCATCTGCAGGGGTCCCGGTGAACCCAGCCGTGCTCGACGACGTGCGGGCCAAGCTGCGCCGGCGGGGACTGGACGACGATCCCCAGGTGGTCCTGCTCGGTCTCGACGGAAACGGATGCGTGTCCGTCGGGCGTTTCGACACCTCGCGCGGCACCGTCGCCGACACATACTCCGACGTGACGCTGTCGCTGGGTGCACTCGACCATGCCATCGCCGACCACCTGACCAGGATCGGACGCGTCGAGTCACCGACTTCACCGGACTGGCAGAACGAACTGTTCGAGCTCATCGCACGCGGACGCGAAAGGCTGCAGGACTCCGACGGCACGTTCCTGATGGGACGGCAACACATTCGGCTGTTCCGGATGGCGCGGCGCGACGTCGAGGAGGCTGGTGGCGCTCTCACGGCACGCAGTGAGGAACTGGCATGCGCGGCGGTCGCCGGAGCACAGGCGCACGCTGTCGTCGTCGCCGACGGACTCGGGGTGTGGCCGGGCTTGCGCGACGGGATCGCGAGAGCCGTGACGGTGCCGATCATCGACGCCGTGCCCGGGCCGTTGGCCGCCTCCGTATCGGCGGGGCCGATCAGCCCTCCTCCGGAATCACTCACGCCGACTACGGCGGGAGACGGTCCCGAGGTCACGGGCGGAGGCGATGTCCCGCCGGACCCCGCCGACGACACAGACCCCCGCGCCAGCGGACACCCCGCAGACACTCGACCCCCAGACACTCACCCTGCAGACACCATTGACAGCACAGACCTGACCGAACCGGAAGCTGTGGACGACAATCGAGACGAGGTGCAGTTGGACGCGGACGCCGCCGTGGCGGCCGAGAACTCCGACGAGCCTGTCGCCGGGTGCGCCGAGCCTGCGCCGGAGCCCGGGCGCCCCGATCCCGAACCCGAGGTCGAGGTCACCGTCGAGGCTGTTACTGAGGCTGTCACCGAGGCCGCGACAGAATCCGGCACCGACACGACGCCGGATCCGGTCGCCGATGAGGTGACGGCGCCGCCGGTCCCGGAAGCGCCCGAGGCTGGTGACATCGCTCCCGATGCCCCGACCGGCGGCTTCTCGATCCCGGTCGATCCTCCGGCCGGAAGTCCGGGCCGCTCAGGGGATTTCCCGGCCATCGGTGTCGAGAAGATGTCTCCCGAACAGCTCTCGCAGCCGGTATCGCCTGCTCCCGCAACGGCTTTCGGCGCCCTCACGGCCTCCGCCGCGGCCGACGCGTTGTTCACCGCTCCGCAGGTCCCGGGCGTCGGTGCTCTGCCGTCTCAACAGCCCACGGCATTTCAACAGCCCACGGTATTTCAACAACCCACGCCCGTTCAAGCGCCGGTTGCCTCCCACCCCGTCGAGCATGCGATGCCGCAGAACGGGATCGGTCACCCTGGCGTCGGTCCGGCTCCGATCGGGCCACAGCCCGGCATTTTCCCTGCGCCGGAACCGTATTCGCTGGTCAATCCTATCCCTCCCGCGCCGGCGCGTCGACGAGGCAAGGTCCCCGCGAAGCGGGTACTGACAGGGCTGGCGCTGCTGTGCGCGCTTGCCATCGTCGGTGTCGCGGTCGCGCTGGCTGCGGGCGGCAACGGCTCCTCGCAGGCGCCCGTCGCGACGCCCACCACGCCCACCACGACGGCGCCGACGAGCCAGGAGTACGCCGATCCGGCCATCTTCGCGGAGGCGCGTCAGCCTGCGCAGCGCTACACCTCACCGCCGCCACCCGTGGCGACGAACGAGCCCGCGCCCTCGCCGCGACCGCGTTCCCGCGCACCGCGTCCGCAGCGCGGTGTGACGATCCCGAACCCGATCCCCGGACTCCCGCCGATCGTCCTCCCGTGAAATCAGCCGGCGGGGCGCGGCGCCAAGCCCCGCGCGACGAACGCCAGCACCCTCTCGTAGTTGTCCGCGCCGTCGACCTGTGGTGGATGCGTGCCGGCGAGTTCCAGGCCGACTGCGCCGTGAACCGCCGACCAGGCCTGCATGGCGAGATCGGCCGGATCGCCGGCCATCACGACACCGGCGACCTGCCCGTACCGGATGACGTCGACGAGTACGTCGAACGCGTGCGCCGCCACCTCGAGATCCGCTGTGCAGCGACTGGAGAACATCAGGCCGTAGAGGACAGGGTTCGACACGGCGAACTCGCGGTAGCCGCGACCTGAGTTCTGCAACCGGTCGACCGGGTCGTCGTCGGTGGCTCCGACTGCGCGTGCGAATTCGACGAAACCATCGGTGACCAGTGCATCCAGGAGTCCGTCGCGCCCGTCGAAGTGGTTGTAGACGCCCATCGGCGCGACCTTCGCCTCGGCCGCCACCGCTCGCACGGTCAACCCGGCCTCGCCGTCCCGCTCGAGGATCTCGCGACCGGCGCGCAGGAGGGCGGACCGGACTTCGGCGGCTGACGTTCGGGTGCGCGGCTTCGCGGTGGACATATTGACAATCTACTAGCACGGTGTTCTTCTTGAATAGAACGTTGTTCTACAACAGTGTGACGACGTTCTATATCTGAACCTCATCTCGCTCACGGAACAGGAGAATGCCGATGCGTACAGGACGTATGGGCTCACGCTGGTGGGCGCTCGGCGCCCTCAGCTTTGCCGAACTGCTGGTCATGATCGACAACACGATCGTCAACGTCGCCCTGCCGACGCTGGCCCGCGACCTCGACGCCGGGATCTCCGGGCTGCAATGGATCGTCGACGCCTACACGCTCGTGTTCGCCGGACTGCTCCTGACCGGCGGCTACCTGGGCGACCGATTCGGCCACCGGCGCATGCTCCTGACCGGTATCGCCGGGTTCATGGCGGTGTCGGTCCTCGCGGCGTCGTCGCAGAACCTCGGCCAGCTCATCGCTTCCAGAGGAGGACTGGGACTCTTTGCCGCCCTGGTGTTCCCGGCGACACTGGCCATCATCACGACGATCTTCGTCGACGCCAAGGAGCGGGCGATGGCCGTCGGTATCTGGGCGGCGGTCTCCGGTATCGCCGTCGCCATCGGTCCGGTGCTGGGCGGTTGGCTTCTCGAACACTTCTCGTGGACCTCGGTGTTCTGGGTCAACGTCCCGTTCGGTCTCGCCGCGTTGATCGTGATCCTCGCCGTCGTGCCCGGCACCCGACCACTGGCGGTGCCACGATTCGACTCCATCGGTGTGGGCCTGTCCGTCGCCGGCCTGGGGCTGCTGACATACACGCTGATCGAGGCGCCGCACGTCGGCTGGGGTGAGGTCCGGACGGTGCTCGGAATCATTGCGGCACTGACGATCCTGTCCGTGTTCGTGGTGACGCAGCTGCGTATCGCCCATCCGATCCTGGACGTGCGGTTGTTCGCCAACCGGCACTTCGCCACCGCGGCCGGGATGATCAGCGTGGCGTTCTTCGCGCTGTTCGGGTTCATCTTCCTGATCACCCAGTTCTTCCAGGCGGTCAAGGGATACGGCCCGCTCGCCGCCGGCGTGCGAACCCTGCCGTTCGCCGTGGTGATGGCGGCGCTGTCGCCGGTGGCGATGGCGCTGTCGCACCGGTTCGGGCCCCGCTTCGTCGCCGTGGCCGGCGCCTTCCTGATGTCGGGAGGCTTCGCACTCGTCGAGATCTCCTCGCGCGCTTCGGGTTACTGGGAGCTCATCGTGTGGTCGATGTCGCTGATGGCCGCCGGCCTGGCATTCATCTCGGGCCCGTGCACGCAGCTCATCATGGATGCGCTGCGGCCGGAACAGGCCGGTGCCGGCAGCGCCGTCAACGACACCACCCGCGAGATCGGCGGCACCCTCGGGGTCGCGGTGCTCGGCTCGATCCTGACCTCGGCCTACGTCGCCGGCATCGGGGATCGGCTGTCGGGCAGTGGTTTACCGCGTGAGGTCGTCGCGACCGCGGAACAGTCGGTGATGGCCGGTGTCGAAGTGGCCGGCCGGGTACCCGCCGAGATGAGCGACCCGGTCCGGGCCGCGGTCCAGCAGGTGTTCATGGACGGTCTGCACAACGCGGTGTGGGCCGCGGTGGCGATCACTGCTGCAGCCGGTGTGACAGCGGCGTTCCTGCTGCGCGGCACGGTCGCCGGACGGCACGCGGTGCCCTTCGAGACGCATCCTCCGCAAGCTCCGGATGCTCCTCAGGGGGCAGTCGAGACGCATCCTCCGCAAGCTCCGGATGCTCCTCAGGGGGCAGTCGAGACGCATCCTCCGCAAGCTCCGGATGCTCCTCAGGGGGCAGTGGGGACGCATCCTCCGCAAGCTCCGGATGCTCCTCAGGGGGCGGCAAGCACTGGAGCCGGGGACACCTCACAGGTCGAGCGTGAGGTTCCCGCCGGCACTGCGTGACACGCAGGTCAGAATGGTCCCGGCCTCGCGTTCGGGCTCGGTCAGGATGTTGTCCCGGTGATCGATGTCGCCGGACAACGTCCTGACCTTGCATGTGCCGCAGAAACCCTGCTGACAGGAGTAGGGGACCGAGGGCATCACCCGCCGGATCGCGGCGAGTGCCGACTCGTCGGCGGCCACCGGGATCTCCTCGCCCGTGGACGCCAGCGTGACCGTGAACGGCGAGCCGTTCTCGACCGGCGGCGGGCTGAAGCGCTCGTAGTGCAACTCGATGTCCGCGCGGTCGGCCAGATGGCGGCGGAGGTTCTCCAGCATCGGGACCGGTCCGCAGCAGTACACGGCGAGGTCGGCGTCGGACCCGGGGACCGGACCGACCAACTCCGGCATGGTCGGGAGTCCGTGCCGGTCGTCGGTGCGAATCGTGATGCGGTCGCCGAACCTCGCCACCTCGTCGAGGAACGGGATGGAGTCGGCCGAGCGGCCGGTGTAGATCATCGACCAGTCCAGGCCGAAGCGCTCGGCGACGGCCAGCATCGGCAGGATCGGCGTGATGCCGATTCCCGCGGCGATGAAGCGAAGCCGGCGGGCGGGGGAGCCGTGGCCGGGGACGGCCAACGGAAAAGCGTTGCGCGGTCCCTTGATCGACACCACGTCGCCGACGTTCAGGGCGTCATGGACCTCGATGGAACCGCCTCCGCCGTCCGGGATGCGACGTATCGCGATGCGGTAGTGCTCGCGGTCGGCGGTGTCGCCGCACAACGAGTACTCCCGCATCCGCCCGGAAGGCAGCAGCATGTCGATGTGGGCGCCGGCATGCCAGGACGGCAGCACCCCGCCCTCGGCAGCGGCCAGCGTCAGGGCGATCACGTTCTCGTCATGTGCGACGACCTCGCGCTTCACGATGCGTACCTGCGTGATCCCGGCGTTGGCCGGGGTGGGCCGCAACGGGGACAGCGGTCGCCACGCAGGCCACCATACGCGCATGAATGCGGTCCCCACCGTGAGGATCGGATCACGGCGCCACCGCCCGTAGAGATGCGGAGGCGGTTGGGTGAGGCTCGTCGAATGCGGATGTGCGCGTTGGTTCATCGCGGCCCTCACGCGGCGTTGCGCGCAGCCGGGGAGCTGGCGAGATATGCGACGGCCTGCGCGGTGCTGCCGATCTGTTCCGGACGGAATCCGGGACGGAAGTAGCTGAACGTGGAGAAGACGATGCTGCGCAGTGGAGGCAGCACGTTGGCTCGCACGCCGCGGTGGAACTGCCACTTCTTCTGGAAGTAGTTGTACGACACCGACTCGTCCTGCTTCATGATGAACCGGTAGCCGCGCTGCACCAGGAACAACAGTATCGGTAGGACTGCGAGCATCGCGCGTCCCCGTCGAAGGTAGCTGTCCCCGAAGTAGGCCGCGACGTCGTGTGCGACCGCGCGGTGCTCCACCTCCTCGGCGCCGTGCCACATGAACAGATCGGCCATCGTCGGATGCGCACCGGCCTTGATCCAGTTGTTGTTCAACGCGAAGTCGCCGAGCACCGCGGTGTAGTGCTCGAGGGCAGCGATGAGCCAGAGCCGTTCGATGAGGTGCTTGTGCCGGGCTTCGGGCGAACCGCTCGTCGCCGGCCCGAGCACCCTGCGGAAGATCCATTCCATCTGCAGCTGGTACGGGCGGGGATCGATGCCGTGGTGGTCGAGGAACTCCCACAGGACGTGGTCGTGCGCCTCGGCGTGCATGGCCTCCTGGCCGATGAAGCCACGCATCCGCGAGGCGAGTTCCTCGTCGGCGACCATCGGCAGCGCCTCGTTGTAGGTCTGCACGAACCAGCGTTCGCCCTCCGGGAGGAGCAGGTTGAGCACGCTGACGAAGTTCGACGCCACTGGATGGCCGGGAATCCAGTGCAGGGGAACGGAATCCCAGTCGAATGTCACGTTGCGGGCGTGTAGTTCGACGGGGCCGGGATCGGCCTGCTCGGTCAGATCGGGCCGCGGGCGTTCGACGGTGCTCATCCGGTGACCTTCTGTCGGGCGCCGATCCGGGACAGCCACGGCGCGAAACGGTAGATGCGATAGCCGACCTGCGCCTCGGGGGTCACCGGGACGACGGCCTTGTTGTGTTCGATGGCCGAGACGATCTCGGTCGCCACCCGATCGGGGGTGAATCCGCGACGCTGATAGAAGCGGTCCAGCCGATCCCGTTGTGTCTGTTCGGTATCGGCGTCGAGTCCGGCGATCGGCGTCGACGACACGATGTTGGTGTCGACGATGCCCGGGCAGATGGCGCTCACGCCGATGCGGTGTTCGGCGAGCTCGGCACGCAACGACTCCGAGAACAACAGGACGCCGGCCTTCGACGCCGAGTACAACCCGAGGCTGCGCGACGGTGTGAATGCGGCGGCCGACGCGATGTTGACGATGTGCCCGCCCACGCCGCGCTCGACCATCTGCCGGCCGAACTCGCGGCTTCCCGTGATGACGCCGCGCAGGTTGACGTCGAGCAGGCGATCGACCTGCTCGTCGGTCGCGGCGAGAGCGCCTCCGGCCAAACCGATTCCCGCGTTGTTGATCACGACGTCGGGGACGCCGTGCTTCTCGCGGACCGTCCCGGCGAACGCGGCGAACGCGTCGGTGTCGGACACGTCGAGGAGATAGTCGTGCGCCAGGGCGCCGGCGATCTTGCAGGCCTGCGCGGTCTCGGCCGCCGTCTCCAGGTTTCGGTCGGCGAGCACGAGTTCGCAGCCGCGCTCGGCGAGCAGTAGTGCGGTCTCCCGCCCGATACCGCTGCCCGCGCCGGTGATCACCACCAGCTTCCCGGCCAGCGGCTTCGGCTCGGCGAACACCCGCGACCGTTCGACCGTCGGTGGGACCTCGCTCTCGGTCTGCGCGGCAAGGAAGTCCAGAACCGTCTCGGTCAGATATCCGGGGTGGGTGTACGGCAGCCAGTGTCCCGTCGGGGTGTCGCGCCGCCACAGCTTGGCCACGTATGCCGGGGTGTTCTCGTAGATCGCCGGACGCAGCGCGATGTCGCGTTCGTTGACCACCTGCAATACCGGCACCACGGTCGAACGTGGCTCCGGACGTAGCAGTTTCTGGCGAATGTTGGCGCGGTACAACGCGAGTCCGGTGATCATGTCGCGACGCAGGGTGTCCGCGACGACGACGTTCTCCGGCGGGGTGCCCTCGACTCTGCGCAGGAACTGCTTCCACGCCCGCGGACTCCCGAGTGCGGTCAGCAAGGCGTTCGGCAGCACCGGGAGCTGGAACAGTCCCGTGTAGGCCGATGAGAGCGACTGTGTCGCAATGGTTCGCACGCGCCGCGGCGTCGGGCGGGTCACGCCGTCGTGCAGCAGCCGGCCGAGGTGATCGAGATTGGGTCCGGACACCGAGACGAAGGACGCGATGCGGGTGTGCGACCGCGGCCTGCTCACGGCCTCCCACGCCTGGACCGAACCCCAGTCGTGACCGACCACGTGCACGGGAGCGTCGGGACTCACCGCTTCGGCGACCGCGAAGAGATCGTCGGCGAGTTCGGTCAGCCGGTACGCCCGGACCTCGCGCGGACGGTCGCTCTCGCCGAAGCCGCGGCAGTCGTAGGCCACCACGTGGTACTTCTCGGCCAGTCGGGGCGCGATGTGCGTCCAGAGATGGTGGGTGTCGGGCCAGCCGTGAACCAACAGGACCGTCGGATCGGCCGGGTCGCCGAGTTCGAAGGTGGCCAGCGTGACGCCGTCAGCGGTCACCGTCCCCCGTCGCCAGTCGGGTCGAACCTGTATTGCCTCTTCGGACATTCGTGCCACCTCGTCGTAGACCTCGATGGAGATACACGTTACCAACGGTTACATAAATGTCTAGACCCTCGCGTGAACCCGTCTCAGTGCGGATTCCCCGGGTACGCGTGCCGAAACGCAGCAGAAAGCACAAAAGGCCCGGGTCGGTGAGACCCGGGCCCTTCGTGACGGCCCTCCGCAAGCTCCGGGCCTCCTCAGGGAGCGAGGTGGACGCACGCTCCGCAAGCTCCGGGCCTCCTCAGGGAGCGAGGTGGACGCACGCTCCGTAAGCTCCGGGCCTCCTCAGGGAGCCAGGTGGAGGGAGCGAGGTGGTGGCGTGAACTACTGCCGGTACGACGACAAGAAGTTGCCGATCCGTTCGACGGCTTCCTTGAGGTCCCGCGACCACGGCAGCGTGACGATGCGGAAGTGGTTGGTGTCGTCGAGGTTGAAGCCGGTGCCCTGCACGACGAGGATCTTCTCCTGCAGCAGGAGGTCCTGGACGAACAGCTCGTCGTTGTGGATCTCGTGTACCTCGGGGTCGAGGCGCGGGAACGCGTAGAGCGCGCCCTTGGGCTTCACGCAGCTGACGCCGGGGATCTCGTTGAGCTTCTCCCAGGTGACGTTCCGCTGCTCGTAGAGGCGGCCGCCGGGGGAGACGAGCGCCTCGATGGACTGGTAACCGCCGAGGGCCACCTGGATCGCGTGCTGGCCGGGCACGTTCGCACACAGGCGCGTCGACGCCAGGATGCCCATGCCCTCGATGAATCCCTTGGCGTGATCCTTGGGTCCGGTCATCACGACCCAGCCGGCGCGGTAGCCGCACACCCGGTAGGCCTTCGACAGGCCGTTGAAGGTGAGGCACAACAGATCCGGCGCCAACGACGCGACGTTCACGTGCTCGGCCTCGTCGTAGATGATCTTGTCGTAGATCTCGTCGGCGAGGATCAGCAGCGAGTGCTGCCGCGCGAGTTCGACGAGTTGCTGCAGGACCTCGCGTGAGTAGACCGCGCCCGTCGGATTGTTGGGGTTGATGATGACGATCGCCTTGGTGCGATCGGTGATCTTCGACGCGATGTCGGCGATGTCGGGATTCCAGCCGTTGTCCTCGTCGCAGCGGTAGTGCACGGGACGTCCGCCGGACAGCGAGGTCATGGCCGTCCACAGCGGGTAGTCGGGGGCCGGGATCAGGACCTCGTCACCGTCGTTCAGCAACGCCTGCATCGTCATCGTGATGAGCTCGGAGACGCCGTTGCCCAGGATGACGTCGTCGACGTCGAAGTACGGGAAGTCGGGGATGAGCTCGTATCGCGTCACCACCGAGCGTCGGGCGGACAGCACACCCGCGGACTCGGAGTACCCCTGCGAGTACGGCAGCGCGTGGATCATGTCGCGCATGATCACGTCGGGGGCCTCGAACCCGAACAGCGCCGGGTTGCCGATGTTCAGCTTGAGGATGCGGTGGCCCTCCGCCTCGAGCCGCTGCGCGTGCGCGTGTACGGGTCCGCGGATCTCGTAGCACACGTTCTGCAGCTTGAGCGACTGCTCGAGCGGCTTGAGGTTCTGGTTCAGATGCGACACATGGGGCCTACTCACGGGTCCAATTGTGGCAGCCGGGCGCAAACGGGTTTCCGCCAGTGCTGTGCGGAAGTCGTCCGACACACGAAAAACGGGCTCCGACCGTGGTGGTCGGAGCCCGTTTTCGGTTACTGCGGACTACTTGTGGCCGGGCCGCTTCTTGCCGGCGGCGATGCCGAAGCCCTTGGCCTTCGACGCGCCGGTCTCGGCGATGGTCCGGGCTTCGCCCGAGCCGTTGCTCGACGGGGCCGGGACCTCGGTCCCGTTCGTCTCGGCTGCCGGTGCTTCCGCTGCCGGTGCTTCCTCGACCGCCGGTGCCTCGGCAGGTGCCTCGGGTTCCGGGGCGGCCTCGGGAGCAGGGGCGGCGTCGGCCGGCGCTGCAGCAGGCCTCGGAGCGGCCTTGCTCGCGCCACCGGGGCGCTTCTTGCCGGCGGACATGCCGAAGCCCTTGGCCTTGGCCGGCTTCTCCTCGGTCAGTGCCGCGGCCGAACCGCCCTGGGGTGCCTCGGCTGCCGGGGCGGCGGCTTCGGCGACCGGTGCCTCGGCTGCCGGTGCCTCGGCTGCCGGCGCTGCTGCCGGAGCTTCTGCGGCCGGCTTGGGAGCGGCCTTGCCGATCCCGCCCGGACGCTTCTTGCCCGCGGACATGCCGAAGCCCTTGGCCTTGCCCGCGGTCGCTTCGGTAGCCGCAGCGACGGCGGTGGCCGACTCGGTGTCGGCGGTCGGAGCGGCATCGGGTGCGGACTCGGCCTCGGCGACCTTGTTCTCGGCGGGAGCGGTCACACCGGCGTCGGCGGCCGCCGCGTTCGGGGTGGCCGCCTTCTGGCCGGGACGCTTGCCGGCGGCCATGCCGAAGCCCTTGGCCTTGCCCGGCTTCGCCTCGGCAGCAGGCGCCTCGGCCTTCACGGCCTCGGACGACTCGGCCTCCGCAGGCGCCGGCGCAGCCGAAGCGGCAGGCTTGCTCGCCGCACCCGGACGCTTGGCGCCACCCTTCATGCCGAAGCCCTTGGCTGCGGGCTTCGTCTCGGCAGGCGCCGCAGCGGTTGTCTCCGCGGCGGTCTCGGCCGGTGCAGCAGCCGCAGCACCCGGCTTCTTGCCGCCCTTCATGCCGAAGCCCTTCGACGCGGGCTTCTTCTCGGCGGGTGCGGCCTCGGGAGCCGGTGCAGCGGTCTTGGCCGCGGCGCCCGGCTTCTTGCCGCCCTTCATGCCCAGTCCGACCTTCGGCTTCGGAGCCGCCTCGGTGGTGGCCGTCGAGGTTGCCGCAGCAGCCGCGGGCACCTTCTCGGGCTCCGGTTCCGGTTCGGGCTCGGGAGCGGTCGGACGCGGTCCGAGGTAACGGCCACCGAGCTTGACCTCGGTCTTGCCACGCTTGACCGAGTCGAGCAGCAGCTGCGCGACGTCGACGACCTCGACCTTGCCCTCGGCCTCGGTGCCGCTGGTCCGTGCGGTCACACCGTCGGTCAGCATCACGCGACAGAACGGGCAGCCGGTGGCGACCTTCTTGACCTGCTCACCGGAGGAGATGTCGCCGAGGGTGTCGAGCGCCTCGTCGACCCGGTCGATGTTGATGCGCTTGCCGATCTGCTCTTCCATCCACATGCGGGCGCCACCGGCACCACAGCACATGGACCGTTCGCCGTGACGCGGCATCTCGGTGAGAGTCGATCCGGCCGCACCCATCAGTTCGCGAGGTGCGTCGTAGACCTTGTTGTGGCGGCCCAGGTAGCAGGGGTCGTGGTAGGTCACGTCCTCGCTGATCGGAGCGACCGGCACGAGGCGCTTCTCCCGGACGAGCCGGTTGAGCAGCTGCGTGTGGTGGACGACCTCGTACTTGGCGCCCAGCTGCGGGTATTCGTTGCCCAGCGCGTTGAAGCAGTGCGCACAGGTGACGACGACCTTCTTGCGCTGCTCGGGCGCGGTCGAGAAGACCTCGCCGAGCATCTCGATGTTCTGCTGCGCGAGCATCTGGAAGAGGAACTCGTTGCCCGCGCGTCGTGCGGAGTCACCGGTACAGGTCTCGCCCTCGCCGAGGACCATGAAGTTGACCGCGGCCATGTCGAGGAGCTCGGCGACAGCCTTGGTGGTCTTCTTCGCGCGGTCTTCGTAGGCGCCGGCGCAACCGACCCAGAAGAGGTACTCGAAGCCCTCGAACGACTCGACGTCCTTGCCGAAGACCGGGATGTCGATGTCCATCTCGTCGATCCAGGCGGTACGCGCGGAGGCGTTCTGGCCCCAGGGGTTGCCCTTGTTCTCGAGATTCTTGAACATGCCGGCCAGCTCGGTCGGGAAGTCCGACTCGATCAGGACCTGGTAGCGGCGCATGTCGAGGATGTGGTCGACGTGCTCGATGTCGACCGGGCACTGCTCGACGCAGGCACCACAGGTGGTGCAGCTCCACAGGGTCTCGGTGTCGATGACCGCGCCGAGTTCTTCGGGATCGAATTCGCCGTCAGCCGACTCGATGCCGTTGCCGCCGCCGATCTTGCCCTTCGACTCGCCGACGAGCTTGCGGGCGGCCTCCGCGCGAGCGGCCTCGGGGATCGCGTTGAGCTTGGCCTCGTCGACGTTGCCGTCGGCGTCGACCAGGCCGACCTCGTCGCCGCCCATGTCCTTGCGGCCACCGGCCAACAGGTACGGGGCCTTGGCGTTGCCGTGGTCGCGCAGCGACATGATGAGCAGCTTCGGCGACAGCGGCTTGCCGGTGTTCCAGGCCGGACACTGCGACTGGCAGCGGCCACACTCGGTACAGGTGCTGAAGTCGAGCCAGCCCTTCCACGAGAAGTCCTCGATCTTGCCCGCACCGAACGCGTCGACGTCGGGGTCGGCGGTCTCCATGTCGAGGACCTTGCCCTGGCTCATCATCGGCTTGGCCGCACCGAGGGCGACGCCACCGTCGGTCTCACGCTTGAAGTAGATGTTGAAAAACGCCGAGAAGCGGTGCCATGCCACGCCCCAGTCGGTGTTCAGGCCGACGACGGCCAGCCACACCATGCCGCTCATCAGCTTTATGACCGCGAAGATCGACACGAGGGTCGGCGAGGCCGGGAGGATCTTCGCCACCTGCATGGTGAAGAAGTCGGAGTATGCGTTGGCGTGGCCGTACGTCGCGATCTTCGATGCCTTCACGAGGATCATGCCCAGGCCCTCGAGCAGGACGACGGCCTCGACGAAGTAGGCCGCGCCGAATCGCGATCCCGAGAACCGCGACAGTCGCTCGGGCACACGCGGATGGTTCATCTGACGGATGACGATCAGGACCATGATGCCCACGACGGTGCCGATGCCCAGCAGCTCGTCCCACAGATGCCACGCGAAGGTGTCGCCGAAGACGGGCCAGTGGAACTTCGGGTCGATCGACTGGCCGTAGGCCTCGAACCAGAGGAGGGCGCCGCCCATGAAGCCGATCATGACCAGCCAGTGGGCCCAGCCGACCGAACGGAATTTCACCATTCGGGTGTGCGCGATGAATTCCTTGATCATCGTCGTCAGTCGGGGGATGACCGGCCAGAAGCGGGAACTGTCGACCTTCTGGCCGAGTTTGATGGTGCGGAACATTCGCACCACTCCGCCGAGGAACAGGTACCAACAGAAGAGGCTGATCACCGCTGCTGTGGTGCCGATGGCAATCGTCGTGGCTGTCACGGGCGCGTACCGGCCTTTCGTCTAGGTCGTCCGACACCGGAGGAAGCGCACAGAGTGCGCAGGGCTGTCCCCGCGGAGCGGTGTACTACAGGTAACCGTAATTCTTCACGCCGTCGGCGCGTTGCCAAGGTTGGCCTAATTATTGCTGGTCTATCTCACACCGAATGATACTCGCGAGTAACTTACTGTCGAGTCAGGGTGTGGAGGATCCCACTCCGTCGCCGCGGCCGTCCGGGCGTCAGCTGACCCGGGCCACCTTCTCCAGCTCCTCGAGTGCCGTGTCGAGGTGTGTCAGCAGCCGCTGCAGGCTCGGGACCTGCGCACGTGCCCCGATCAGGCCGAAGTTGATGTGTTCGGCCGTGCTCGTCACGGTGATGTTCAGCGCGAGACCCTCCATCGCGATCGACACCGGATAGAGGCCGTCGAGACGTGCGCCGTTCCAGTACAGCTCGGTCGACGGTCCCGGCACGTTGCTGATGATGATGTTGAACTGCTGCGGGACGTACTGCACGAAACCGGGGACGGTGGCGAAGGCGAGTGGCGCGAAGTTGGCTGCACCCAGGGCGAGCGCCTGCAAGGGCTTGAGCCCGCGGACGACGTCCTTGGCCTGACGGGCGGACGAGACGAGTGAGTTGAGCCGGCGTTCGGGGTCGGGCTGATCGGTGGCGAGGTCGACCATGATCGCCGTCACGGCGTTGCCGTCGGTGTCCCCGTCGGTGTGCATCGACACGGGCACGGCGGCGATCAGCGAGGAATCGGGCAGGGCGTCCTGATCGATCAGGTACGACCGGAGCGCGCCCGAACACATCGCGACTACGACGTCGTTGAGGGTGATGTCCATCGAGTCGGAGATCGCGCGCAGACGGTCGAGTTCCCACTGCTGGGCGGCGAACCGGCGTGCGCTGCCGATCGCCACGTCGAGGATGGTCCGCGGGGCGCGGGGTACCGGCGGTACGAAGCCGGGTTCGCGGATTCCGGCGATGGCGACCCTGGCCGCCGCCGGTCCGAGCCCGGCCACCTGGAGGCCCGCGTCGGCGATCCCGGAGATCCGCGAGCGCAACGTAGGCGCCGGTCGTGGGCGCTTCTTCTCGACGAGGGCGGGATCCCACGGTGCCGATCCGGACCGGTCGTCGGGGTCGGGCGAGAGCATGCGTTGTAGCAGACGAAGCGCCGACACCCCGTCGACGATGGAGTGGTGGATCTTGCTGTAGATCGCGAGGCGGCCGTCGTCGAGGCCCTCGATGACGTGGATCTCCCACATCGGCCGGAACCGGTCGAGCAGGGTGCCGTGGTTCAGCGATACGTAGCGCAGCAACTCGCGGATGCGACCCGGACGCGGAAGCACCGCGCGCCGAACGTGATAGTCGAAGTCGATCTCGGCGTCGTGGGTCCAGGCGACGTTGCCGAGGATGGTGACCGGCGACGCCGGGCGCTTGCGGAAGTGGGGGTGGATCTCGCGGCAGGAGGAGAAGGCGGCGATGACCTCCTCGGCGAGGTCGGCCGATGACTGACCCTCCCGCGGCACGAACAACTGCAACCCGCCGACGTGCATCGGCTGCTCGCGCGTCTCGGCCAGCAGGAATATCGACGAGGTCACCGGCATGTACTGCATTCACACTCTTTTCCACGGTGGTCCGGGTACGCGTCGGGCTGAGCGCAGCAGGTCACCCAAGTATCGGCCCGGGGCCATCGCCGGCGGCATCGAATGGGCATCTTTGGGTGAGATGCGTTCGTACACCTAGTGTCCTGAGTCATTAATTCGTGTGCAGTAGTGGGCGATGGAGTCGAGGATCTGGTCAGCGGTCTTGACCCACACGTAGGGGCGGGGGTTGTCGTTCCAGGTCTCGATCCACGCTCTGATGTCGGCATTGAGTGCTCGTACGGTGCGGTGGGTGGAGCGTTGGAGTTTCTTGGTGGTCAGTTCGGCGAACCAGCGTTCGACGAGGTTCATCCAGGATGAGCTGGTGGGGGTGAAGTGGACAACAAACCGCGGGTGCGCGGTCAGCCATCGCTTGACCGCGGGTGTCTTGTGGGTGGAGGCATTGTCCATGACCAGGTGGACGTCGAGCTCGTCGGGTACCTCGGCGTCGATCTTGCGGAGGAATCCGATGAATTCCGTTGCGCGATGCCGTGAGTGAAGCGAACCGATGACTTTGCCCGACGCGATGTCCAACGCCGCGTACAGGCTGGAGGTGCCGTTGCGCACGTAGTCGTGGCTGGCCCGTTGCGGGGTGCCCGGGAGCATGGGAAAGATCGGCTGGGTGCGATCGAGCGCTTGGATCTGGGTCTTCTCGTCAACGCAGAGCACCAGGGCACGTTCGGGTGGGTTCATGTAGAGCCCGACGACGTCGCGGACCTTTTCGGTGAACATGGGATCTTTCGACAGCTTCCACGAATCCTGTTTGTGTGGAGCCAATCCGAACGCTCTCCATACACGCGAAACAGTTGACTGCGACATGTCGAGATGCTCAGCCATCGACCGAGTCGACCAGTGTGTCGCATTCTTCGGAGTGGTCTCGAGAGTTGCGGTGATCAGGTCTTTGATCTGCTCGTCGCCGACGGTTCGAGGTCGCCCGGGCCGGGGTTCGTCGAGCAACCCCTCGCAGCGGTGCTCGACGAACCGGCCTCGCCATCGCCGCACGGTACCTCGGTTGAGGCCGAGTCGTTGTGCCACTTCGGTATTCGACCCGCCATCTGCGGCAGCGAGAACGATTCGTGATCGCATCGCCAAACCCGAGGCCGTCGTTCGCCGACGCGCCCACCCTTCGAGCTCACGGCGCTCGTCATCGGTCAGAACAATATCCACTGCTCGCGGACCCCGGGTTGCCATTCCCCAGTCTATCAACCGAATGACAATTAATGACTCAGGACACTAGGTTGTACACGTGAGGTCAGCAGCTCGTCTCGTCGTGCCGGTGCTGTTGGTGGTCGTCGAACTGTGGATCACCGTCGCGGCCACGTGGATGTACGCCGTGTCGGCAGGCCGGGTCCTCGACGGGGGTCAGGTGCCGTCGCGGTCGACGCTGCTGGTGCTCGGTTCGCTGGTGGAGGACGGGACTCCCGGCGACTATGTGCGCGGGCGACTGGACACGGCGTCGGCGTTGTATCGCGACGGGCGTGTCGACCGAATCATCAATTCCGGCAACGGTTCTCCCGAAGCCGGTGATGAGCCGGCGGCGATGCGGAGCCATCTCGAGACAGAGGGTGTGCCGGCGCGGGTGATCGTCGACGACCCCTTGGGTCTCGACACCGCGGCGAGTTGTCGTCGTGCGCGGGAGGTGTTCGGTGTGAGTTCGCTGATCATCGTGACGCAGGACTTCCACCTGTCGCGCGCCATCGCGCTGTGTCGTGGCGAGGGGGTCGATGCGCGCGGTATTGCAGCCGAATGTGATTGCCCGTCATGGACATTGATCCGCAACCACATCCGCGAGACGGTGTTCGCGGGACCGAAGGCGGTGCTGAGTCGTGTCGGCTGAGACCCGCGCGTGCGGCGCGCCGCCCGAAACTCGAGTCCCGTGGATCAGCGTTACGGCTTCGGTTAGGCTAACCAGGTCCGATTGACGGCCACCGCGACAGGAATGGCCGGGAGAAAGCGGGAGCGCATGCAGACCACCAGCCTGATCCGACGAGCGATTGCGACGGCCGGGGCCGCGCTGATCGCCACGAGCGTCCTCGCCGCCTGCACCGGGAGTGACTCGTCCGGAGACGACGAGACCCTCATCCTGTATTCAGGCCGCTCGGAATCCCTGGTGGGGCCGCTCGTCGAGCGCATCGGCGGAACCATCCCGGTGACCGCCGCCTACGACAAGAAGGCCGCGCAGATCCTCGAGGAGGGTGATCGCTCGCCCGCGGACCTCTTCTTCGCCCAGGACGCGGGTGAGCTGGGCGCACTGGCCGACGCCGGCTTGCTCGAACCGCTACCCGCGGACATCGTCGAGACCGTCCCCGATGCCTACCGCTCCGGGACCGGCTCCTGGACCTCCACCTCGGCTCGCTCGCGGGTCCTGATCTACGACCCGCGGCAGCTGTCCTCCGATGACCTGCCCGCCGGGATCGACGGTCTGCTCACCCCGGAGATGCGCGGCAAGGTCGGATACGCGCCGACGAACGCGTCGTTCAAGTCCTTCGTCACCGCACTCAGATTGACCCGCGGTGAGGACGGGGCCCGAGACTGGCTCACCGCATTTCTCGCGAACGACCCCAAGTCCTTCGAAGGGAACGGTCCGATCGTCGAGGCGGTCAACAACGGGCAGCTCGCCGCAGGTCTGACCAACCATTACTACTGGGTCCAGGAAGTCCAGGAGAAGGGCCTCGAGAACGTACCGGGGCGACTGCACTTCTTCTCCGACCAGGACCCGGGTGCCCTGGTGAACGTGGGTGCGATCGGTGTACTGAAGACCGCGGGTGACAAAGAGGCGGCGTTCGATTTCATCCGACAACTCCACACACCCGAAACCCAGACCTATTTCGCGACCGAGGTCGGGGAGTACCCGGTGATCGGCGACGAACCGCTCCCGGTCGAAGGACTTCCGACGCTGAATCAGCTGTCGCCGCCGAAGATCACGCTCGACGAGCTCGCCGACGTGTCCGGCACCGACAAGCTGCTCAACGAGGTCGGCGCTGTCTGACGGTCTGACCCGCGCGTCGTCTCGTCCCGGCCGGACCATCCGGTCGGGACGAGCGCTGCTGGGGTTCGTCAGCGTCATCATCGCCCTGTTCCTCGTCACCCCGCGATCTACCTGGTCGTCCGGGTGGCGGGAATCGGGGGCGATGAGGCCCTGGCGTACCTGTTCCGGCCGCGAACGGGGCAACTCCTCTGGCGGACGACGCAACTCGCGGTCATCGTGACCGTTGCCTCGATCCTGCTGGGCGTCGGATCGGCGTGGTGCGTGACCCGTGGGATCCGCCGCGGGCGCCCCGTCGTCATCGCCTTGCTCGCTGCGCCCCTTGCCATCCCGTCGTATGTGTCCGGATTCGTGTGGACGCGCCTGGTTCCGGGATTCGAGGGCCTCTGGGCTGCGGCGCTCGTGCTGACGCTGGCCTGTTATCCCCTTGTCATGCTGCCCACCCTGGCGGTGCTCAGCGGGACCGGGCGCACCGACGAAGACGCCGCGCGAACGCTCGGCTGTGGTCCCGTGACGGCGTTCGTGCGGGTGACCCTGCCGCGCATCCGAACCGTGATCGTCGCCGGCGGACTGCTGGTCGCGTTGTACGCGATCAGCGACTTCGGCGGGCCTGCCATCGTCCGGTTCGAGCCCTTCACGGTCGGAATCTACAACGCCTACAACGGAACCCTGGATCGCTCCGTCGCCGCCCTGTACGGGCTGGTGCTCGCGCTGATAGCGGTGGTGCTCGCCCTCGCCGAACGGCACGTGCGGCGCGACGTCGACTCCGGCGTCACCCCTCGGCGGGCCCGGACGGCCCACGACCGACTGCCGGCCTGGGCCTTCGTGATCGTGACCGTCGGCGTCGGCGTCGTGGTCCCGGTCGCCGGCCTGGTGAACGAGATCCGCGAGTCGCGTCGGCTCGGGTTCGACGGCCTCGGTGAGTTGCTGGCCTGGGTCGGCCCGTTCACGAAAACGACGATGATCCTGTCGGTACAGGCGGCGATCGTCATCGCGGTTCTGGCTCTCCCCCTGGCGTTCTTCGTATCCCGGCCTCGGACGAGGACCGGTGACACCGTCGAGGTGGTGTCCTACCTCGGCTACACACTGCCCGGCGTGACGGTCGCGTTGTCGATGGTGTTCCTGGGGACCCGGGTCTTTCCCGACTACTACCTCTCCGCGACGATGCTCATCGCGACCTACGCGGTGCTGTTCCTGCCCGTGTGTCTCGGGCCGGTTCGATCCGGGGTCGACGCGATCCCGCCGCAGGTGGCCGATGTGTCGCGCACCCTGGGCGCGGGTCCGCTGGCCACCGCCGTCCGCGTCCGGTTGCCGCTGGTGATGCCTTCCGTGCTGGCCGGTGCCGCACTGGCGTTTCTGTCGGTGGCCAAGGAGCTCCCCGCCACCCTGATGCTCGCTCCGATCGGTACGCGGACGCTCGCCACCGACATGTGGAGTCTCAACAATGATCTGAACTATGGGCGGGCCGCAGTCCTCGGCCTGGTTCTGATCATCGTCGCGTCGGTACCGACCGCGGCACTGTCCACCCTGTTCGGAAGGGGCGTGAGCCGATGAACGACGCGGTGCGGATCGAGGACATCTCGGTCTCGTTCGGTGATTCGACCGTGCTCGACGGGGTCTCCCTGCGGGTGCCGTCCGGCTCGATCACCGCGGTCATCGGCCCGTCCGGATGCGGCAAGACCACCCTGCTGCGGACGATCGCGGGCCTGGAACAGATCCGATCGGGGCGTATCGAAATCGGGGGTGTCGAGGTCGCCTCGGTTCGAGCTGATCGCGAGCGCAGGGTCGACGTCCCGACCGAGCGCCGCAGTTTCGGTCTGGTCCCGCAGGAGGGCGCGCTGTTCGGCAACATGAGCGTCGCCGGGAACGTCGGGTTCGGCCTCGGCCCGTGGTGGCGTCGGACACCGGGCCGGGCGGCCCGCGTCTCGGAGCTGCTCGAGGTCGTCGGGCTGAGCGAGTTCCGCGGCCGTCACCCGGGCGCGTTGTCCGGCGGACAGCGGCAGCGAGTGGCACTGGCCAGGGCGCTGGCCCCACGGCCAGCCGTGATCGGACTCGACGAGCCGTTCTCCGCACTCGACGCCCAGTTGCGCACTCGACTCCGCGACCATGTTCGCGACACGATCCTGGCCGAGGGGTCAAGCGGACTGCTTGTCACCCACGACCGCGAAGAGGCCATGGCGATGGCCGACGAGATCGTGGTGCTGATGGCCGGACGGGTGCGCCAGGTGGGATCACCCGAGGAGATCTATCTCGCGCCGGTGGACGTCGAGGTCGCGCGGATGTTCGGCGAGGTCTCGGAACTGCCCGGCGACGCGGACGGGGATGTCGTGCGTTGTCCGGCCGGATCGCTGCGTTTGCGGAAGCCGGCCCGTGGTTCGGGGACGGTCTTGCTCCGTCCCGGTGACCTCGACGTCGTGACCTCCCCGGACGGGTCGGAACTCGGTCGAGCGAGGGTGCTCACGGTCAGGCCGTGCGGAGAGCACATCGAGGTCCGGGTGTCGCTGTCCGCCGCCGATCAGGCCCGACGCGACGCCGAGGTCGAACTGTTGGTGCGCGCGGAACCCGAGTGGGCGGGTTCGCCGGGTGATCAGATCGCGTTCCGGCAGCGCCGTCCGGCGCACTTCTGCCCGGCCTCCTGAACCCGCGCACCGGGTACGGGCGTCACCACCAGCCGGTGGTCTTCTGCAGATCCGCTTCCATCGCCGGGATGAGGCTGCGCACGAACGTGGCGGACAGATGGTGGTAGTCGTGCCACATCAGGATGTTCCCGACCACCGCCGGGCAGTACGTGTCGTCGCACATGGCGTCGGTGTAGTCCAGGAAGGACATGTTCGGGAACTCGTCGGCCAGCGCGGCGGCCGGGTCGGTCGGCGCCATGGCCTGTGCGCGGGAGACACCGCACACCTCGGGCTTGCGACCGCTGGCGAGGCACTCCGGCGGCTTCATCTGGCCGGTCGACCACGGGTTGTCGCGGATGCCGATCACCTTCTGCCCGCGGTCGCGGAACCGGGCGAAGATCTCCTTGTAGTCCTTGGGCACGTTGTCGCCCTTCTCCGCCCCCTGGGGCGGACGGGTCGAGGTGGTGAACACGTAGTCCGGCTTGTCCACGGCCAAGCGTTCCATCACGCGATTCGACCAATCGTTGCACTGGTAGTACTTCTGGCCGAACCAGGTGAAGACGTGCTCGGTGGTCAGCGCGCAACCCACCTTGAGGTAGGTCGTGACCCGGAAGTTGTTCCGCTTGCCGATGTCGTCGAGCGCGGTGATCCACTGCTCGGCATGTGAGCCGCCGACCAGGGCGATGGTGCGGGTGGCGTTCACGTCGCCGTAGTACCCGACCTTGATCGACGGGTCCTTCCAGCCGCTGATGATCGAGTCGTAGGAGGTGATCGGCCAGTCCTTGTCGACCACGTCGGGGCTCGGCTGCGCGGTCACCTTCGGGACCGGCGCACCGTCGAGGAAGGCTCGCGCGCCGGGGTACAGGCGAGGGTCGAGGTTCTCGGTGTTGAGGGTCGCGTTGGCGGCGTCGCGCTGCCAGGTCACCGCGGCGCTGCCGGCGGCCACGCTGACGATCAGCAGGATCGCGAGAACCGCACCACGGTAGCCGCGCGAGTTCTGGAAGCCGGGTTTGTCCGCCTTCTGGGGCTTGCCTGCCGTCTGGGGCGCGTCGGCGTCGGTCTTCTTGCGTCTGAGCGAGCCGGAGCGCAGCGGTGCCTCGACGTACTTGGTGGTCAGCCAGGCGATCAGCACGGACACACCGAGGATGCCGGTGCCCTCGAGCCAGGACACCTCGTCCTGGTAGCGCCACGCCATGTAGAAGATCAGCAGCGGCCAGTGCCACAGGTACAGCGCGTAGGCGATGGAACCGAGCCACACCAGCTGCGGATGCGAGAGACCACGACTCACCCGGGCCTGCCCGGCAGCGGGACGGGCGGTGGCGGCCGAGCCCGCCCAGATCAGGACGAGCGTCGCGCCGACGGGCACGAGCGCCCACGCCGCGGGGTACTCCTGGACGCCGGCGATCCACCAGCCGCACGTGATGATCAGGCCGAGCGCGACGACGCTGAGCAGGTTCCGCATCCGGGCGGACATTGCCAGCTTCGGCATCCACACCGCGAGCAGGCCGCCGGCGAGCGGCTCCCACAGACGCGCGACGGTGTCGTAGTAGGTGAACGGCTGGTTGATGCCGTGGCGGTAGTTGGCCCACGCGAAGGACACCAGCGCGACGCCCAGCAGCGCGAACCCGACGATGCCGCGCACGACCTGGGGCCGGCGGAACAACTCGAACTTGAATGCCAACGCGCGCAGCACACCACCCAGCGCGAGCGCGGACAGCAGTGTGATCAGGAAGAACTGACCCTGCATCGACATCGACCACAGGTGCTGCATCGGGCTGTTCGCGGAGTCCGCGGCCGCATAGTCCTGCGACTCGAACGCGAGATGCCAGTTCTGGTAGTACAGCGCGCTGGCCTGCAGTTCGGCGCCCAACGGGCCCCACCGCGTGGTCGGCATGACCAGCGCGATCATCGCCGCGACGAACGCCAGCACCAGCAGCAGCGCCGGCAGCAGGCGGCGGACCAGGCGCCAGAACCGCGGCCACGGGTTGATCGCCTTGCCCCACGAGGCCGACGCCGGCTGGGTCGCGAGCACGTGCTTGAGCAGTGACGCCACGAAGAAATAGCCGGACAGCGTCAGGAAGACGTCGACGCCGCCGGAGACCCGGCCGAACCAGACGTGGAAGACGGCGACCAATGCGATCGCGATGCCGCGCAGGCCGTCGAGGTCGAGTCGATAGCCCGAGGTGTTACCGGTCGCGGCGTCCTCGTTGGGCGTCGCGACGACCGGGGTCACTTCGGGAACGGGCGTGCGCACAGAGGGCGATGGTACTTGTCCCCGACCCCGCCACGCCGCGCCCGAGGCGGGTGTCGGAAGACACACAGGTGGTTCGAAGGTTCGCGATATGCCGCCACGACCTCGGAATACGGCCGTACGCTCGGAGGATCCCCGCAAACCGCAGTGTGAGGAGTTGCATGCTGTTCTTCTCGATGGGCCTCTCGCTCGACGGTTTCGTCGCCGACCGTGACGGCGACTTCAACTGGTCGGTGCCGGACGACGAACTCTTCGAATTCCACACCGACCGGATACGCGAACTCGGCGCGGAGATTCTCGGACGCCGGCTGTACGAGACGATGCGGGTCTGGGAAACCGACCCGGCGATGCGCCACGACGAGGCGAGCATCGCCTTCGCGGATCTGTGGACGGCACTTCCCAAGGTGGTGTTCAGCCGCACGCTCGACCGCGTCGAGGGCAACGCCAGACTCGCCCGACGTCCGTTGGCGGACGAGGTCGCCGAGGTCGTCGGCTCGACCGACGGTGATGTCGAGATCGGCGGTGCCGACCTGGCGTCGCAGGCCTTCGAACAGGGCCTCGTCGACGAACTCCGCATCTTCCGCTACCCGGTCGTGGTCGGCGGCGGTACGGCGTTCTTCCCGCCGGTCACCAAACGGGTCGACCTCGATCTCGTCGAGACGCGGGTGTTCGGCGGTCAGGTGATCTACGAGAGACATCGGGTGAATCGCGAGTAGCCCCCGCGTATCCCTCTGCCGGCCGAACAGCGCGACCGCACATTCGTTCGCGGTGCGTCTAAACCTTCAGCCACGACGATCCCCCCGGCACCCTGTCTCCCAGTCATCACATGCATCACATGCAACCGATCAGGGGAGACATACATGACGACACGACGATCCGCCGCGATCATCGGGGCGGGCCTGGCCGGGACCTCCGCGGGTCTCGGCCTTCTCGACGCCGGTTTCGACGTCACTATCTACAGCGACCGCGACCGCGAGACGCTGCGCGACAAGGTCCCGCCGACCGGGGTGGGCGTCTACTTCGGCAGGTCCCAGGAGTGGGATGCCGAGATCATCGAGGACCTGTACGAGGTCGGCAAGACCACCGGCATGAGTGTCCGCCTGTACGGCGGCGCCGGCGAGGACCGTGCCCCCGTGCTGGAATACGATCCGGACTACGGCTACATCGCCGCGGCCGTCGACCTCCGCCTACGTGCCGACGACCGGCTGGGCCGCTTCCTGGATCGCGGCGGTCGCTTCGAGGTCACCACGGTCGACGTCGACCGCCTCGACGAGATCGCCGCCGCGGCCGACCTGACTCTCGTCGCCACCGGCAAGGGCGGATTGTCGTCGCTGTTCCCGGTCGACGAGTCGCGCACCCACTACCGCGAGCCGCAGCGTCGTCTGCTGCAGGTCACCCTGACCGGCGTCGATCACGGCCCCGATGTGTTCTCCTACCGTTCCCCGGCGGGCGCCGGTCACTCGCTGTACAACCTCGACAGCGAGAACGGCGAGCTGTTCGTCGGCCCGTTCCTGCACAAGGACGCCGGGGCGACCTGGTCGTTCATCGTCTTCGCCAAGCCGTCGGGCGCGTGGGCCTCGCGCATCGACGACGTCCACGACGCGGTGACCGCACGTCGCGCCATCGCCGGCATCTTCGGTGAGTTCTTCCCTGAGGACGCACCGGTCATCGACCGGCTGCAGGTCATCGAGTCCGATCCGGTGTCGTGGCTGAAGGGTGCGGTCACCCCGACCGTGCGTCAGGCAGTGGCCACCACCAAGAGCGGACATCCGGTCTCGGCCATCGGCGACACCGCCATCGCCGTCGACCCGGTCGCCGGCCAGGGTGCCCAGAACACGGTCATCCAGATCGCCGAGCTGGTGAAGGCCGCCCGCGCCCACGACGGTGAGTTCAGTGCCGACTGGCTCGCGGAGGAGTTCGAGAAGCACTGGGAGCGTCGCGGTCAGGCCGCCGTCGAGGTCACGCGACTCTTCCTCGGCGACCCGGACTACGCGACGCATCTGGAGTTGTCGTTTCCGGCTGCCGCCGTCGATCCGAACGTCGCGCAGGCACTGCTCGGTCTGCTGTCCGACCCGAATCCGCTCCTCGGCCTGCGGACCCGTGAGGATGTCGAGAACTTCATCACTGCGGTGGCCGGGGAACCGTACGACCAGGTCCTCGCCCGCTTCGCGCCGGCCGGACAGTTCAGCGGCGCCGCCCCGGCGACCGTGACGGTGTGACGCCCATGTCGCATCACTGACCACCAGTTGATCCGCACCCCGGTCGCGTTCTCTCGAATGCGACCGGGGTGCGGTGGCATGTGACACCCGGACCGGCTGTGTCACATCAGAATGTGATACGAACAACAGCGTCCGTTGTGCCGGAATCAGAGGGGGAGCACGTGAAGACGGGTTGGACGTTGGCCGACGCGCCTCCACAGACCGGGCGGGTTGCCGTCGTCACCGGCGCAAACGGTGGGATCGGCCGTGAGGCCGCCCGCGGGCTGGCCACTCTCGGAGCGACGGTGGTGCTGGCGTGCCGCAACGTCGAGACCGCGGCCGCCGCACGCGACGACATAGTCGCCGAGGTCCCCGGTGCCGAGCTGGAGATCGTCGACATGGACCTCGCCGGCCTCGACTCCGTCCGTGCCGGCGCCGAGGAGATCCGACGGCGCCATCCCTGCGTCGACGTGCTGGTGAACAACGCGGGCGTGATGCGCGCGGAACGCGAACTGACGCCCGACGGCTTCGAGATGGACTTCGGCACCAACTTCCTGGGCCACTACGCGCTGACCGGGTTGCTGATGGACCGACTCCTCGCGGCAGATGCCGCTCGGATCGTCACCGTCGGCAGCCATGCGCACCGCGCCGGCAACATCGACTTCTCCGACCTGCCCATGGACCGCACGTTCACCAGTGCCGGCGCGTACTCGCGGGCCAAGCTCGCCCAGATGCTGTTCTCGCTCGAGCTCGATCGCCGCCTGAGAACGGCTGGCGCACCGGCGATCTCGCTCGCCGCCCATCCCGGTGGTACGAGGACCGGTGTGATGCGGGAGCAGAACAGGTTCCTGCAGTGGGCGTATCACGCGCCGTCGTTGCGGTGGCTCACCGATCGATTCATCATGGACCCGCCCGAGGGGGCGCTTCCGATCCTGCGTGCCGCGACGGACCCGAAGGTCTCGGGTGGCCAGTATTACGGTCCGACAGGAAGTTTCGGTCTCGCCGGCCCGCCGATGCTGGTCGAGCCTTCACCCAAGGCGAAGGACCGTGCGGTAGCCGAACGGTTGTGGGACGTCGGCGCCGAACTCACCGGCATCGGTATCGACTTCGGCTGAAGGGGATTCCCGTCTCGAGGGAGGGAAGCTCGAGAGTGGGTTCGCCGAGCTCGATACCGACACCGCGCCGGCTCACAAGGTGAAGCGGCCGGCGAAGCTTCGTAGTGGGAGGTCGGCACTGGTCACGATCCCGGGCGGGGCCGCGACCACCGAGCGGATCGAGTTGAGTGCGGGCAGGCCGGTCACGGTCATGCCGATCGACGCGAAGTTCTCCGGTTTCGAGAGGTCGAATCCCTTGCGCGGGAAGATCATGTGCTTGGAGTAGATGTTGGGATCGCCGGTCACCTGCGTGATGTAGCAGGCCTGGATGTTCCATGACGGGTCGGTGTGCGGCGTCATCTGCCATTCCAGATGCGATTCGACGCGCGGCACACCGTCGACCATGCCCTGGTACTTGATGTAGCTCCCGCCCAGTGATCCGGCGGGGAGCTGATACCAACCGAGGTCGACGTCCTTGGTGCACGCGCCGAGCTCGTAGGAGAACGCCACCTCGTCGAGTTCGAGATCGAAGGCGTCGGCCATGAGGTACACGGAATCGGCGAAGACGGCGGTGTACTTGTACAGCGAATCCGGGATGCTCGGGTCGTCGACCGGCAGGCCGTAGCCGACGGCCTTCCACGTGTCGACCGAATGGTGGCAGGAGACGTCCACCGACTCGGTCACCGTGACGTTCTCGATGTCGGCGACATCGGCGGTGTGCACGATGCCGAGGATCTGGGCCAGACCGGGATTCATGCCGGTGCCGTAGAAGGTGGCGCCGCCCTTCGCGCAGGCCTCGGCGATGACGTCGCTGACCCTGCGTCCGGAGTGGTGCGGATGGTTGGTGTCCCGGTGGAAGCCGGTGATCCAGTCGGCGGTGGTCACGATGTCGATGCCGGCCTCGAGGACCTGCACGTAGAGGTCCTCGTCGGGGAACACGCCGTGGAAGGTGAGCACGTCGGGGCGTGCGGCGATGATCTCCTCGACGGTGCCGGTCGCTCTCACACCGATCGGTCCGATGCCGACGATCTCGCCGGCGTCACGACCGATCTTGTCCGGTGTATAGCAATGCAGCCCAACCAGTTCCAGATCCGGATGACTGCGGATGCGGTCGATCATCTCGGAGCCGAGATTGCCGGTGGCGACCTGGAAGACCCGGATCGCTTCGGGTGTGGTCATCGGGTGGTCCTTTCGGGACGGGCGTGGAGGTCAGGACTGCGCTGCCGCGCGGAGTGCGTCGAGTTCGGATCGGCGGATGCGTACGTACTCGTCGGCCGACGCGCCGCCGTCGGGGTAGAACTGCCGGGCCCATTGCCTCAGGGCGGTGAAGCCGGCGAACTCCTTGCGGGACAGCGCAGGTGGGTCGGAGTAGCGCTGATGTGCCCAGATGTCGATGTCGGCGGCGAACTGTTCGATCACCAGGTCGGCCATGGTCTTTCCGTACCGGGTGATCTCCCCGGTCTCCTCGCCGGGCTTACGTCCGATCCAGACGGTGAACCGCACGTCGGAGGTGTGCTCGTCGACCGGGGTGACGGCGGGCATCGTGCGGTTGTCGACCATGCCCCAGCTCTTGGTGACCGAACAGCCGAGGCCGGCATTGATGGATTCGACTCCGCTGGTGGCACTTTCGAGGGTCGCACCCTCATCGAAGGCGATGGTGAAGTCCACGTAGGACACCGGCCCGGAGAAGTCGTGCCGGGTGAAGTCCGGCATGAACGGTGTCTTGTGGACGAACTTGAAATGGGCGAAGTCGACGCCGTTCTCCATGATGTACTGCGGGTGGATCTGCAGGCCCGACCGGAACAGCGTCGCGGCGGGGACCGGCGGGTAGTAGTCGCCGGCGGTCGCGTCGTCGCCGAAGTCCGCGAAGATGTCCGGGACGTCGAAATGCGCTGGCCGCCCGTCGACGTCGTGCCAGATCCACACGGCCTCGTTGCGTTCGACCACGGGGTAGCTGCGGATCCGCCGCCCCTTGTTGGGGTGGTTCTCATACGGGATGCAGACGTTGCGTCCCTCGCGGTTCCATTCCCAGCCGTGGAACGGGCAGACCAGGTTCTCGCCCTCCACGTGGCCGCCGTGACCGAGGTGGGCACCGAGGTGTTCGCAGTAGGCGTCGAAGACGGAGATCCGGCCCGACCGCGACCTCCAGGCGACCATCTCGCGCCCGAAATACTTCATCGTGTGCACGGCGCCGACGGCGATCTCGGCCGACCACGCGACCTGGAACCATCCGGTGGGTGTCATAGACAGCGGCGTTCGCGCCATGCGGCCACGGTATGACCCTCCGAACAGGAATACAAGAGGGTTCTGTGAAAATCGTTCGGAACCGGCTCTTTCATGGAGGTTTGAGGGGTGCTTCAGTCGGTTACTCGGATGTCCAACAACTTTCTTGGAAACCGTTGGAACATCGGACGCCGGTTTGTATCATTGTACCGGTGCTGTGACGTGGCTTACAGCAATGATGCCGGGAGGCCGTGATGAACGCAGGTGGTGGAATCGGCGCTGCTCGATTGGCGCTCACGGGACTGGTCCGACCGGCCGAGGCCCGTCGCCGGCTGCGCAATCGGCAGTACGAGAACGAGCTGTTCAACTCACGTGAGCCCGAGCGTGCCTCGTGGGCCCTCACCGACGACGACGCTCGCCTCCGCGTCCACCACTACGGTTCGCCCGATGCGCCGGTGCTGGTCCTGATCCACGGGTGGTCGTGCTGCATCGAGTACTGGAACCCGCAGATCAACGCCCTCGCCGAGCGTTACCACGTCATCGCCTATGACCAGCGGGGCCACGGTGAGAGCACCTGGGGCAAGCGCACGTTCGACGCCGACGTCCTCGCCGACGACCTCCAGGCCGTGGTCGATCAGTCGGTTCCGGATTCGTCGAAGGCGGTCTTCGTCGGCCACAGCATGGGCGGGATCACCGTGCAGGCCTGGGCGCATCGCCACCGCGACCGGGTAGAAGAGCGCGCCGCCGCACTGGTTCTCGCGAACACGACCTGGGGCGGGATCGTCGACGAGACGCGGGTCCTGCCGCTGCTCAACAATCCGCTCAAGGCCCCGCTCTGGCTCCCCCAGGCGGCCCTCTCGGTGCCCTTCCCGCTGCCCGGCGGCCGATTCGCTCGCAGCCTCGTCCGGACCCGAATCCTCAACGGCCGGTCGGCGACCGTCGACCACGCCGCCTTCGTTCTCGCGATGACCCGCTCCTGCAACCCGGCCGCCCGGGCGAAGGCCGCGGTCGGACTCACCCGGCTCGCCCTCGGTCCGGTTGGCGCCGAGGCGATCACGGTGCCGACCACCGTCATCGGCGGACGTCACGATCTGCTGCTTCCGCACGCGATGACACAGCGCATCGCCCACTCGCTCTCGGTGCGCGGGTACCTCGACCAGCTCGTCGTGCTCGACACCGGTCATGCCTCCAACATCGAGGCCGCCGAGGACTTCACCGCCGAGCTCCATCGGGTCATGTACTCGGTGTCGACGCCCCCCGAACTGGAGGGCGCCGCGAGCTGAGCGCGCCCCGCCGCTGTGGTGAGGAGTCACCGTGACCGACTACGGACAACCGTTGCGCTTCGGGTTCTTCCCGAGTCCGCGCGCCGACCGGGTCGACGATCTTCTGCGACTCGTGGACGTCGCCGAGCGTGCCGGACTCGACCTGGTCAGTGTGCAGGACCATCCCTACCAGCGACGTTTCCTCGACACCTGGACCCTGCTGTCGGTCATCGGTGCCCGCACGGAGTCGATCAGGTTGTCGCCCAACGTCGCCAACCTCCCGTTGCGTCCGCCGGTGATGCTGGCCAAGGCGGCGTCGAGTCTCGACATCCTGACCGGGGGCCGCGTCGAACTCGGTCTCGGGGCGGGAGCCTTCTGGGACGGGGTGGCCGCCGCCGGTGGGCCGCGCCGGTCGCCGGGTGAGGCGGTCGACGCGCTGGCCGAGGCGATCACCGTGATGCGGGCCTTCTGGGCCGGTGGCACAGTCGATCTCGACGGCGAGTTCTACCCCGTCCACGGCTTGCACGCCGGACCCGCTCCGGCCCACGACATTCCGATCTGGCTCGGCGCACTCGGCCCCCGGATGCTGCGGCTGACCGGAGAGGTCGCCGACGCCTGGGTGCCCAGTCTGCAGTTCGTCCCACCCGACCAGGTCGCGGAGAAGAGCGCGGTCATCGACGATGCGGCGCACGCGGCCGGTCGTGATCCCGCGGAGATCACCAGGATCTACAACATCGCGGGCACTTTCGGCGCCGGCGACGGACTCTTCGCCGGCAGCCCCGGCCAGTGGACGGAACACCTGACCGACCTCACGGTGACCCTCGGGATGAGCACGTACATCCTGGCCACGGACGATGCCGACGATCTGGCCAGATTCGCGAACGAGGTGGCGCCGGCCGTCCGCGAACTCGTCGCCGCCGAACGCCAGGGCTGAACTCCCAGCGGCTACCATCGGCGACCATGACCCCCGTCGACGCCCGCACCCCGGCCGGTCCGCCGGCGCCCGGTGCGCGGCGCGCGAATCGACGTGGGCAGGCGACGCGCGACGCGATGCTCGACGCCGCGATCAGTTCGCTGGCCTCCGGCGACCCGGCATCGGTGTCGGGCAACCGGATAGCCAAGGACATCGGGGCGACCTGGGGTGCGATCAAGTACCAGTTCGACGACATCGACGGCCTCTGGGCAGCGGTGCTGCACCGAACTGCCGAACAGCGCGGCGATCTGCCGGTCAGCGTGAAACCCGAAGCGCCACTTGCCGATCGGGTCGAGGCGATCACCGATCTGATGTACGACGGACTCACCGCGCCGGAATCCCGCGCCATCGAGACCCTGCGGGCGGCGCTGCCCCGCGACCCCGACGAACTCCGGCGGCTGTTCCCCAAGACCGCCGCCGAATTCGCCTCCTGGGGCCCGTCGTGGACGGAATCCTGTCAGCGCGCCTTCGCCGATCTCGATGTCGACCCCGAACGCGTCCGCGAGGTCGCGGCGTTCCTGCCCGGCGCCATGCGAGGTCTGGTCTCCGAGAAACAACTGGGCAGTTTCCAGGATCAGGAACTGGCCCGGCGCGGACTCGCGCGGGCGATCGTGGCGCTTCTCGCGCCCGTCTCCTAGTCCCGCCACGCATCCGTCGTGCGTGAGATGACGGTCTCGACTGTGAGGATCACGACACACAGCATCGCCAGCGTGCCCGGTCCGAAGACCAGGAGGTTGTCGATCCGTTCCCAGGCGGCCGGACTCCACAGGGCGACCCAGGTCAGCACCAGGGCGACAGCGGTGGCGAGCTCGCCGACCACGTTGACGGTCATGAAGATGCGGGCGGACAGCTTGTGGCGTTTCGCGATCCGGCGGGAGAAGTGGAAGTCGGCGCCGAAGGCCAGAAGGAGGACGGCGAATACCGACAGCAGCACGCCGAGGTCGTTGGGGGTGAGGTCACGCATGGCGCTCATCGTCGCTCACCTCCGGTGGCAGTACGGGCGAAGGGGTGACCCGCGTTTTCAAACCGGCGTGATTTTAAAGTCGGCCGGGCTGGCGGGTCCGCATACAGCTGTATACAACTAAATGCAGTTTTCCGTGACGTGCTGCAACCAGAAGGAGTCTTCGTGGGGATGGGAACGACGACCATCGAGTCGGCAGAGGTGAAGGCTGCCGTCGCGAGCCTCCGGGAGAAGGCGCCGTTCGTCTACGGCCTCACCAACTACGTGGCCGCGAACCTCAGCGCCAACGTGCTCCTCGCGCTCGGCGCCGGGCCCGCCATCGGGTCGGCACCCGGGTGGACCGGCGCATTTCCCGCGGGAGCCGGCGCGGTGTGGATCAACGGCGCGGCGCTGATGTCGTCGGTGACGCCCGAGGCGCTCGACGAGGCGGCCGCGACAGCACACCGGGCCGGTACCCCGTGGGTGCTCGATCCCGTCGCGATCGGTGCGGGCGCGGCCGAGTACGACGCGATCCTCGGTGCGCTGCTGAAGCACAAGCCGTCGATCATCCGCGGCAACGCGAGTGAGATCGCCGCCCTGGCGGGTGGTGCCGGAGGCAGTGGCGTCGATTCGACCCTCGACTCCTCGGAGGTCATCGACATCATCAAGGGTCTCGCGACCCGCCTCGACGCGGTGGTCGCGGTGTCCGGCGAGGTCGACTATCTCTGCGACTCGGCAGGCCGGGCGACCGCCGTCCGCGGCGGTGATGCGCGGATGCCGCAGGTCACCGGCACCGGATGCAGCCTGGGTGCGCTCAGCGCCGCATTCTGCGCGGTCGTCGATCCGTTCACCGCCGCCGCTGCCGCACACGCGGCGTTCGCCGCCGCGGGGGAGCGGGCCGGCCGGCGTGCCTCCGGCACCGGGTCGTTCGCCGTCGCGTTCGTCGACGAACTGTCCGACCTCTGACTCTGCCCCCGGCCACGGGAGAGCGCCGCACCACCAACCGCCGATCACTCGCAAAGGAGCGAATGAGATGCCCAGCAGGAAGATTCATCTGGCCGCGTTCATGAACGCAGGTCCGCAGGGGACGGTCGGTTGGCGGCACCCGGATGCCGGCGACGGCTTCCTCGCCGCCGAGCACTACCTGCACATCGCGCGAGTGCTCGAGGATGCCCGCTTCGACATGGCGTTCGTACCCGATGCGCTCGCCGTGCCGCGCAGCCTCGGCGGCTCCTTCGCGCCGGCGGTCGAGTTCGGTTCGGGCACACCGCGTCTGGACCCGATGACGGTCATCACCCTGATGAGTTCGGTGACCAGCAACCTCGGTGTCGCCGCGACGATGTCGACGGGTTATCAGGAGCCCTACAACCTCGCCCGGTCGATGGGCACCCTCGATCACCTCAGTGGCGGACGCGCCGGCTGGAACGTCGTCACCAGCTTCCAGGATGCGGAGGCGCAGAACTTCAATCAGGACAAGCTCCCCGACCGCGAGGAGCGCTACGCGCGGGCCGAGGAGTTCCTCGAGGTCGCGACCCGGTTGTGGGATTCGTGGTCCGACGACGCACTCATCCGCGACAAGGCCTCGGGCCGGTTCGGGCATCCCGACCAGGTGGAGGCCATCGATCACAAGGGCAGGTTCTTCGAGGTGCAGGGCCCCCTCGGGGTTCCCCGTCCGCCGCAGGGTTATCCGGTCATCGTGCAGGCCGGTGCATCGCCGACGGGTCGTGACTTCGCGTCCCGCTGGGCCGATGTCGTGTTCTGCAGCCATGAGTCGCTCGAGAGCGCGGTCGGCTTCTATCGGGACATGAAGAAGCGGGCGGCCGCGCATGGTCGAGATCCCGAGCAGCTCAAGATCCTTCCGGCCGCGACGACGGTCGTCGGCACCGACTACCGCGATGCGATGGCCAAACACGAGGCGTTCTTCGAGCTCGTCGACCCCATGGCGGGTCTGTCCCGTCTGGCCTATCACGTCAACGTCGACCTCACGAAGTACGACCTCGACGGACCGCTGCCGTCGCTCGAAGTCGTCGGAGTGGAGGGGCATTACCGCGAGGTCGTCGAGTTCGCCGAACGGGAGAAGCTGTCCATCCGCGAGATCGGCCGCTGGTACGGCGCTCGCACCGAGGGCAACATGATCGGCTCGGCCACCGACATCGCCGACGCGATGGAAGAGTGGCTCGACGCCGGTGCCGCCGACGGTTTCATGATCCAGGCGACCCACGTCCCGGCGGCCTTCGAGGATTTCGCCACCCAGGTGGTGCCGGAACTGCAGCGGCGCGGACTGTTCCGCACCGAATACGAGGGCGACACCCTGCGTGAGAACCTCGGGCTCGCCCGACCCGAACGCGGCGAATGGCGTAACCGGGCCAAGAGCGTGGCCGACGCCGCGGCCGGCGGGGCCGGCGCGTGACCGTCGCCGACTCCGCACTCGTCTCGGCCGAATGGCTTCGTCGCCATGCGGATTCGACGATCATCCTCGACGCCAGCGTCGAGCGTTCGGTGGATGACAACGGACAGACGGTGTTCGCCCCGGGTGACGCCGTGTTCCGGGCTGCGCACATCCCCGGGGCCCGTTTCGCCGATCTCTTCGCGACCTTCTCCGATCCCGATGCGCCGGTGGCGTTCACCCGCCCGACCATCGATCAGATGGCCGCCGCCGCAGCACTTCTGGGTATCACGCCGTCGGACGACATCGTGGTCTACGACCAGCTGAGCGGTGCGTATGCCGCGCGCGTGTGGCTGGTCCTGCGGTCCTTCGGATTCGAGCACGCCAAGGTCCTCGACGGCGGGTTCGCCCGCTGGACGCAGCTGGATCACCCGGTGGCGGCCGGTGACGCGCCCGCCCCTGCCGCCGGCGGCCCGGACGTCGTCGCGCTGCGCGACCTCACGGGTCCGGCATTCGCCGACCTGATCGAGGTCCATGACGTGGCGGTTTCCCAAGCGTCGTCGACGACGATTGTCTGTGCGTTGCGCGAACCCGACTACACCGGCGAATCCGGGGGTGAGCGGCCCGGCCACATCCCGGGAAGCCTGAGCGTCCCGTTTCCCGACCTGCTGAACGACGACGGCACCTTCTCGACCGAGAGGACCCGGAAGGCGTTGCAGTCGGCGGGAATCGGCGCCGATACCGAGGTGATCGTCTATTGCGGCGGCGGCATCAACGCGGCCGGTGCGGCCCTGGCGTTCGCCGAGGCCGGCTACCCGCTGCCGCGCGTCTACGACGGTTCGCTGAGCGAGTGGCGCGCGCATCCCGAATTACCGCTGGTGACCGGGCCGCTGCCGCGATGACGTCTGACCCGACGGTGCCGTCTGAAAGGATCGAGGGGCCTCGTGATGTCCGACCCGCATGACCCGATGGAAGGTGAGCGCCGATGAAGAGTGCCCGCGACGCGGTCTACGAAGCGCTGCACGAGCGTCTGACGCACGGCCACTACCCGGCAGACGCCACACTGATCCCACAGACGTTGAGCGAGGAGTTCGGCGTGTCACGGACCCCGGTGCGAGAAGCGTTGGGGCTGCTCGAGCGCAAGGGGCTGCTGGTCGCGGCATCGCGGGGATTCAGCCTGCGCATCCGCCGTGACGAGGAGATGCTCGAGATCTTCGAGGTGCGGGCCATTCTCGAGTCCAGTGCGGCTGCCGCAGCGGCGCAACGGCATACGCCGGTGGATGTCGCGCGCCTCAAAGAGGCATTGGCGCTGAGTTCGGGTCACACCGATCCCGCCGACATCCGTCACGCACTGAACGTCTTTCACGATTGTGTGCTGCAGGCCGCACACAACCAGACCATCTACGACATGGAGCGCGACCTACGCGACCAGATCAAGGTCAGCGCGCCGTGGTTCACCCCGACCGGCCGCGAGAGCTTCGAGAGTGCGGTGAGGGAGCACGAGCAGATCCTGTCGGCGATCATCGACGGCTCGCCGGAGAAAGCGCGGCTGCTCATGCTCGAACATCTCAATCACGATCGGGACGTGCGGATCTCGCAGCTGGTCTCCCGGACCATGGGCGCGGCGGACACCTCGGCTCGCTGAGCCGCTGACACCCGGCTCGCTGCGCGTCTCACACCCGCGGGGCGACGAACCTCGCGGCGTCGAGCGTCATGCCGTTGACCGAGTAGAGCGTGTGCAGGGCGTTGGGGCCGCCGACCGGGGCGCCGTCGCAGATGGTGTCACCGGCGACGCAGTAGCGAACGGTCTTGCCGCGGTATGGAGTGGAGACCCGGACCGGCGGTGCGCCGATGTCGTCGATGAAGCGGTCCGACGGAGCGCCGAAGAAGACGATCGCCGCGACGTTGCGTGACAGCGACGCGGGCAGCGGCGGCGGCACGTAGCGGTCGTAGGCGGCGTACCGCGCGGGAAGGTCGAGACCGGCGTGGACCGCGTAGCCGGCCACGACGGCGCCCTGGGAGTATCCGCCGAGGACGACCTTGGTGCGCGGGCAGTTGGCCGCCAGGTACTTGACGCGGTTCTGCGTGGTGCGGACCCCGTCGGCGACGGTCCGGGCGAACTTCAGGCGGTTGCTGAACTGGTCGCTCGCCGGGTACGGGACGCCGTAGGCGGCCACCGACTTGCCCGGCAGCTGGCTCCGAACGGCCTCGACGAACGACAGACCGGTCAGCCCCAGTGGTGGCGCGGGCTCAATGGTCCCGCGTGCGAACACGACCTCGACGTCGGAGCATCCCGGCTTGGCGTCGGCCGGGCTTCCGGCGATCAACGCCCCGGTCATCGCGGCCATCAGGGACACGGCGACGATGCTCAATCGCGTGATCACGCCAGTTCGCCGCCGGGTCGTTGGTGAGTTCGCGTCGTCGTTCATTCTGATCCCGTCGGTGGTGGATGTGCTCATCGTCGCGGGGGTCCTCATGTCGTGGCTCCCAGTCGTGACCATCCCACGTTCCCCGGGCACCACGTCACCAAACCCGGAATACTGATTCGGCATGCGGAGCCGTCATGTGAGCACGGTGATCGGCGCGGCAGCCGACGATGTCTACCGATTCGTGTCGGAACCGGACAATCTCCCCAAATGGGCCGCCGGACTGGCGAGTTCGGAGATCGTCCGACGCGGTGACGACCTCCTGGCCGAGTCGCCGATGGGCACCGTGACCGTACGGTTCGTTCCGCGGAACACATTCGGGGTCGTCGACCACGACGTGATCCTCCCGAACGGCGACACCGTGCACAATCCGCTGCGCGTGCTGCCCCATCCCGAGGGTGCGGAGGTGGTGTTCACCCTGCGGCAGTTGGCCATGTCCGACGACGAGTTCGACCGGGACGCCCGCATGGTCGAAGAAGACCTGGCGCGGCTCAAGGCGCTCTTGGGGTAGCCGCCTGGCCGACCGGACCCGTTTCGGCGGATTCGAACTGATTTACCGATGTCGAATTTCCGCCTGCCTACATCAACGATCAGATTCCCCTCAGTTATACGAATGTGATTCGGCCGTGATGTCGGGGGCCTGAACGGGAGCGTCGTGAACAAGGCCGTACGTGGGTCGGTCTGCGCAGCGGTTGCAGTGGTCGTCGCGCTCGGTTCGCTGGTCGGTGGGGGTGCGGCATCCGCCGACTCCCTCTCGCGGTCCCTGAACCTGCCGCTGGTCAATCGTGACGCGTCGTAGGGGCCGGGCGGTGTGCACCCGGCGTTGCCGACCGATCCCAGCACGCTGAAGAGGCTGGTCGAGCAGGCCCGCGATCGCGGGCTCGACCCGTCGTCGTATGAGGCGTTGCTGTTCCAGTACTGGCTCGTGGAGACGACGACGCGCGCCGGCATGGGCGGCCTGGTCGGCGGCGACTTCGGCGGTGGCCTCCTGGATTACAAGGACGCCACCGAGATCTTCGAGTTCAGTCGGCTGCAGCCCGTCGCACACGCGATCGTGGCCCGCGCCAACGAACTTGCGGGACCGCAAGCGGTGAACAGCCTGCCCGGCGGACTGCGCGCGCTGGCTCGTGTGGGCGCCGAGATCACCGCCGACGATCTGCGCCGGGTCCAGGGCCAGATCCTGGTGATGCAGAAGAACATCTTCTCCGACCTGATGCCGATGCACCGGGCGTACGTCGTCGGCGGACTGCCCGCACTCCGGGAGATGAACGACGCGGGCATCTTCGACGACGAGATCATGCGCGCCTGGGAGGGCATCGCCTCCAAGGAACCCGCCAGAGTCGCCGCCGGCAATGCCCGACTGCTGCAGCGTGAGCAGGGCGAGGTCATCGCCCGTCAGTGGGACGCGACCCGCAACTACAAAGGCGACGTCGGTGAGGCGATGACCTACGGCAGCACCGTGGCCGCTGCGCCGTCGGTCGCCGGCGTGATCCCGCCGAGGTCGTTCCGCCCGATGACGGTCGACGGCCGCGCTCCCGATGGTCGTCGTGCGACGGTGACTCTGCCGCTGCCGGAATGGAACTGGTCGGTGTACGAGGATCGGTGGATCTACATCACCGGGTTCGCGACATCGCCGCGCGGGCCGGCGTGGGCGTCGGCACCGTGTACCGGCACTTCCCGACGCGCGCCGACCTGGTGACCGCGGTCTACCGGCATCAGGTCGACGAGTGCGTGGCGCTCGCCGAGACCTTGAACGCCGACGACGTGCCGCCGCCGACGGATGCGCTGTGCCGGTGGACCTCGGCGTTCACCTACTTCCTGGTCACCAAACACGGACTCAGTGACGCTCTGAGCTCGGACGATCCGAGCCTGAACAACCTGCACGCGTTGATCTTCGACAGTTTGGTCCCGGCATTTGCCTCGTTGGTCGAGCGGGCGCAGGACACGGGAGCGGTCAGCAAGGACGTCAGCGCGGTGACGTTCCTGCGTGCATCTCCAACCTGTGCATCGTCGGACCCGGCTATACCGAAGCGGACGCAAAGGCGATGGTGGGCCTGCTGCTCGAGGGTTCGGGTGCCTCGCCCGGCGAATCGCTGACAAACTCGTCCCCCTGAGCACCCTCCGAGGGCGTATTGCCCTCCGAAGCCCCTCAGATGGACGAAATCTTCCGATCGCGATGAGAAAGCACCTCGGGCAGGGTCTTTCTCTGTATCGGTACGGACCAACCAAGGGATCGGCAATGGAGGCATCGGCAATGACCCGTCTGCTGTTCGTCCACGGCGCAGGTGGATTCACCGACGACCGTCCTATCGCCGACGGTCTCGGCGACGCACTCGGCGTGCCGGTCGACATGCCGGAGTTCTCCGGCGACGACATGTCCCTGCAGGCGTGGGCCGATCCGTTGCGTGCACGGCTGTCCGCGATGGCACCCGACGATCTGCTCGTCGCCCACTCGTTCGGCGCATCGATCCTGCTGCACGTGCTGGCCGAGGCCGGCTACGCAGGGCCGAAACGCGCCGTACTCCTCGCGATGCCGAACTGGGGGCCGAACGGGTGGGCGATCGAGCAGTACGACTTCGCCGGACCACCGCCACGCGGTGTCACGCTGTCGCTGCACCACTGCGTCGACGACGAAGAGGTCCCGGTCGGACACCTGGACCTGAATGCCGCGTTGCTCCCGGGTGCGCACCTGCATCGTCACGAGACCGGTGGTCATCAGTTCGTCGGGCAGGTCGGCATCGTCGCCGCCGACGCGCGACACGACTGCCCGTGACGGCGGTGGTTGCGCGTAGCCGATCCGACCGTGACCCTGGGTAGACAGCGACCCCGAGGTCTCGGGAAGGCAGACATGACCGCGAACCATCCGGCGGATGCAAGCCCTGTGGGCATACCTGCTGCGTCGACCGCGGGCCGATGGCTGATCGTCGCCGCGGTCCTCGGTTCGGGCGTCGCATTCCTCGACGGCACGGTCGTGAACGTCGCGCTGCCGTCCATCGCGCGTGACCTCGGCACCGATCTGCGTGGGCAGCAGTGGGTGCTCGACGGCTATCTGTTGACGTTGAGCTCACTCCTGCTGCTGGGCGGCGTCGCCGGTGACCGGTACGGGCGACGGCTCATCTTCACCGGCGGGCTGGCGATGTTCACGGTGGCGACGATCGGTTGCGGTGTGGCGCCGACCATCGAATGGCTTGTGGTCGCGCGGCTCGTCCAGGGCGTCGCGGCGGCGGCCGTCGTGCCCGGCAGCCTGGCATTGATCAACGCGGAGATCGCGCCGGAGGATCGCGGTGCGGCGGTTGGGCTGTGGGCCGGAATGTCCGGCGCGACCAGCGCGCTGGGGCCGTTCGTCGGTGGGTGGCTCGTCGACGCGGCGTCGTGGCGATGGGCCTTCTTCCTGAGCGTGCCGCTGGCGTTGGCCGCGCTGGTCATCTCGATTCGGCATGTGCCGGAGTCCCGCGATCCGTCCGCACCGCCGCGCCTCGATGTCGCGGGGTCCGTGACGATGGCGCTCGGTCTCGCGGGCCTCATCTTCGCGTTGATCGAGGGGCCGTCGAGCGGCTGGTCCGCGGGGACGACCGCCGCCGGTCTCGTCGGCGTGGCAGCGCTGGTCGCCTTCGTGGTCATCGAGACGCGGGTACGTTCGCCGTTGTTGCCGCTCAGGCTCTTTCGGTCGTCGCAGTTCACCGGAGCCAACCTGACGACGCTCCTCGTGTACGCGGCCTTGGGTGGCGCACTGTTCCTGCTGGCCCTGCAGCTGCAGCAGAGTCTCGGCTATTCGGCGTTCGAGGCCGGGGCGGCGATGTTCCCGAGCACGTTCATCATGCTGTTCGGCTCCCCGCTGGTGGGGAAGCTCGCGCAGACCACCGGGCCGCGACTGCCGATGACCGTCGGTCCGCTGATCGCCGCGGGCGGCTTCGCGCTGATGTCGCGCGTGCAGCCGGGCACGGACTACCTGGCGCACGTGCTGCCCGGCGTCCTGCTGTTCGGGCTCGGGATGACGGTCACCGTCGCACCGCTGACCGCGGCCGCGCTCGGTGCGGTCGACGACGCGCTGGCCGGCACCGCGTCGGGCGTGAACAACGCGGTGGCCCGCGTCGCCGGCCTCCTGGCCGTCGCGGTGCTGCCCGCGGTGGCCGGTATCCACGCCGGCCCCGGAGAGCCTCTCGGCGACGGCTTCCGGACGGCGATGTACATCTGCGCGGCCTTCTGCGCCGTCGGCGGGCTCGTCGCGGCCCTGACGATCAGCTCCGGCGCGGGTTTCCGGCCACAGGTCCGGGCCGGGATGGACACCGCATGTCAGGACGCCTGCACCCGCCGCGAACAACCGGCGAATCCATAGCTCGAAACCGCGCTCACCGCGGTTTCGAGCTATGAAGTGGCTAGTCGGAACGCTTCCCGGTTCCGGCCGCGATCGCCCACAGCACCAGCACCGGCTGGAAGAACAGACGCGTGAGACGCTTCTCGTCGGTGTCGAGGCCGAAAGCGTCGATGTGGTCGACGTACTGGTGGATGTTGCCGGGGAACACCGCGACGAAGAACGCCGCGACGATCCACGAGACGATCTTGCGATGGCGCGGAAGGGCGATGAGTGCCGCACCCAACGCGATCTCCACCCCGCCCGAGGCGAGCACCACGAAGTCCTTGCTGAACGGCACCCAGTCGGGCACCTGGGCCTGGAACTCGTCGCGCTGCGCGGTCAGGTGGCCGATCCCGGCGATCGCCAGGACGGCTCCGAGCGCGATCCGGGCGATCGCGCGGCCCAGCGGCTGGCGGGCGGTGGTGGGGGACAGGATCGACATGCAGGCTCCTCCAATGGTCGCGTCTGTTGCGTTCCCGGTGGTTCGTGACCGTTGCGGTCTCGGACTGGCAGGGAGGGTGATTCGACTGATTCTCCCTTCGGCGGCGACCTACGAGAATTAGTCGCGGTACCTAGTAAATGTGTGATACATATGTGACCCCGGACACCGTCGTCCGGGGTAGTTGTCCGCACGGAGGTCAGCCCATGTCCCTCGACCCGATGTCGGTGTTCCGACACCAGTCCTCAGGCCACCCATTCGCCACGACGCGACTCGGGGAACGGTCATGACGCTGAAGTCGGTGTGGGACGCGCTGAAGGCTTCCGCAGGGGTGGTCGTCACCGCGGCGGCGTTCGCCGTCGGGTTGGCGGTTCTGGTGGTGGCGCAGGTCGTCGTCTTCGCGGCCCGCCTCGCAGTCGATCTTCCCGGCTGAACAACCCCCGCCGGTTGATCGATCAGGAATCGAGAAGCGTGAACGCTTCGATGCGCCATAGCGTCGGAGCATGCCAAACGTCAACGCACTCACCCTCGAAGTTCCCGACATCAGCGCCGCGGAGGTCTTCTACAACAAGGCTTTCGGACTCGACGATCGATTGCGGTTCCGGACCGCGGAATCACCGAGCCAAGGCTTTCGCGGTTTCGTGATCTCGCTCGTGGTCGCCGACCCTACGGTCGCCGATTCCTTCCTCGATCCCGCGATCGACGCCGGCGCCACCGTGCTCAAGCCCGCCAAGAAGTCCTTCTGGGGCTACGGCGGCGTGGTCCAGGCGCCCGACGGCGCGATCTGGAAGGTCGCCAGCTCGTCGAAGAAGCCGACCGGTGCGCCGACTCGCGAGTTCGACGACCTGGTCCTGCTGCTCGGCGTCGACGACGTCGCGGCCACCAAGCAGTTCTACGTCGACCGTGGATTCACGGTGGGGAAGAGCTACGGCCGCAAATACGTCGAGTTCGAGAGCGGCCCGGGGTCGGTGAAGCTCGCGCTCTACGGTCGAAAAGCCGCGGCGAAGGACGCCGGCGTCGACGCCGCGGGTTCCGGGGCGCATCGGCTGTCGATCTCCGCCGACGCCGGGCAATTCGTCGATCCAGATGGGTTCGACTGGGAATGACTCTCTGTTTGTAGGATCTCATCCTCTTTGTCAGTCGCGAACTGGGGTTTCTCATGATCATGTCACCTGTGGGTTCTCACTAACTTGTCAGAATCCTCAGGCCAGCACTGCTCCCCGGCCGGCGCGTCATAGTTCGAGGTTGCAGTGCTGAAGCGGCGGGTTGCTAGGAGACCGCTACGCGACGTGAACTGCGGCTTGTGAATGGTCGAACCGTCCGACCGGCTGAACAAGGGCGATCGAACGCCGGCCGGTGTCGTGGCGATGTTCCCGGATGTGACGTGTAAGGGCTCGGGACATGCTTGACGTCGTGTCGCCGGGACATCGTTGACGTCTCACGCTTGTCGGTGGTCGCAGTCAGAGTGTGGGGGGTGTCCTTCTCTGCTGAGACTGAATCCGATGCTGAGATCGCTGCACGGGTGCGTGTGGAGGTCAGGTTCCGTGCGGTCACCGAAGTCGCCGACGGTGCTCCGGTCATCGAGGTCGCTAACCGTTACGGTGTCTCTCGCCAAACGGTCACGGCGTGGCGCAAGCGCTATGCCGCATCAGGTCTGGGCGGTTTATCGGATCGATCTCGCCGACCGCGTACTAGCCCGAACCAGATCTCTCCACAAGTGGAGGCGACGATCTGCGAAATGCGACGCACCCACCGGCGGTGGGGTGCCCGGCGCATCGTCTACGAACTCGGACGCCTCGACCCTTATGCGCCCGCGCCCGCGCGGGCCACGGTGCACCGCGTGCTGGTACGCAACGGATTGGTCAATCCTCAAGAGCAGCTACATAAACGGGTCTACAAGCGATGGGAGCGGGAAGCTCCGATGCATCTGTGGCAACTCGACCTGGTTGGAGGTGTGTTCCTGGCTGGCGGCCGGGAATGCAAACTGTTGACCGGCATCGACGACCATTCCCGCTTCGTCACCGTCGCCGCGGTTCTCGAGCAGCCCAGTGGCAGTGCCGTGTGTGAAGCGTTCGTCGGGGCGATGAATCGATGGGGCGTGCCGTTCGAGGTGCTCACCGACAACGGCAACCAGTTCACCGGCAGACACACGCGGCCGTTGCCGGTTGAGGTGCTCTTCGAGCGGACGTGTCGCGAGTACGGCATCACCGCGCGGTTGACCAAACGCCGGTCACCGACCACGACCGGCAAAATCGAACGATTCCATCGCACATTGCGCCGGGAGCTTCTCGACGAGACTGGCGCCTTCGACACCATCGAGACCGCGCAAACGGCTATCGACGAATGGGTCCACGCCTACAACACCTGCAGACCGCATCAGTCGCTGAACATGGCCACCCCTGCCAGCGTGTTCCGCAGTCGCAGCACCGATCCCGACACCATGCCCAGCAAGCCTGTTGGTGCCGAGATCCGACCGGAAGCCGAAGTCGTTCGGCCAGCTCCAACCGTGGCCGATCAGTCGAGTTCCGCCATTGAGTTCGACACTGTCGTGCCGCCGTCCGGTGTAGTGACTATTGCCGGTGTGCAACAGGTGTGGGTCGGAAAGAAACTATGCGCAGCGCAGTGTCGTGATGTGGGCTGACCTGTCGAGCGTGTACATCATCTGCGACGACATCGTGATCAAGACGGTCCGGTCGAAGCTGACCACCGCAGACCTGCAACGACTCCGCGCCCGCGGCACCCGCCCGGGCCGGCCCAGACCGGCGCAAGCCGCGTTCGACACCTCCACCGCCACCCATCGGCCGCGAGCTATCGAGATCGACCGGACCGCGAACCGCGACGGCATCGTCATTGTTCGTGGACATGAACTCGCCCTCGGCGTCGTGACGGCCGGCAGCCGGGTCACCCTGCGGATCGACGGCGAGTTGATCCACGCGACCAACGGCACCCACCTGATCAAGACGCTACCCAATCCTCTTGACCTAGAGAATATTCGCCGCTTGACCGGAGTTCGGGAAGCCAGCACCCCGCTGCCGCCTGCGCCACCGTCAGGGCCGCAGAGCGTGCAGCGCCGGGTTCCCAAGAGCGGTCAGATCATGGTGGCCAGCCAACGCCTCCGAGTCAGTCCGACCTACGCCGGCACCATCGTCACCATCATCGTCGACGATCACCACCTACGAGTGCTCGACGGCGCCAGAGAACTGTCACTGCACGCACGAACCACCACCAAGACCATTCGCAACTTCAACGCCCACCGGCCCCACCGCCGGTAAGCATCTCCCGAGAACACGACGTCACGCATCTCCTGAGACCGCACACGTCAGCTCATTCAAGCTCACGATGGCCGCGGTCGATCGAGTCTCCTCGTACTCTGCATACGCTCGCTCGATCTTCGAACGTGCTAAACAGAAATCCATGGCCGCAGACGCCATCGCTCCTGCGAGCTGCTCCACAGCAGGCGCTCCGTTGGCATCATGTGCGAGAAAGTGCGTCCGCACGATAGTCGATGTTTCCGGAACTGTGACGGCGTCCTCGAACGCCGGCAGGAAGCTGATCAGCGAGCTGCTCGTGCCCCGAGCTAGCTCGAGGAACTGTTCGACGACCGCCGATTCGTCAATCATCACTCACCCTTGATCGCGCAGCACGTCCTCCCGCGACCGGGGAGGCACGTAGGCAGGATATCGGCGCGATAGGACATTCTGGCGGCGCCACTCGCTGGGCGCGCTGATCTGCCGCCCTCCCGGAGGTCGGCAGCCGCATGAGCAGATTGGTGACGTTCGCAGCGAGGGGGTGGGCACCCAGAAAGCCGGTCGTGATGAAACGGATGAGAGGACTCGTCATAGCGGATCTAGAGCGGGCCGTTGGTTCTGGTGTGGTCCGGACCTGAGACCGTGAGCAGCGACCCGAGCAATCGTTCCTCGGCGCGGATAGCCGCAAGCCAAGCTTTCGGCTCAGTGGGGTGCGGTCAATCTCCTCATTGAGTCGAGCCGACGATGTACGTAGGAGGAGAGCGAGAACGCGTCGTAGAAATCGTTCAGAACCTCATCATTGAAGATTCGGCTGGAGTGCGCGCGCGGGTTTCGGAAGTGCCCGTGGATCCCAACGAGCAGGCTTTTAAAGCCGCGGTGCTCGCTGATGTCGGAGTCTGATTCATGGGCGTTGATGGACCAGGCGGGATGCTCGCGATTGGTTCCGAGGACGCCGTCGTAAAGAGCTGCGCCATCACCCGCCAACCCCGTGATGCCGCGGACTCTTGCTGGGATGCTCTTCGACGCTTCCGACATTGCATGAAACAGAGAACGCCCGATGAGTTCCTCGTCGCAGTAGCGGAATAACTCGCTGTGACACCCTCGGCGCCTCAGCTCAGTTTGAAGTCGTCCGGCCAGGGCGGCACCCTCGGAGATGCTGGATGCCTTCGCTCCGGATGCGAGCTTGCCCGCTTCGTTAACTGCGTAGCCGTAGTACACGAGGAACTGGTTGAGCTGGTCGCGCAGCTCGTCGAAACGAGCTGGCTGAGCGGCATACCGGCTAGGATTCATGGCCTTTGCGATGAATCCGCCCATGACGTTGCCGGCTTGCTGTCGAACCTGGACGTTGTAGAGAGTGACGTACAGGCTGTCGCGCTTGTTGCCGCCCGGCTTACGCTGCCTGACTCCCACCATCTGGAGCAAGGAGTCGATCTCGGAACCGGTGAGTCCCGGATGATCTGTCTGCGAAAGCACGTCGCACACGCCCTTGACGAAGGGTGAAGGGAGCAATCTTCGGGGCGTTTGTTTGGGCATAGTGGTCGACATCGAGTGGCTCTGCTCTTAGAGGCGACTGACCAAGGTCTGGCGCCTTGCGATTAGGTGTTATGACGTTCTTATCATTTCGGACGTGGGTCGGACTCGGAGACTTGGCCTACTCGTCCTCCATCACAGGCTCGGGTTGCTGACCGTGCCGTCGACGCCACAAGTCGCCCATGTCGTCGGCGAACTGGAGATCGACCCGTACGTCGGCTGCTCCGGGAGCGCTGTACATCACCTCAGCTGACTGATCACGCGCGATCACGTCAGGGTATTTGTCGACCATCTGCTTCTGCGCGTGCTGAAAAAGCGAGGAGAGGCCAGGCGCACTCATAAGGTGATCCGAGAACATCCCACCGTAGGAACCGAGGTTCACCGGAACACCGAACATCCCCGGCGGGTATATCGAGTTGGCGCGAGAGCCGATGGCATCAAGCGTTCCGCTCATCCCACCCGCCAAACCCTCACGGAAGAGTGAGGTTCCCCCCGAACCGTAGAGGCATCGATAATGAGGAGCACGATGCCAGAGAAGCGGAAGAAGTACGACCGGGAGTTTCGTGATGGGGCGGTCCGGATCGTCGAGGAGACAGGTAAGCCGATCGCCCAGGTCGCTCGAGACCTGGGGGTCAACGAGGGCACCTTGGGTAACTGGGTCAACCGGGCGCGCGCCGAGCGGGAGGGCCGCGGCGAGCTGACCGTTGATGACGCTGCTGAGCTCAAACGGTTGCGTGACGAGGTCGCCGAGCTGCGCATGGAGCGTGATGTCCTCAAGCGATCAGTGGTCCTGTGGGTGAAGGAGGCGACGAAGTGAGCGTGGCACGCTTTATCGCCGACCAGAGGACCAACTATCGGGTGCCACACGCGGTGTCCTGCCGGCTGCTCGGGGTCAGCGAGGCGTGGTTCTACAAATGGCATAAGCGGACCCAATCGCCGGGTGCGGCAACGGGTTTGCACACCACCCGCGACTATCGCCGGGACACCATCGACCGGGCCGTGGCGGTGGCGTTCGACAAGGCCCGCGGCCTGCACGGGTCACCGCGCCTGCATGCGGATCTGCGTGCTGACGGGTGGACGGTGACCGAGAAGACTGTCGCTGATTCGATGTGTCGTCAGGGCCTGGTCGCGCGGCGGATCCGCCGGCGCAACGGGCTGACCCGCCAGGACAAGACCGCCCCGAAGTTCCCCGATTTGTTGGGTCGCGATTTCACCGCACAGTGCCCCGACCAACGCTGGGTCGGCGACATCACCGAGATCCCGACCGCGGCGGGCAAGCTGTATCTGGCCACGGTCATCGACCTCTACAGTCGCCGCCTGCTCGGTGCGGCCACCAGTCGCCACCCGGATGCAGCGTTGGCGTGTGCGGCGATCGAGATGGCGGTCGCCACGCGGGGCGGTAAGCAGGCGATATGGCGTGACGACGATGCGCAGAAGCTGATTTTCCACACCGATCGTGGGTCGACGTACACCGCGAAACGGTTCACCAGGCTGTGCCAGAAGATGGGTATCCGGCAGTCGATGGGCCGGGTCGGATCGTGTTTCGACAACGCCGCAGCGGAGGCATTCTTCTCTTCTTTGGAGTGGGAAGTGTTGTCACGCAACGAGTTCCATACTATCATGGAGGCGCAGGCGGTCGTGTTGGAGTGGTGCTACGGCTTCTACAATCACCAGCGTCGCCACAGCGCGATCGGGATGATGAGTCCGGTCGACTACGAGAACACCGCAGTCACCGAGCCCGAAGCCGCATAGAGGAGTCCTCCACGATTCCGGGGGAACCACATATTCTCTAGGTCAAGAGGATTGGGTAGCGTCTTGATCAGGTGGGTGCCGTTGGTCGCGTGGATCAACTCGCCGTCGATCCGCAGGGTGACCCGGCTGCCGGCCGTCACGACGCCGAGGGCGAGTTCATGTCCACGAACAATGACGATGCCGTCGCGGTTCGCGGTCCGGTCGATCTCGATAGCTCGCGGCCGATGGGTGGCGGTGGAGGTGTCGAACGCGGCTTGCGCCGGTCTGGGCCGGCCCGGGCGGGTGCCGCGGGCGCGGAGTCGTTGCAGGTCTGCGGTGGTCAGCTTCGACCGGACCGTCTTGATCACGATGTCGTCGCAGATGATGTACACGCTCGACAGGTCAGCCCACATCACGACACTGCGCTGCGCATAGTTTCTTTCCGACCCACACCTGTTGCACACCGGCAATAGTCACTACACCGGACGGCGGCACGACAGTGTCGAACTCAATGGCGGAACTCGACTGATCGGCCACGGTTGGAGCTGGCCGAACGACTTCGGCTTCCGGTCGGATCTCGGCACCAACAGGCTTGCTGGGCATGGTGTCGGGATCGGTGCTGCGACTGCGGAACACGCTGGCAGGGGTGGCCATGTTCAGCGACTGATGCGGTCTGCAGGTGTTGTAGGCGTGGACCCATTCGTCGATAGCCGTTTGCGCGGTCTCGATGGTGTCGAAGGCGCCAGTCTCGTCGAGAAGCTCCCGGCGCAATGTGCGATGGAATCGTTCGATTTTGCCGGTCGTGGTCGGTGACCGGCGTTTGGTCAACCGCGCGGTGATGCCGTACTCGCGACACGTCCGCTCGAAGAGCACCTCAACCGGCAACGGCCGCGTGTGTCTGCCGGTGAACTGGTTGCCGTTGTCGGTGAGCACCTCGAACGGCACGCCCCATCGATTCATCGCCCCGACGAACGCTTCACACACGGCACTGCCACTGGGCTGCTCGAGAACCGCGGCGACGGTGACGAAGCGGGAATGGTCGTCGATGCCGGTCAACAGTTTGCATTCCCGGCCGCCAGCCAGGAACACACCTCCAACCAGGTCGAGTTGCCACAGATGCATCGGAGCTTCCCGCTCCCATCGCTTGTAGACCCGTTTATGTAGCTGCTCTTGAGGATTGACCAATCCGTTGCGTACCAGCACGCGGTGCACCGTGGCCCGCGCGGGCGCGGGCGCATAAGGGTCGAGGCGTCCGAGTTCGTAGACGATGCGCCGGGCACCCCACCGCCGGTGGGTGCGTCGCATTTCGCAGATCGTCGCCTCCACTTGTGGAGAGATCTGGTTCGGGCTAGTACGCGGTCGGCGAGATCGATCCGATAAACCGCCCAGACCTGATGCGGCATAGCGCTTGCGCCACGCCGTGACCGTTTGGCGAGAGACACCGTAACGGTTAGCGACCTCGATGACCGGAGCACCGTCGGCGACTTCGGTGACCGCACGGAACCTGACCTCCACACGCACCCGTGCAGCGATCTCAGCATCGGATTCAGTCTCAGCAGAGAAGGACACCCCCCACACTCTGACTGCGACCACCGACAAGCGTGAGACGTCAACGATGTCCCGGCGACACGACGTCAAGCATGTCCCGAGCCCTTACACGTCAGCATCGCCAGATTCGCGAGGATGACGAGCTGGATTACGTCTGGCTGTCAAGCGACGTCACCCCTGAGTGCGGCATGTCTCATGGAATGGGGCACTCCGGTGAAGGGGTGTTGGCCACTGCCGGAGAAGAAGCCGTAGCTGTTGGCTGAGCAAATCTGGTGCAGGACCAGATCGAGCGGACGGGGATTCAGTGGCCCCGCGGCCGCACGGGAGGCGCCATGGGCGCAGTTCTCATCGGAGGGATAGCAACATGGAGTGGCCGCGACGGCGAGCAAGCAGCGATCGGCTCCCTCTCTGCCTGACTTCGAACCATCGGCCGTCCGCGACATCGGCGGACGTTCGGCGCCGACAACTCGTCCTACTCTGACACGTTTCCTTACCAGCTAAAGCGGCTGTGGCAGAGTCGGTCATGCTCGGTGTCAAATGTATTCGTCACGGGTGCGCGTCTTGGCTGAGGGGTAAAGATGGCGCCCGAGTCGTCCTCCCGCGCCGGCCGGCATCATCCTCGGCCCCATGTCGTATTCGGCAAGCGGGAAATTGCGGCTAGTTAACATTAACATGGCGTGATCGTCGTCACTCGATGCGGCGAATGGCCTCGTTACGTGACGTAGCAGGCCGCCCAGATTGTCGGTCGGTCGGGCAGTTGGTGTGCGAAAACCGTCGTCGGTGATCATGATCTCGCGGTCGAGGGTGACGACCGAAACATTCTCGTGGCGGTATCGCATGTGTGCGTCTATCAAACGTCGTTGCTGCGGTGTTGCAATGTCCCGAAGGCCCGACTGGATTCGTTCGGTGAATGCCATAACGGTGGCTAGAACGAACCGGCTGGTGTCCTCGGCGAGGCGGCAGACGTTGAGGTGTGGCTGAGAATTGCCGCGTAGGCGATGCTGGCTGACTTGTAACGACCGTGCGCTTCGGACGGGGCGGGCCCGGGTTACCGTATCGAAACGTTATGAACCAGTCGCGAAATTCGTTGTGGTGTAATCAGCTGACGCCCCGATTGGGCTGGTCGAGCATTCATGCGGCTGGCGGGCGTGCACGTCGAAGTCGAAACTGCGACGGGGAGCAGCCGACCCACCGAGCAAACGCATGAGAAAAGCTTGCGACGTCGCAGTACCCCAGTTCGGTAGCAATCTGGCCGATTCCGACGCCGGGATCGAGAAGTCGGAGGATGGCGTGCTCCTGCATGAATTGCTGTCGTAGGCGGCGCAGGGTGGTGCCCTCGGCGTGTAGGTGCCGTTTGAGTGTGCTTACCGATACCGACAGCTCTGCTGCGATCCGACTAGCGTTGACTCGAGCAGGGTCTGCATCAAACTGGGCTCGGACGCGCTGCGTGTACGAGTTGTGACGCCGCTGATCGCAGAGCCGTCGCAGTTCGGCGGTACCGATCCGGTAGGCGACGGGATCGGAAAAGCGGCACACCTCATGAAGCGCCTCGGCTGGTATGCGAACAAATGACGCTGGCGCATCGAAGACGACTCGATGCCCTATCTCTCCCACGTTCAGCGGCTCGGTCGGCGCCGGGCAGGTCAGGTGTAACTCTGCTGAGGACACATCTCCTGTGAGTATTTTCACCAGACGCAGAACGGTCAGGCCCCCATAAGTGACGGCAAAGCAGTCGGTACCCGCGCTGTCGGTGCGCCCTGCGAGACCGATGGTAAGACCACTGGCGCCATGATGAAAGTCCGCACTTAGCGCCGTCGAGATCAACGGCAGAAAACGAAGCAACTCGACGATGTCAACGACCGACCCGGCACTGACCAGCGGCAGGCTCAGTGGACCGAAGGAGGTCAGCTGAGCGTGCTCAGCGAATGCGAGGCCCAGCCGAAACCCGTCGTGCGGCCCCATCGTCGGATACACGTCATGAAACCATTGCATCGGCACCTGCGCTTCTTGCGTGATCAACGTTCTGAGGTCGGTGCCCTCCTGGGCCATTATCCGACCGAATGCGCTCGTCGCCTCCGTGCCCAGCGCACCGCTGTCGAGAAGCTGTGCAAACGCCAACGGGGGCACACCGGATTCACCGAGGGTCACGTGAGCCAGATTAACAACAGATTGCGACGTTCACACATGGATCGGTCGGGATCCGCACATTCACACTCAAGGGGAACCTCATACGTGCAAGGAGGTGGCCATGGCCACGATCACATACATCACCCACGATGGAGACGACTACGAAGCCGATCTCGTGGAGGGGAAGTCGCTCATGCAGACCGCCGTCGACGAAGCCGTCCCCGGCATCGACGGTGATTGTGGTGGCGAAGCGGCCTGCGGTACGTGTCACGTCATTGTCGACCCGGCGTGGATCAAGACCGTCGGGCGCAGCGGCGAGGGCGAGGAAGAGATGCTGAGCATGCATCCGGAACGGGAAGGAACCTCGCGGCTGTCCTGCCAGATGATCGCGACTGAGGAGTGGGACGGCCTGACTGTTCGCCTCCCGGAATTCCAACTCTGACCCGCAACGACGAAGGAATGCAATCATGAGCATCGCAGCCACCGTCGCCGAGAAGGCGCAATCAATGATCCCGATCGACCTTCAGATCCGGGGGGCGCATGTCTATGACAAGACCCGCCGAATCGTCACAAGGACCGACGGCCAGAAGATCTTCACCGAGACCCCGATCCCGCCGGTGGACGAGGTCGATCTCGCCGAAATCGACCTGAGTAACCCGTTCCTGTATCGCCAGGGTATGTGGCGCTCGTACTTCGAGCGTGTCCGCAACGAGGCGCCGGTGCACTTCCGTTCGGAGAGCCCCTTCGGTCCGTTCTGGTCGGTCACGCGACACGCCGACATCATCGCGGTCGACAAGAATCACGAGGCGTTCTCCGCCGAACCGTTCATCATCATCGGCAGGCCCCCGCGTTTCATGGACATCGCGATGTTCATCGCGATGGATCCGCCCCGGCACGACAAGCAGCGCGCCGCAGTGCAGGGCGTGGTGGCTCCGAAGAACCTTCGTGAGATGGAGGGGCTCATCCGCGCGCGCGTCCGCGAAGTCCTCGACGGCCTCCCACTCAACGAGCCGTTTGACTGGGTCCAGACTGTGTCGATCGAACTCACTGCACGCATGCTCGCGACGCTACTTGACTTCCCTTACGACAAGCGGCACAAGCTGGTCGAATGGTCCGACCTCGCGACCTCGATGGAGCAGGCCAACGGCGGCCCCTCGGACAACGACAGGGTCTTCCGTGAGATGGTCGCGATGGCGCAAGGCCTGAGTTCGCTGTGGCGGGACAAGGCGGCACGTACCGTGGCCGGCGAAGAGCCTGGCTTCGACCTCATCACCATGCTGCAAAGCAACGAGGACACCAAGAACCTCCTCGACGATCGCCCCATGGAGTTCCTCGGTAACCTCGTGCTGCTGATCGTCGGCGGCAATGACACGACCCGCAACTCCATGAGCGGCGGAGTGCTGGCCCTCAACGAATACCCCGAGCAGTTCGAGAAGCTCAAGGCCAACCCCGACCTCATCCCCAACGCGGTGTCGGAGATCATCCGCTGGCAGACCCCTCTTGCTTACATGCGCAGGGTCGCCAAGAAGGACGTCATGCTCGGCGGCCAGTTCATCCGCAAGGGTGACAAGGTGGTGATGTGGTACGCCTCGGGCAACCGAGACGAGCGCGTCTTCGAGCGTCCAGACGAGCTCATCATCGACCGGGCCAACGCCCGCAACCACATCGCGTTCGGTTTCGGTGTACACCGCTGCATGGGCAACCGGCTCGCCGAGCTCCAGCTACGCATCCTGTGGGAGGAGCTCCTCCCTCGCTTCGACAACATCGAGGTGGTGGGTGAGCCGGAGTACGTGCAATCGAACTTTGTCCGTGGGATCAGCAAGATGATGGTTCGCCTGACCCCCAAGGGGGAAATGTGACGGCTGATCAGGTCGTCATCCTCGGCGCGAGCCACGCCGGCGTCCAACTCGCGGGCGCTCTCCGAAAGGAGAAATGGGCCGGGGATGTCTTGCTGATCGGCGACGAGGGCAGGCTCCCCTACCAGCGTCCACCGCTGTCCAAGGCATACCTGGCAGGTGCATCACAGCTTGATGACTGCGCGATCCGCGGACGTCAGTTCTACGACAAGCAGCGGATCGAGCTCGTGGACGGAACGGCGACGGCGATCAACCGTTCCGCGCACACCGTCACCCTCAACAGTGGAGACGTGGTGTCTTACGCCACGCTGGCACTGTGCACCGGCGCGCGCGCCCGCGCGCTGACCGTTCCGGGCGCCGAGTTGACGGGCGTCCACTACTTGCGCACCGCCACCGACGTCGAGGCCATCCGTGCCGCGGTGGTGCCAGGTTGCCGGGCCGTCATCGTCGGCGGCGGCTATATCGGCCTGGAGACGGCCGCCTCACTTCGAGCTCAGGGTGTGGACGTCACTGTTCTCGAGGCTGCGGAACGCGTGCTCGAGCGGGTGACCGCGCCGGTGGTCTCGAGGTTTTTCGACCGTACCCACCGGACCGAGGGTGTCGATGTTCGCACCAGCGCGTTGGTCGAGGGTTTTCGCGGGGAGGGGCGAGTCGAAGAGGTGGTGCTCGCCGACGGTGAGACCCTGGCCGCGGACCTCGTCATCGTCGGTGTCGGCATCATTCCCAACACGGATCTCGCGGTCGCCGCGGGCCTCGAGGTTGACGACGGAGTCATCGTCGACGACCATGCACGCACCAGCGACCCCGACATCGTCGCCGCCGGCGACTGCGTCAACCAACGGATCGCACGGTACGACAGGCGCGTCCGCCTCGAATGTGTGGCGGCCGCCACCGAGCAGGCCAAGGTCGCGGCAGCGACCATCTGCGGCAACGAAGCCGGTCTCACCGCGCTGCCTTGGTTCTGGTCCGATCAATACGATCTGAAGCTGCAGATCGCCGGGCTCAACACCGGGTACGACGAGGTACTGGTCAGCGGTGACCCTGACCACGACCGTGACTTCACCTGTTACTACTTCAACGACGGCGAGCTGATCGCCGCGGACTGCGTCAACAGACCCAAGGATTTCATGAACGCGAAGCGTACGATCGCACAGCGTTCGTCGCTCGACAGGTCCGAACTGATCGGAGCCACACCATGACCACATCACCCGCGGCAGCGGAAAGGCCGGCGGCGGCGCTCACAGCATCGACCTTCCTCGACATCCATCACGCGACCGTGCAGGCCTTCACCCAAGACGCGGTCGGCGACGCGGACACCGATCGCGAGAAGGCGCGGCGCCTCTTCGCCGCAGTCCGAGACCAGATCCGTTACGACCCCTACACCGTCTCTGACAAGCCCGATCATTACCGGGCCAGCCATGTCATCGAGTCCGGACGTGGGTACTGCGTACCCAAAGCGGTCGTACTGACAGCCGCGTTCCGCGCGGCAAACATACCGGCCCGGCTCGGCTTCGCTGATGTACGCAATCATCTGCAGACCGACGCGCTGCGCGAACTCATGGGAACCGACGTCTTCGTATATCACGGATACAGCCACGTCTACATCGAGGGGCGCTGGTTGAAAGCTACACCCGCGTTCAACATTGAATTGTGCACTCGATTCGGGGTCCCACCTATCGACTTCACCGGCGATCGCGACGCGTTGTTTCACGCGCACGCGGCGGACGGCTCCGCGCACATGGAGTACGTGCACGAACGCGGCGTCTACAACGACTTGCCCCTCGAGGAAATCCTGGCGGGCCTGCGGCATGCCTACGGCCCTCTGATCTTCTCGGGACGGCCAGCTCCGTCCGACGCATTCCGCGCATAGTGTGCGCTCCGGCGGGCTACCGCCGCAGGTTACTGCCCGCTCGAACACCCGTGCCACCACCTGTCGGCCAGATCCCGTCGCACAGTGTCCACCACCACTAGGGAGACCATGACAATGTCCGAGTCATTGCTCGACACCTATCCACACCGAATGGGCGGCCATTGCGGCTCCAGCGCGATGCGCGACTTGATGGAGTGGTCGGGACTAGGCTTCGACGGGCCACCGAACGAGGGTCTGGTGTTCGCTCTGGGCGGAGCACTCTCGCTCACGTATGTTCGCACCGACGCCCTCGTGCCGCCGTTGTATCTGGTAGGACGTGGTCCTGACTTCGAGATGGACCTCCCCCGCCGTCTCGGCGCTACGGTGGAGGTCCGGTCCACCGACGATCCCCAGCTAGGGTGGGATCTCGTCCGCGACGAACTCGACCGCGGCCGGCCCGCGCTCGTGTGGGCCGAAATTGCTGAATTGCCCTACCTGCGCGTTCAGTTGCGCATGAGTCGCCACGATATCGTCATAGTGGGCTACGACAGCGACGCAGAAATCGCTTACGTCGCAGACAACGATCGCGTCGAAATTCAACAGGTTCCCTTCGACGCGCTGGCGCGAGCCCGACGCTCGATGACCTTCCCCGAGCCGACCCGACATACGCTCTTCCGCATTGACTGGCCCGAGGCGCTACCGTCAATCGCCGTCGTGGCTGCGGAGGCGTTCGCGCAATCTGCGGCATGCATGCGCGCGCCCGCAGGATCCACGATCGCCGGCCCTGTCGAACACTCGGGGACACACGGAATAGACGCAGCCCTAGCACTATCCTCTGACGTGGTGCTCTGGCATGAGCTGCCCTCCGACGTGCTCGAAGTCCACCTATTCAGTCTTGGTGCATTCATCGAGAAGGCAGGTACGGGTGGTGGCCTGTTCCGACGACTACTCGCGTGTGGCTGCGACGAGATCGCCCGACTGACCGGCGATGCTGCAACCAGCGACCTTGCCAGAGATGCTCACCGAGCGGCTGCAGCATGGACATCAGTCGCTCAGGCGGCCGTACACAAGGGCTCGACCGCTGCTACCCGGCTCGACCACGTCATCGAGGCCGCGGCGGTTCTAACTGACACTGAGTCGAGCCTTGCCACCTCACTGGACTCCGCCGCCAGATCCCTAAGGTCCGCCGTTTAGAAGAACTGCCAGCACCGCATCGGTGAGTGGCTGGCCCTAGCCCGGCCCTTTCGCATCTGGATCGACTGAGGTGGGTCGCTACCGGAGTCCGACGGGGTGAACCACGAGATCGTGGGCATCAGTTCCTACGAGTTGATTCGGTCCTACTGGTCGCGCCAGACCTGGGGCCTGACTGGCTCGCCGGCTTCATCACCGGGGGCGACGTGATGACACTAGATCAGGTGGTAGACGACGAGTCGTTCGACCCGCCCATCCGACACTTGGACAAGTGCTCCTCGCGATAAGGAACACAGTTGTGATCAAATACTGAGGGCGGAGACTGGGGCGGCACCGTCTCTCGCGAGCGGGATCAGTCTAGTCCGAGGCGAGTGGCGAACGCGGGGTCGCCGAAGGGTCTGTCTCTGCGGAAGCGAACGCCCACTGTGGCCGCAGCGCCGTCAATGATCCCCCACGACGTCTGATAAAGGTGCGCGGAGAACAGGTCCTTGCTCATTCCATTGAGCCGACCGTGATCGATCCACCATTGGGTAGCTGATAGGCCCGCCCCCAAGATGGAGGCCACTACGACGGCGACGAGGGACTCGTCGGCACCGACCGATTGGAGGCTACGGGCGAACTCGTCGGAAATAATATCCATTGCCGATCTCAGCTGATCCGCGGCCCCTCCCTCGCCGGACTCAGAATACTGAAACATGTGGTTCGTCATGAGGAAGCGGACGACCGCCGGATGCTCGTCGACCAATGACACGTATGCGGAGATCGCTGACCGGAAGAGCTCGTCGACGGAGTCCTGCTGTCCGGAGAGCAGAGTTGACTGTGCGGACTCCCACATCATCGAACCCAAACGTGCTGCCACAGCGGAATAGAGCCCAGCTCGGTCACCGAAATGGCGATAAAGCTTCGGCTTCGACGCCCCTGCCTCTTCCGCGAAGTCGTCCATGCTCACAGCGTCGCCAAACTTCTCGATCGCGCGTATTGCCGCGTCGACGAGTTCAGCCTTCACGATAGCGCGGTGGTCGTCCCAACGCGTGCTTCGTGCATCGCGCACACGACGTTGCACTTTCACCGGGGCTGCGGAGATTCGACGGACTACAGACATGACCCACCACGCTACCAGGATGGTTGACCGTCGCCCCAATAAGCACGTGGCGCACGCATGCAGTCGGCAGAGACATGGGTCGAAACGAGCTTCAAGCGGATCTGTCTAACCTGGCCACAGCTGAATTGAAGTCTTCAACGGCCTCTAGGTTGGACATGTGACCGACCTTGTCGAGAAGAGTGAATTCAAATAGAACGCCCTGCCGACCCAGTCGCGCTGCGAGATCCACCGAATGGGCCGCCGGGGTCAGTCTGTCGGCATCGCCCACGATGACCGCCGCCGGCACTGTCAGCGAGTCAACACCCCTGCTGACGTCGATTGTCGCCAAAACCGCACCCCACATCCCCCGCACCTGTGGTGGGCATCGCAACACGATGTCGGCGCACTCATCGATTACCTCGACAGTCGCGCCCGGGCCCAGGGTTCCGTAACGAATCAGGCGGCGAGACAAACGCGTGTCCTGCATCTCGGGTCCCGCGACCGCAAGACTAGCCGCGAAGGCCCGTTCAAGTCTCGGTCGTAGCTGGCGGGGAACTTTGAGTAACGTTGACCGATCCACCAACTGTGATGGCCCGGTGCTTGCCAGTACTACTCCGCGGGCCAGCTCCGACACCGAGGCTGGGTACTCAGCTGCCCAGCTCATGATGGACATACCTCCCATGCTGTGTCCGACCACGACAGCCTTGTCGGTGGGAGTGGCTACCGCCCGAACTACGGACTCCAAGTCATCGGCCAGAAGTCTCGCCGAGAACGGTACCCGGCCCCGGTCGCTCCACCCGTGTCCGCGTTGGTCGTAGACCACTACCCTATGCGTCGCCGCGAACTGTTCGATCTGTGGCCGCCAGAAACGCCCCTGACAGGCCCAGCCGTGACTAAAGACTAGAAGTGGAGCATCCCGGCCCGAGCCGAATTCCTGGGCGAACAACCTGGTTCCGTCGGAGGAGAGGACCTCGAGGTGCCGCGATCCTCGCGACTCGCTCGCTATCTCAGAGGTCATCAAAGCTCACCGTGACTGCATCCGTCAGCGGAAGTGCCTGACACGCAAGCCGTTCACCGTCGGCAATGTCATCTTCAACGAGGATGTGGTTTTGTGCCATTTCTACATCACCCTCAACCAGCTTGCATACGCACGCGCTGCAGGCCCCTTCTCGGCAGGAGTACGGGGCATTGTGACCTTGGGCCAATAGCACGTCGAGCAACGGAGTGTTGCGCGGCCACTCAGTCGTGATGGACTGCCCATTCAGATAGACCGTGGCGGTCGCCACACCATCGTCGTCACTGAGCTGACGCATCGTGGCTGTCTCGAATGGATCTCCGGTCAGTGACTGAAAGACTTCTCGATGTACCGAGGCGTGCTCAACACCGCAGGCCTCCGCCGACTTCTGAACCAGATCCATGAACGGCGCCGGACCACAGGTGTAGATCTGTGCACCGCGGTGCTCACGTATGGCGGATTCGACATCCTCAGGTGCCGGAATCCCCATAGCCGACTCCAACCAGTGGAAGACCGTGAAACGCTCGGGGAACTCGGAGGCGATCTGCGCCAGTTGGCCCTCGTACATGATCGACTCGGCATCGCGATTCGCGTAGAACAGTGTGACTTCGCCCCCGCCGCACACAAGCGCCGACTTAATCAGCGACAAGACCGGAGTGATCCCACTTCCTCCTGCAAAGAATAGAAAATCGACGTCGAGATTCTTAGCCGTGAAGTGCCCCGACGGCGGGAGGACGGTCAACTCCATTCCCGTCATCGCGTTGTCGCACAGCCAGTTCGATGCGTAACCGTTCTCCGTCCGCTTGATCCCGATCTCGAGACGGAAGTCCTCGACGTGAGGCGAGCTGCTCAACGAGTAGCATCGTGCGACATGACCGGTCCGATCAGATGGGATCTTCACGGTGATGAATTGCCCTGGGACATGCTTGAACTCCTCGACCATGGCATCGGGGATCTCGAACGAAATGGTGACGGAGTCTTTCGTTTCCTGGGTCACTTCTGAGACGCGCAAGGTGCGTGAGCGGGCTGCGGCAGCCGGACGTGCATCGGGTTCGACGGTCACTTGAGGATCCCCTGTCTACGTGCGACCGCGTAACCCGCCCGTGTCAGTGGCGCCGCGATGTCCTGGTAGCGGGGACCGATCACCCGTGCCACGAAGTCGAAACCGCGGGCGTCCGCACCGATCAACACTCGTGCCTTCTTCTTGTCCATACCTTTGAGGATTGTCGCCGCTGCTTTATCCGGGGTGCTTCGTGCGATCCTGTCGAACAGCGAGGCGACAGTCGCGGTGTCTGCCCCCATGGCGGAAACGCCTCGGGCATTGTTGACGATGTTGGTTTTTACACCCCCCGGGTGCACACATGTCACTGTGACCGGGTATCGACTGATTTTCATCTCCTGTCGGAGCGCCTCGGTGAAGCCTCTGACGCCGAATTTCGCGGCATTGTATGCGCTCTGGCTGGGGATTCCGATCAAGCCGAAGACGCTCGACGTGTTAATGAGATGTCCGTCCCCGGACGCGATCAGGTGAGGCAGAAACGCCTTCGACCCGTTAACGACTCCGCCAAAGTTGATGCCCATGAGCCAGTCGAAGTCTTCCCAGGTCATGTCGACCACGTCGACGCCCAAGGCCACGCCGGCGTTATTGAACACCATGTCGACGTGGCCCGACTCTGACCGCACTCCGTCGGCATAGTCCTGAAACGCACTGCGGTCCGCAACGTCTAGTACGGCGGCGGTTACCGTCGCCGCATACGTGGTGCGGCAAAGTTCTGCAGTCTCCTTCAAGTGCATCTCATCAATGTCGGACAGTGCCAGTGCGGCACCTCGCTCCGCCAACTGGAGTGCCAGAGACCGACCGATCCCTGACGCGGCACCGGTGATCACTGCCACCTTGCCTGTGTAATCATGCCGGTCAGAATTGCTCACTGTCGTCTCACCATTTCTACGAATCGTGTCTCTCCGTGCGTTCGGGCTCAGGCGATGTCGTACTCGGCGGGGTCGAAATCTTTTGTGGCGCGCCAGTACTGCCATGTGAAGCCCGGCCACACGGTCCGGTTGACGCCCTGCGAGTCGAGATACCAACTCGTGCAGCCGCCGTTGGTCCACACTCCCTTGGCCAGCTTCCGCTGGATGTCGGTGTTGAACTGTTCTTGCACGGACGGGCGTACGTCAACCTTCTCAGCGCCTCGGCTTTCTACTGTGTCGATGGCCTTCATGATGTATTTGATCTGTTGCTCGATCATGAACACCACTGAGTTGTGGCCGAGGCCCGTGTTGGGTCCGAGGAGGAAAAACAGGTTGGGAAAACCCTTGGTCGTGATGCCCAGGTGCGTGTTAATCCCCGTCTGATGCCAGTGGGACGGGAGATCCTCGCCAGTGGCACCTTTCAGGGCGAGCTGATCGAAACCATCAGTCACGTGAAAACCGGTCGCATAAATAATTACGTCGATGAGGTGCTCGACGCCGTCTGAGGTGATGATGGAATCAGCGGTGACCCTCTCAATCCGATCGCTGATGACGGTGGTGTTGGGCGCCGCAAGTGCAGGGTAATAGTCGTTTGACCCCAGAATTCGCTTACAGCCGATGCGATATGACGGGGTCAGTTTCTTGCGTAGTGCCGGATCAGAGATGGAGCGTTCAATGTTCCACCGAGCGACCCGTTCGATTGGCCGCATAAGGTTGGAGTGACCGTTGAGGCCGAAGGCTAGGCTCTCCGCACCCCAGTACACCGACCACCTGGCGATACGACGTGCAATCGGGAGTCTGCTCAGAAGAGTCCGCAGGGCCGGCGGAACGGTGAAATTCTTGCGGGGTAGGACCCAGGCAGGGGTTCGCTGGAAGACCTTGAGGGACATGGCCTCCTTCTGTACGAACGGCACAAACTGGATAGCGCTGGCACCAGTGCCGATCACGGCGACACGCTTGCCCTCCAGATCCACCGAATGATCCCACTGTGCGGAGTGAAACGCTTCGCCTTTAAAGTCCTCAATCCCCGAAATTTCGGGAAAATTGGGGATATGCAGCGCACCGACTCCTGAAACTACGAACTGAGCAATGTACTCACGTCCGGACTCAGTACGCAGGTGCCACCGCGACTCTGACTCGCTCCAGTATCCGGAAACCAACTTCTGACCGAAATGAATCTTTTGTGTCACGCCGCGCTTGTCCGCGACGTCTTGTAGATACCGCTCAATTTCTGGTTGTGACGACCACACCTTCGACCAGCTACCTCGACTTTCGAATGAGTACGAGTACATCAGCGACGGGACGTCACATGCACAGCCCGGATAGGTATTGTCGCGCCAGGTTCCACCGACGGAGCTTGCCTTCTCCAGGATTAGAAAGTCGCTGTACCCGCGACGTCTTAGCTGTGCGGCCATCCCGAGACCAGAGAACCCGCTTCCGATGATCAGAATCTTGGTCGAAATCGGGTCGTCGGTTGAGTCGGTTTTGGCGGCGGCGCGCGAGGCGCGCCGGGTAGTTGAAGATGCCATGTTTATGCTTTCTCCCTCGTGGGTTCGTTGGCACAACACATCACCTGCGCACAGTGGCAGCGGGTGATCTGTTGAGGCGGAAGTGATCGCGAAGCCATCGAGAATGCTCCGCACAGGTCTAACTGATGTCGACCGTGACGGCTCGGCCGCGTGAACGGAGATCAGCGGAGATCGTCGGGAAGGCTCCGCGTCGCGCGCCACATGGCCATTGTGAACTTGCCTTCCAGCATTCCCGCCTCATGGAAGAACCGAATCATGGGCTCCGACATGAACTGCAGGTTGGTCCGATAGTTTGGGCTGGTTTGTTGTGCCCATACGCCACGCCAGCGGCTAATTCCCACTGCGGGGTACACTTTCGGATTAATGAGCAGCGGGTACGCCAGGTTCGCGATGACGGCAAGCACCCCTCGGTGCCAAGCGCGCGTCGCCTTACGTCGACGCTGCATGCCTTCGATCATCTCCAGTCGCGCAAAGGTAATGTGACGGGCTTCCTCGAGGACATGGATCTTCATGAGCTGGCGAAGCTGAGGCTGCATACTGGGGTCGTTCATCGCCTCGCGCTGGGCGCGGTCCAGGATTTCCTCGATCAGCAGCGTGGCTCCGGACACCGACGGTCCGAGCGGGACGAAATGCAGGATCTTTGCGAAGCTCAAGAAGCCCTTAGGGAGCTTGTAAGGGGGCACGCCTGTTTTGTTAATGAGGCGCGCGAACATAGTGGAATGGCGGGACTCATCGCCGATTTCTGTTAGCGCGTATAGGGACTTCTGATCGGTTAGGGCCCCCTTTGCCGACATGCGCAGGAGCGCCGAACTCAAGAGGTTCTCTGCGTAGATGCCGAAACTGAGGATGCTTACGATCTCGTGGCGTCCCAGCTCGCGACGCTGCTCCTCGGTCATCTTGTTCCATAGTTTGGTGCCGTATAGCGACACCCGGTGCTCTGGCAGAAAGTACTTGCCTTCCTCCCAGGGCGACTCCCAGTCGATGTCGATCTCCGCGTCGTAGAACTTCTCCGCGGAAGACCGCAACAGACGACCTGCAGATCGTTCCATGTCGACGGGCTTGCGCCCGTTCACCCGGGCCATGCCCTCCTGTGAAAAGTCGGGCTTGATATGGGCATCCTGCACGGTCATGTCTTCTCCTCGGTCGTTCAAGGCTGGGAGTCGGGGCCTGGCGCCCAGTACCCATTACTCGCAGTATCTGGTACTGCTAGTATCCACGAACCGCGTTATTTGTCAACGCTCAATGCGAAGAAGGTAGGGCTGCATGTCTGACGACCATGACCTCGACTACTCCGGCGAAGGAACCCTGGTGTGCCGTGGGACGGAGATCCATGTCGAAGCGAAAATAAGAGGTTATTTCCAGCCGCTGAACGGCTTATACACCTGGTATGGCCGGATTCAGAAGAATGATGAGCTCGACGGGCTCCTGAAAGGCGCCCGCGCGATCGCTGTATTTACGACCGCTGAGGGGCGGGCGGAGTGTGTCGTCGGGGATCCCGACTTCTGGGGCCGATACCGCATCTCAGGTAAGAGCACCCCCCATACCACCTGCCCACCACTCTCGAGGAGGTCGAAGACATGGCCGAGCACCACCACAAGTGACAATCATCCACCGCACGGACGTTCGCCAGACGGATCCGAACGATTGGGTCGCCCACTTCAGGTCGAGAGGATATTGCACATGGTGAGTTCGTCTCCCATTCGAACCCGCTCGTCGAGAGGGGGCGAGAAACTCGGCGAATACAGTCCGACCCTTGAGCGGGTTGCATGGTTTACCCTCCGCCGCAAAGGGATTGTGACGCTGGTTTGGCTCGGTGCCGCTATCGGCTTAGGCCTTCTCTTTCCTCAACTGGAGTCAGTGGTACGGGAACAATCTGTGGATCCGATCCCGGCCGGAGTCCCGTCTTTTCAGACCTTGGACCGTATGGGCGCCTCTTTCGACGAGCGCGGCGCCAAGACCACCGTATTCGTTGTGATGGAGAACAGTGCAGGCCTGTCCGACAACACCCGCGATCGATACCACGTGCTTGTCGACACCCTGCGGGCGGACGACAAGCACGTCATCGCCGTCCGAGACCTGCTGAGCGATCCCCTCACTGCGAGTCAGGCTCTCAGCAAAGACAAGCAAGCCTGGTATCTGCCCGTGGGAGTGACCGGCACACTCGGGGGACCCGATACCGCGGAGGCGGTCGCAGCGGTACGCGACACCGCGGAGAGAATCTTTCGCGACACTGAGACGAGAGTCCGTGTGACAGGCCCACCCGCGACCTTTAGCGACCAACTCGCCGTGGGCGAGTCGGATCTGGTCCTGATCACTGTCGCCACCGTGCTGCTGATCGCCGTGATCCTCCTCGTCGTCTACCGTTCGGTGTTCACCGCGCTGATGCCGCTGCTTGTCGTGGGCATGAGTTTGGCCGTGGGTCGCGGAGTTCTATCTGGACTAGGCGAGCTGGGCATGCCGGTATCCCAGTTCACCTCGATGTTCATGACCGTCATCATCTTCGGTGCCGGAGTTGACTATTCGGTGTTCCTCATCAGCCGCTATCATGAGGGTATTCGAGCAGGCAACTCTCCTGATGCCGCTATTGCCCACGCGAATGCAACTATCGGCCGCGTGGTTCTCGCATCGGCGGGCACTGTGGCCCTAGCCTTCCTGGCTATGGCCTTCGCCAAGCTCAGTGTGTTCAACACTTTGGGGCCGGCCTGCGCAATCGCCATAGCATTCGCATTCTTGGCGACGGTGACATTGTTGCCCCCCGTGCTCTCCTTCGCTGCCAAGAGAGGGGCCGGCCTTCCCCGCCGTGACCTGACGCGGGATTACTGGAGAAGAGTCGGAGTCATGGTTATCCGGCGGCCGGTCCCTCTGCTCGCGATCAGTGTAGTCGCGTTGATTGGCCTCGCCCTGGTCGCCGCAACAATCCAGATCACCTACGACGATCGAGAGGGGCAGCCAACTGACACAGGGAGCAACGAAGGCTACGCGCTGCTCAACCGCCACTTTCCGAAAGACATCATTATCTCGGAATTCTTGGTGGTGGAGTCCGAGAACGACATGCGCACGGCTCAAGGCCTTGCCGACCTCGACCAGTTGGCATCCCGCGTCGCGCAGATTCCCGGCGTGACCAGGGTCATTGGCGTGACGCGGCCAACCGGTGAGAAGCTGCAGCAGGCGCAATTGTCTTGGCAGAACGATCAGATCGGTACCAAGATCACCGAGGAGACCGGAGATGTACAGGCCCGCAAGGGTGATCTGGCCGTCCTGAAGACCGGATCAGAGCAGCTCGCCGGAGGCCTGGCACTGCTAGAAGACCAGATCTCATCCAATCTCGCTCCGCTGTCGGGGTTGCTAGACGAGGTGTCGTCATTTGGCCCACAACTCGATGAGTACCGGCCGTTGGTGAACCAACTCGCGAGCGCCGCCCCAACGCTTCGACAGTTCTCCCAGCGAGCGCCTGAGCTGTCTCAACTCGCACGTCGGGCCCAGTCTGCGGCAGACGCGGTCGCGCCAGCGTTGTCCGCATTGGAAGCTCCGTGGTGTCAGCAGATCGCGCAGTGCTCGGCACTGCGCGCGCAAACGGCCGACATCCGGGCACTCGCGGATGATCAGTCGCTCGCGAGGGTGGCTAACTTTGCCGCGCAACTCGGCCGCGTGAGTGCGCCAGGCTCTACCGACATGGCACAGCTGCAGCGTTCTCTTCAAACGCTGAATTCTGCACTACAGACCATCGGTGGACAGGACCTCGGGAACAGGGTCTCGCAACTCGAGTCCGGCGTCGGCGCACTCGCCGACGGCGCACGTCAGTTGTCGAACGGAGTCGGGGCTTTGGTGGACAGCAACGTTCAGCTACTCGGTGGACTAGCACAGGTCGCCGCACAGCTTCGGGCTCCCGCCCGCGAGATCGGCGATTCTGATTCGGCAACCGGCTTCTATCTCCCCGCGGATGCGTTCAAGGACCAGCAGTTCAGTCAGGCCGCTCGACAGTTCATCTCGCCCGACGGGAAAACCGTGCGCTATGCGGTACAGACCTCCTACGACCCATACTCTGCCGATGCAATGACGCTGGCGAACGAGCTGTCTAGCGTCGCCGAGAACGCGATGCCGAACACCACTCTGGAGGGCGGACGTGCTTCGGTCGCGGGCTTTCCTGCGATCAATGCCGACGTCCAGCGGTTGTTGTCGTACGATTTCAAACTGCTTGGCATAGCCACACTTCTCATCGTGGGTCTGATCCTGATGCTGTTGTTGCGGGCCGTCGTTGCACCGGTCTATCTCCTTGCAACCGTCGTCTTGAACTATATGGCGGCTCTTGGTATCGGTGTGCTCGTACTTCAACACATCCTCGGTGCCGGGATCGCCTGGCCAGCTCCACTGGTGTCGTTCATCGTCTTGGTGGCGGTGGGCGCTGACTACAACATGCTGCTGGTCTCACGCCTGAGAGAGGAGACGAGAGCGAGCGTGCGGGTCGGAGTAATGCGTACCGTCGCCTACACCGGTTCGGTGATCACCTCGGCCGGGTTGATCTTCGCAGCCAGCATGTTCGGGCTGATGGTCGGCTCCATCGATGTGATGGTGCAAATCGGGTTCATCATCGGTGTCGGTTTGCTGCTCGACACGTTCCTGGTGCGGACCTTAGTAGTCCCGGCACTAGCGGTGCTGCTGGGCACTGCAAGCTGGTGGCCGGGTGACATCGACCGCTTCCGGCGCGCCCCGGGACCATCGCAAAAGACACGCGGACGGACCCATGGGGATCTGACAAGCGTCGGTCCCTGAACTTCCCGACCATCCCGTCAACAGGTAAGGATCGGCATAGGGCATGACGCGGCACGGTCGCTCGTGATAGACGAATTGCGTCCGTACAACGCTAGACGGTATGGGTGACTCCACGGCGATGTGTTGGGGGTTGCGGGCCGGAGCCTCACGCACAGGGACTGAACGACCCGAGGTTTTGTGCCGCCTCCATTGTGGGCTGGTCCTCGGGCCGAGGCCAGAGTAGTGGAGCGTTTCGAACTCGGTCGGGGGATCTGGCCGATACTCGAGTGCAGCCTGCTGTTGTTGTACCAGTCGACCCAACCAGCGGCCGCGAACTCGACGTCGGAGACGGTCTTGTACGGGCTGGAGTGGAAGATCGTGGTCCCGCTGTACGCCGGCGGCATGACGTTGCGCGATATCCAACACCATTTGGCCGCCACGATCGGCACCGATCTCTCGCACGAGACGATCTCCAAGATCTGCGACGAGGTCCTCGACGCGGTCGACGAATGGCAGAACCGGCCGCTGGAGCCGTTGTGTCCCGTCATCTACCTCGACGCGCTGGTGGTGAACGTCAAAGACAGTTCTCATGCTCGAAACAAGCACGCCCACATCGCTATTGGCGTCGACATGGCCGGCGTCAAGCATGTGCTGGGAATCTGGATACAGGCCGAATGGCAGGTCCCCGATAACCGGTCCAGTCGGTCCTAGAGCGAGTTCTTACTTGCGGTCGGTCAGTCGATCTCGCAGCCCACGGGGTGGTGCTGGTGGGTGCATCGGGCAGCGTACTCGGCCGGGGTCTTGTAGCCCAGCGCTGAGTGGCGGTGTCGGTGGTTGTGGTCGTCTTTGAAGTCTTCGATGACCACGCGGGCCTCCAACAGGGTGGGCCAGCAGTTGCGGTTCAAACACTCGTCGCGCAACCGGTTGTTGAACGACTCGATGAACCCGTTGTTCCACGGCGTGCCAGGCGGAATGTAGGAGATCCCCACCGACCCTGCACAGAACGTCTGGAGGGCCTCAGAGATGAACTCAGGGCCGTTGTCCATGCGCAGCACCTTCGGTGGGCCACCCCAGATCGCGAAGGTCTTCTTCAACTCCTCGATCAACCGGTCGGCGGCGATCGAGCGATCCACAATGTTGAGCAGCGACATCCGGGTGTGTTCATCGACCATGGACGCGATCTTGATCTTGTGTCCGTCGACAGTGGAGTCGAACTGAAAGTCCAATGCCCACACCACTTTCGGTGCGTCCGCGGTGACAATCGGCATCGACGCCTGGCCGGCCCGTTTACGCCGCGGCGCCCGGCGCACCTGCAATCCTTCTTCCTTCCACAGCCGGTGGACCTTCTTCTTGTTCACGGTGTCGCCTTCGTCGAAACGTAGCCAGGCCCACGCCCGACGGAACCCGTGGCGTGGGTTCTGACGGGCGTAGGTTCGTAGCTGCTGGCGCAGGCCAGCATCCGGGTCAGCCGGGGTGTGCGCTTGCGGCAGTTGACGATACGCTGAACGAGCAAGCCCAACAACCTTGCACGCCTTGCGTTCTGACATGTTCATCACGTCTTTGAGCATGTCGATGGCGGCGCGTTTGGCGGTTGGGCTCAGAATTTTCCCTTGGCGATCTCCCGTAGCGCGTCCTTCTCCAACTCGGCATCGGCGAGCAGCCGCTTGAGCCGGCCGTTCTGCTCGCGCAGCTCCTTGAGCTCCTTGGCCGCGTCACCGTCCATGCCGCCGTACTGGCGGCGCCAGTTGTACAACGTCGCTGCCGACACCTCGAGGTCGGCGGCGATCTCCTCGCCGGTCTTGCCCTGCGCCGCCAACTCGTCAGCCCGGCGCAACTTGCGCACAATGTCCTCTGCCGAGTGGCGCTTGCGTCCTGCCATGATCCTCATCGTCCCTTCTCTGCCCTCAACAGGGCAATCAGGACTCTAAAACAGACCGGACCGGTTCACGGGGGACACGCCACCGCCGTACTGGGCCAGCCAGCGATGCCACGTGGACTCCGCGACTTCGAGGTGCCGGCACACCTCGTCGAGTTCCTGACCAGCGGCGAGGAGCATATTGCCCTCGGCGAGCTTGCGGATGATCTGCTCCGGCGTGTGCCGGCGGCGCTTGTTCGATGTCATGACGTCGTTGATTCTTCCTGCTCGAACAATCGAGCAACAGAGTCCCACAACGACTGGACCACCCAGGAGGGCTCACCTCACAAGCTAAGCGCTCGGTTCACGGGGAGGGCGGTAAGGCGCTGCGAATGGGTTAGATACGTCTCGCCCTCAGGGTTGATGCAGCCTTGCTGTATCGGGTAACACCAGATGCAGGCGCGGTTACGGTATTCTAGTCGGCTTGAAGGAATCGAGTAATCAGGTCTGTGGCGGCGTCCGGGTCTCCGTGGTTCTGAAAGTGACTTAAGTCAACTTTCACGAACACGGCGTTCGCGGTGAAATACGCTTTCTTGCCTACTGTGCCGACCGCTTTGATGGAGAGTGCCCGAGCGGTGTTATCGACGACCGTGGCGACGAGGTGCACGGGTGTGTGCAGTGGCACTGGGTGTCGGTACTCGACGGTGAGTGTTCGAGTGACTGCAGGTGTGCGGGCGATCCACAGGGTGAATCCCATGATGTCGTCGCAGGCTGCTGAGATGGCACCGCCATGGGCTAGGCCGGGTGCTCCTGATTGGCGTTCGTCGAAGGTTAGATCAGCGTAGACGTGGTCGTCATGCCTGTATACCTCGAGCTGGAGTCCGCTGGGGTTGTCGCTGCCACATCCCATACATGATGGCGAGTGCGCTGGTAGCCGCTGATCGAAGCCCATTGGGTGGTCCTCTCTGCGGTCCTCGTTCGGTGTTCGAGCACTCGCAGTTTCGTTCTGTTACCGACGGTATCGTTTGTGCTGTTGGTCTGGAGCGGGAAGTGGGCAAGGGTGGAGATCGCCGATATCGATGATGTGGACCCGAGGCGGGTTCGCTCGCGGGCGCGGTTGTTGGATGCTGCCGCGACCCTGCTCAGCAGCGGTGGGGTCGAAGCGGTCACCGTGGAGGCTGTAACCCGGCTATCTCGCGTAGCCCGCACCACGCTGTATCGACATTTTGAGAGCACCACGGACCTGGTGGCAGCAGCCTTCGAGCGGTTGTTGCCTCAGGTGGACAACCCTGAAACCTCGCAATCGATTCGCGATGACCTGGTCACATTGATGCAACGCCAGGCTGCTCTCATCGAACAGGCTCCGTTGCAGTTGACCACACTGGCTTGGTTGGCAATGGTTCCCAAGCAACCTGGCGAAGAACCAAACGCATTGGGGCCGTTGCGGATGCGCGTAGTCAACCAGTACCGAGAACCCTTTGATCGAGTGTTGACAAGTAGCGCGGCCGCCGCTGAACTCGACGATCCGGACTTGACCATGGCGATCACTCAGCTGGCAGGCCCTCTGGTCTTCGCCAAGCTCACCGGGATTCGCGCGATGGATGTCGCTGATCTCGAGCGCCTCGTCGATGACTTTCTTGCGGCGCACAGGCGGCGCCCGCCTACATAGCCTCACCGCCTTCCACTTTTACGCTACAACTTGTAGCGTAGCGCTACCGATGGTTCCACTGTGGGCCAGATGAGTTGGTGAGGTACTGCGTATGGTGGTCCATCGTCCCGATGACAAGCGCTTGGCAAGGCGGCCGTTGGTCGAGCGCAGCGAGTACAGCTCCACGTTGGGACGAATCGCGCGGTTCACTTTGACGCACAAGTCCCTGGTCATCGGGGTGTGGATAGCTGTCGGGGTGGTGTTGGCGGTGCTGTTTCCTCAGTTGGAGACGGTGGTGCGGCAGCAATCGGTAGATCCGATCCCTGCAGGGGTTCCGTCCTTTCAAGCTCTTGATCAAATGGGTGGCGCATTCGGGGAAAAGGGCGCTAAGACCACTGTCTTCGTGACCATGGAGAACCCGAATGGGCTTACAGAGGTCACGCGAGAGCGATACGACGCGTTGGTCCTACAGCTCCGTGAAAATTTTGACGATGTGCAATCGGTTCGTGACTTGCTGTCGGATCCGATCACTGCCCGCCAGGCGTTGAGTGAGGATGGCAAGGCCTGGTATCTGCCCGTCGGGGTCTCGGGGACCCTGGGCGGTCCGGCGGCGACTCATGCGGTGGAAACCGTCCGCGAAACCGCACGCCGGGTGTTTGAAGATACTGGTACCGCGGTTCATGTCACCGGACCCGCAGCCACCTTCAGTGATCAGATCGTGAGTGCCGAGAGCGACCTGGTCGTGATCACTTTGGCCACAGTCGCGCTGATCGCCCTGATCTTGCTGGTGGTGTACCGATCGCTGTTCACAGCACTGGTGCCGTTGCTGGTGATTGGTGTCAGCCTTGGGGTGGGCCGCGGCGTCTTGTCCGCACTAGGTGAGCTCGGAATGCCGGTGTCTCAGTTCACCGTCGCATTCATGACGGTCATTCTGCTCGGGGCCGGGGTGGACTACTCAGTCTTTTTCATCAGCCGCTATCACGAGCGGTTGCGCCAAGGCGCGCCTACCGCGGATGCTCTTGTGGACGCTACAGCGACGATCGGACGGGTCATCTTGGCCTCGGCGGCGACGGTGGCACTGGCATTCCTGGCTATGGCGTTCGGCGAACTGAGCGTCTTTTCCACCTTGGGTCCGGCCTGCGCGATCGCGATCCTCATCGGGTTCCTCGCCACTGTCACCTTGCTGCCGCCGGTGCTGCAGTGGGCAGCCCGCTTCGGTTGGGGCAACCCCCGACGAGACCTCACGCGCAAGTACTGGAATCGCGTGGCGGTGCTTGTCGTCCGCCGCCCAGTCCCCCTTCTCGCTATAACGATGGTGGGGCTGATCGTGCTGAGCACGATCGCGATGGGTATCCACATCACCTATGACGACCGCCAGGGCCAACCCGCGACGACCGACAGCAACCAGGGATATGCGCTGCTTGACCGCCATTTCCCCACAGATGTGACGGTTGCTGAGTTTCTTGTGGTGGATGCGCCGATCGACCTACGCACCGCCAGCGGACTTGCCGACCTCGAGCAGATGGCTTCGCGGGTATCCCAAATTCCCGGGGTGACTCGCGTCATCGGCGTCACCCGCCCCACCGGCGACAAACTCGAACAGGCCGAGCTGTCGTGGCAGAACGGTCAGATCGGGGACCAGGTGGCAGGCGCCGTCGCAGACGGCCAGCAACGAAAAGGCGACCTCGAGCAGTTGCGCTCCGGTGCCAACCAGCTCGCCGACGGGCTGGCCCAACTCGACACCCAGCTACGCCTCAACCTGACGCCACTCGCCGGTATCCTCACCCAAGCAAGCACCGCCGGTCAACAAATCCAGCAGTACCAACCACTCCTGCGCCAGCTCGCCGCGTCCGCGCCCGCACTCGACCGCGCCTCACAGAACGCCCCACAACTTGCCGCCCTGACCCGCCAAACATCCGCGGCGCTGACAACAGTGACCTCAATCCTACCCCTCCTCGACTCAGCGCCCTGGTGCGCCCAAGTCCCCCAGTGCGCAACCCTGCGCGCACAGATTCGCGACCTCAACGCCACACTAGGGAGTGGACTGCTCGACCAGATCACCACCCTGTCAACACAACTCGCACAACTAGACACACCCCTCACGACGGTCACCGACCAACTCACCGCAACCGTCAACTCCCTCAACTCCACCCTGAGCACCATCAACAACCAAGACCTGCCCGCTAAGATCACTCAACTCCAAACTGGCGTGAGTCAGCTCGCCGCAGGATCACGACAACTCGCCGACGGCGTGTCCGCGCTGATCGACAGCAACCTTCAGCAACTAGCCGGGATGGCCACCCTAGCCACGCAACTCCAAACCTCCGCCCGCGAAACCGCCGGAACAGACTCCGCGACCGGCTTCTACCTGCCACCTCAAGCCAACGCAGACCGCCGCTTTGTCGATGTCGCTCGCCAATTCGTCTCGCCCGACGGCCATACCGTGCGCTACGCAATACAAACCAGCTTCGACCCCTACAGCACCGAAGCCATACAACTGACCAACACCATCACCGATGTTGCAAACGCCGCCAGACCGAACACCACCCTGGAGGACTCCCACATCGCAATCGCCGGATTCCCCGCCATCAACGCCGACCTGCAACGCCTACTCGCCGACGACTTTCAACTCCTGGCACTGGCAACCCTCATCATCGTCGGCCTGATCCTAATCCTTCTCCTCCGAGCACTCATCGCACCGCTGTATCTCCTAGGAACCGTCGTCCTCAACTACACCGCGGCACTGGGCATCGGCGTCCTAATCTTCCAACACATCCTCAAAACCGAGATCGCCTGGCCTGTACCGCTATTGGCTTTCATAGTCCTCGTCGCCGTCGGCGCAGACTACAACATGCTGCTCATCTCTCGCCTACGCGAGGAATCCCAGAACAACATACGAATCGGCGTTCTACGAACCGTCACCAACACCGGATCGGTCATCACCTCGGCCGGCCTCATCTTCGCTGCCAGCATGTTCGGCCTCATGGCTGGCTCGATCTCCATCATGACCCAAGTTGGACTGATCATCGGTATCGGACTACTGCTCGACACCTTTATAGTGCGCACCATCGTCGTGCCGGCCATCGCGACACTACTAGGCAAAACCAGCTGGTGGCCGAACAACGAAACCGTTTAACGTACTCCTGGTTTAGTTCCCCAGTATCCGCGCGGGACTGTCGCTAGGGACTGCTGCACGGATAGGTGACATCTGATCTGGCTTGCCTTCGGGCGGTCGGGAAGGATGTAGCTGTGCCCAAGCCGTACCCCCAGGAGCTCCGAGACGATGCGATCCGGGTGGCTCGTGATCGTGGAGAAGGCGTCACGATCGAGCAGGTCGCCAACGACTTCGGTGTGCACCCGATGACGCTGCACAAGTGGATGCGACGCGCGAATATTGATGGGGGCCGCAGCCCTGGCGTGACCTCGACCGAGTCCGCTGAACTGCGCGAGGCCCGTAAGCGGATCCGCCTGCTTGAGCAGGAGAACGAGGTGCTGCGTCGAGCGGCGGCGTATCTATCGCAGGCGAACCTGCCGGGAAAAGGCTGTACCCGCTCGTGAAAGAGCTCGCCGCCGACGGGATTGCCGTCGCGTGTCGTGTCGGGTACTTCAGCTCTCGCGCCAGCCCTACTACCGGTGGCTGGCCAGCCCGGTCACCAATGCCAAGCTGGCCGCGGCGTATCGGGCGAATGCCCTGTTCGATGCCCACCGCGAGGACCCGGAATTCGGCTACCGATTCCTCGCCGGGGAAGCCGCCACCGTGGGTGAGTCGATGGCCGAGCGGACCGCGTGGCGGATCTGCCGCGACAACGCCTGGTGGTCGGTGTTCGGCAAGAAGCGAGGTCGTAACGGCCGACGACCGGGACCACCAGTCCACGATGATCTGGTCCAGCGCGACTTCACCGCCGAGGAGCCACATCGGTTGTGGCTCACTGGTATCACCGAACACCACACCCGTGAGGGCAAGCTCTATCTGTGTGCAATCAAGGACGTGCACTCCGGGCGGATCGTCGGCTACAGCATCGATTCCCGGATGAAAGTCCCGACTGGCCGTGGCAGCGTTGCACAGCGCGCTGGCCCGTCGTGGTGAGGTGGCCGGCTGCATCGTTCACTCGGATCGAGGGTCACAGCTCCGGTCGCGGAAATTCCTACACGCCTTGAATACTCACGGTCCAACGGGGTCGATGGGCAAGGTCGGGGCGTGAGGGGACAACGCAGCTATGGAGATCTTCTTCGCGCTCCTGCAACGCAACGTGCTCGACCGTCAACGCTGGGACACCCGTGAACAGCTACGGATCGCAATCGTCACCTGGATCGAACGGACCTACCACCGCCGGCGCCGGCCACCACATCGGCCGAGAATCAGACCCGGCGGCTGATGCGACTGGCCGGGGTCCGCGGAGTGCAGCGGGCAGCGAAGGCTTTCACCACCCGTCCCGACCCGACCACGGCCAGACCTACCGACCGAGTTCAGCGACAGTTTCGTGCCGATCGACCCAACCAGCTACGGGTCGTCCCAGCTATGGGTCGTCGACATCACCTGCGTGCGAACCTGGCAGGGCTTCGCCTACACCGAATTTGTCACCGATGCCTGCACCCGCGTGATCGTCGGTTGGCATGTTGCGGCTACCATACGGACCGAGCTGATCAGGCAGCGTCGGCCTTGGCGCACCGTCGAGCAGGTGGGGCTTGCCACCTGCGAATGGGTCTGGTGGTACAACCAACAGCGTCTACACGAAGCGCTCGACTATCAACCACCCACAGAGTTCGAGGCCGCCCTCAACGGCGCCTCAGCTATCTGAATCACCCCAGGTTTGATACCGCTTCCTTCTGAGTCAGGAAGGATGAGCACATGCCTAAGAAAATCGACCCGGAGGTCCGTTCGAGGGCCTTGCGGTTGCTGGAGACCCACGGCGGCGAGTACACGTCGTTGACTGCCGCGGCCGAAGCGATCGCCAAGCAGGTCGGTGTCGGCGGGGAGACGGTACGTCGATGGGCCGTACAAGCCCAGATCGATGCCGGCGCCCGCTCCGGGACCACTACGAAGGAGTCCGCCGAGATCAAGCGCCTCAAGGCCGAGAACAAGCAGTTACGAGAAGACGTTGCCATTCTGAAAGCAGCGACAACTTTCTTCGCGGGGGAACTCGACCCCCGCAACCGATGATCGTGGCGTTCATAGATCAAATGCGCGCCAACGGGTTTGCGGTCGAGTCGATCTGCCGGGTCCTGCGTGGGCAGGGCTGCCAGATTGCCGCACGAACCTACCGGGCATGGCGATCACGCACGCCTGCCGCACGGACGGTCTCTGATGCCCACGTCGTCGATGCGGTGCGCACTGTCGTCTGGCGCACCGGTGACGACGGCCGGCGGAAGATGACTCCCGAGGGCCTCTACGGGCGGGTGAAGATGCGCGCCCATCTGCATCGCACAACTCTGCCTGGGGTGTCCTATGGCGCCGTTGATCGAGCGATGAAAGTGTTAGGCCACCAAGGAATTCGACGGTCGAAGGGAGTCCGAACGACCGTCAGATCCGCTGATGGTGTCCGCGCGGAGGATCTGTTGAACCGACAGTTCAGTGCTGCCGAACCGAACCGGGTTTGGGTGACCGATTTCACCTACTGCCGGACCTGGGCTGGGTGGGTGTATGTGGTGTTCATCATCGACGTGTTCTCCCGTCGAATCGTGGCATGGCATGCCTCGACATCGAAGTCGGTGGAGTTGGTGACAGTCCCGCTTCGGATGGCACTGTGGCAGCGCAATCGGGAAGGGCATCCGGTGAAAGCTGCTGAGCTTATTCATCATTCGGATGCCGGAAGTCAGTACACATCGGTTACACTGACTGAGCGTCTGCGACTCGAAGACATCGCAGCGTCGATCGGATCGGTCGGGGACGCCTACGACAACGCGCTGGCCGAGTCGGTGAACGGCTTGTACAAGACCGAGTGCATCCGGACCACGATCTTCCACTCCGGCCCGTACCGGACGATCTCCGACGTCGAGTTCGCGACCGCTGGTTGGGTCGACTGGTACAACAACAGCAGGTTGCACTCGAGTATTGGCCAGATTCCCCCGACCGAGTTCGAAACGCTCCACTACGCTGGCCTCGGCCCCGAGGACCAGCCCACATTGGAGGCGGCACAAAACCTAGGGTGATTCAATCTGCGAGTCGGCCGCCCCGGCCCTCGCAACCACATAGGAACTAAACCTGGGGTACTTCATGGTCTTGCGTCGACCAAATGAACCCCCAATACATATCGCTGGCCTATGCCGACCGGCTGATCGAGTTTAAAGTCGACCCCTCGGTCAGCACTGTGCGCGACTCCTCCGACAACACTCTCGCCGAAGCGTCAGGTACCGCGAGTGTCATTTGCCACGGTGAAGGGACCGCTGTGAGCTGATTTTTGCCATCGGGATGGGACCACCTGGATTGCCAGTTATGGGACCACCGGCGCGTTGCGCTGGTGGTCTCTTGTTTTGTCCGTTGGGCCTTGACCCCGGACCTTGGACACAGGGTGGGATTTATGCTGCGTGTAGAAGTGTAGCAGCGTAACGGTTTTCGTAGGTGAGTGGTGATTGGTGCCCGCACCACGAGTGTCTTCGGCGGTTGTTGTAACGCACGAGCCACCCAAAGACTTCACGCCGGCAGGTGAACTCATCGGGCCAGGACTGCTCATCTTGAAGGACCTCGCGTTTGAGCGTGGCGTTGAACGACTCGGCCATCGCATTGTCGGCGCTGGTGCCCACCGCTCCCATGGACTGGGTCACGCCGAGTTCAGCGCACAGGTTGGCGTAGGCCTTGCTGGTGTAGACCGAGCCGTGATCGGAGTGAAAGACCGCTCCCGACAACGACCCTCGCGTCTGTTGTGCCGCTTGCAAGGCATCGGCAACGAGATCGGTGCGCATATGATCGGCCACCGCCCACCCCGTCAACCGTCGGGAGTAGCAGTCGATCACCGTAGCCAGGTACAGGTTGGAGCCATCGGCGATCGGCAGATACGTGATATCGCCGACATACACCCGGTTCGTGGCGGGCGCGGTGAGATCGCGTTCCACCAGGTCAGGGACTATGCGATCGGCAGGTTCAGGGATCGTGGTGACCACACGACGGCGCCGCCGATAACCGACAATGCCGTGGGCGCGCATCACCCGCGCCACCCGTTTGTGATTGACCCGGTTCTCCAGCGCCACCCCATCGTTGAGTTCCGCGGTAATCCGCGGTGCACCACAGGTGCTGTCACCATCGTGAACCTCACGAATACGTTGCGCCAAAACATGATCAGCTTCCGCACGAGCCGCCCGGCGCGGGGCCGCCTTGCGCCAGGCGTAAAACGACGAACACGCGATCTCGAGGAGATCGCATAGCCACTTGACCGGGTAGGTGTCGAGGTGGTCGGCGACGAACTGGAAGCGGCTCACCAGTTCGTCTCCCCGGCGAAATACTTGGCCGCCTGACGCAAAATCTCCCGTTCGGTGCTCAGCTTGAGCTTCTCGCTACGCAGTGCCGCGTTCTCCCTCTCCAACCGTGCGATCTTGGCCTCAGCGCTTTCTGGCCCCACCACAGTGGGCCCATCGCCGTTGCGGGCCTTGAGCGGGCTGACCGCCCCGCTGCCATCGGCAGCGGTCTTGCGGCCGGTGCCGTAGCGCTCAAGCCAGTGACGCAACGTGCCGCGCTCGACCCCAAGATCGGCGGCGATACCGCGCACCGTGGCCCCGGGGGTCGACTCGTACAAGTCCACCGCGTCCTGACGAAACTGCTCTGAATAGTGTCTCCGAGCCATACCTTGATCATCTCGCTTCTCCCCGCGAACTGCGGGATTCAACGTGTCCAAGGTCCGGGGTCAGGTCCCGTTGACTCGGCCGTGACGAGCAGTCATGGAAGGGGCGGCGGCATGGGCTATCGGGAGGTTGCTGTGGAAGAGATCAGAGAAGTCCTGCGGTTGTGGCTGGGTCTGGCGGTGGGGTTACCGTCGCCGGGGCTGCGCACGATCGCCGCGCATGCGGGGGTGTCCGTGGCCATGAGAAAGTCCCCACTGGTGGGGGGTTGAGGTTCCCCCGAACCGTAGAGGCATCGATAATGAGGAGCACGATGCCAGAGAAGCGGAAGAAGTACGACCGGGAGTTTCGTGATGGGGCGGTCCGGATCGTCGAGGAGACAGGTAAGCCGATCGCCCAGGTCGCTCGAGACCTGGGGGTCAACGAGGGCACCTTGGGTAACTGGGTCAACCGGGCGCGCGCCGAGCGGGAGGGCCGCGGCGAGCTGACCGTTGATGACGCTGCTGAGCTCAAACGGTTGCGTGACGAGGTCGCCGAGCTGCGCATGGAGCGTGATGTCCTCAAGCGATCAGTGGTCCTGTGGGTGAAGGAGGCGACGAAGTGAGCGTGGCACGCTTTATCGCCGACCAGAGGACCAACTATCGGGTGCCACACGCGGTGTCCTGCCGGCTGCTCGGGGTCAGCGAGGCGTGGTTCTACAAATGGCATAAGCGGACCCAATCGCCGGGTGCGGCAACGGGTTTGCACACCACCCGCGACTATCGCCGGGACACCATCGACCGGGCCGTGGCGGTGGCGTTCGACAAGGCCCGCGGCCTGCACGGGTCACCGCGCCTGCATGCGGATCTGCGTGCTGACGGGTGGACGGTGACCGAGAAGACTGTCGCTGATTCGATGTGTCGTCAGGGCCTGGTCGCGCGGCGGATCCGCCGGCGCAACGGGCTGACCCGTCAGGACAAGACCGCCCCGAAGTTCCCCGATTTGTTGGGTCGCGATTTCACCGCACAGTGCCCCGATCAGCGGTGGGTCGGCGACATCACCGAGATCCCGACCGCGGCGGGCAAGCTGTATCTGGCCACGGTCATCGACCTCTACAGTCGCCGCCTGCTGGGGGCGGCCACCAGTCGTCACCCGGATGCAGCGTTGGCGTGTGCGGCGATCGAGATGGCGGTCGCCACGCGGGGCGGTATGCAGGCGATATGGCGTGATGACGATGCGCAGAAGCTGATTTTCCACACCGATCGTGGGTCGACGTACACCGCGAAACGGTTCACCAGGCTGTGCCAGAAGATGGGTATCCGGCAGTCGATGGGCCGGGTCGGATCGTGTTTCGACAACGCCGCAGCGGAGGCATTCTTCTCTTCTTTGGAGTGGGAAGTGTTGTCACGCAACGAGTTCCATACTATCATGGAGGCGCAGGCGGTCGTGTTGGAGTGGTGCTACGGCTTCTACAATCACCAGCGTCGCCACAGCGCGATCGGGATGATGAGTCCGGTCGACTACGAGAACACCGCAGTCACCGAGCCCGAAGCCGCATAGAGGAGTCCTCCACGATTCCGGGGGAACCACAGGTGTCAGATGGTCTGTGTAAGTCCAGTGCTCATCAGTGAGAGGAAGATCTATGAGCATGGCGTTAGACGACAAGCAGCAGGGCCACGACGACGAGCAGTTGCCTGAACTGGCCGAGCCGCGCTCGACCGCGGAAGTCGCCGAGGCATTACAGGCCTCGGGCATGGTCGATGAGCTGCTCGCCCAGATCGATACCGGCCAGGTCCAGATCACCGGCGAAGGCGGGTTGATCCCAGGTCTGATCAAACTGGCCCTCGAACGCGGTCTGAAGGCCGAGCTGACCGATCACCTCGGCTATGCCAAGGGCGATCCGGCCGGGCGGGAGTTGCCCAACGCCCGTAACGGGTCGAGCCCGAAAACGGTGGCCTCGCAGGCCGGGCCGGTCGAGCCGAACATTCCTCGTGACCGTGACGGCACGTTCACCCCGCGGCTGGTCCCGAAGGGCTCGCGCCGCCTCGGCGGCCTCGACGACATCATCATCTCGCTCTACGCCGGCGGCATGACGTTGCGCGACATCCAACACCATTTGGCCTCCACGATCGGCACCGATCTCTCGCACGAGACGATCTCGAAGATCTGCGACGAGGTCCTCGACGCGGTCGATGAATGGCAGAACCGGCCGCTGGAGCCGTTGTATCCCGTCATCTACCTTGACGCCCTGGTGGTGAAGGTCAAAGACGGCGCCCATGTCCGAAACAAGCACGCCCACATTGCTATTGGCGTCGATATGGCCGGCGTCAAGCATGTGCTGGGAATCTGGATACAGGCCGAAGAAGGCGCCAAGTTCTGGGCCGGGGTGTGTGCGAATCTGGCCAACCGCGGCGTCAAGGACGTGCTGATCGTGTGCTGTGACGGGCTCACCGGATTCCCCGAAGCGATCGAGGCGACCTGGCCGCTGGCCACCGTGCAAACCTGTGTGGTGCATCTGATCCGCAACTCGATGCGGTTCGTGAACTACAAAGACCGCAAAGACGTCGCTCGGGCGATTAAACCGATCTACACCGCCCCCGACGCCGAGACTGTGGTTCCCCCGGAATCGTGGAGGACTCCTCTATGCGGCTTCGGGCTCGGTGACTGCGGTGTTCTCGTAGTCGACCGGACTCATCATCCCGATCGCGCTGTGGCGACGCTGGTGATTGTAGAAGCCGTAGCACCACTCCAACACGACCGCCTGCGCCTCCATGATAGTATGGAACTCGTTGCGTGACAACACTTCCCACTCCAAAGAAGAGAAGAATGCCTCCGCTGCGGCGTTGTCGAAACACGATCCGACCCGGCCCATCGACTGCCGGATACCCATCTTCTGGCACAGCCTGGTGAACCGTTTCGCGGTGTACGTCGACCCACGATCGGTGTGGAAAATCAGCTTCTGCGCATCGTCATCACGCCATATCGCCTGCATACCGCCCCGCGTGGCGACCGCCATCTCGATCGCCGCACACGCCAACGCTGCATCCGGGTGACGACTGGTGGCCGCCCCCAGCAGGCGGCGACTGTAGAGGTCGATGACCGTGGCCAGATACAGCTTGCCCGCCGCGGTCGGGATCTCGGTGATGTCGCCGACCCACCGCTGATCGGGGCACTGTGCGGTGAAATCGCGACCCAACAAATCGGGGAACTTCGGGGCGGTCTTGTCCTGACGGGTCAGCCCGTTGCGCCGGCGGATCCGCCGCGCGACCAGGCCCTGACGACACATCGAATCAGCGACAGTCTTCTCGGTCACCGTCCACCCGTCAGCACGCAGATCCGCATGCAGGCGCGGTGACCCGTGCAGGCCGCGGGCCTTGTCGAACGCCACCGCCACGGCCCGGTCGATGGTGTCCCGGCGATAGTCGCGGGTGGTGTGCAAACCCGTTGCCGCACCCGGCGATTGGGTCCGCTTATGCCATTTGTAGAACCACGCCTCGCTGACCCCGAGCAGCCGGCAGGACACCGCGTGTGGCACCCGATAGTTGGTCCTCTGGTCGGCGATAAAGCGTGCCACGCTCACTTCGTCGCCTCCTTCACCCACAGGACCACTGATCGCTTGAGGACATCACGCTCCATGCGCAGCTCGGCGACCTCGTCACGCAACCGTTTGAGCTCAGCAGCGTCATCAACGGTCAGCTCGCCGCGGCCCTCCCGCTCGGCGCGCGCCCGGTTGACCCAGTTACCCAAGGTGCCCTCGTTGACCCCCAGGTCTCGAGCGACCTGGGCGATCGGCTTACCTGTCTCCTCGACGATCCGGACCGCCCCATCACGAAACTCCCGGTCGTACTTCTTCCGCTTCTCTGGCATCGTGCTCCTCATTATCGATGCCTCTACGGTTCGGGGGAACCTCAAGGCGGGTGACCCATCCGGTGGTGGTGTCGAAGAGCACAGGGTAGGCGTTGTGCGCGGCTTTGATCCCGAGCGCGATCGCGAGGTGGGTCTTACCCACTCCAGGTGGTCCGAGAAGGATCACGTTGTCGCTCTTAGCGATCCGGGTGCTGGTGGCCAGATGGGCGATAACATCGCGACGCAATCCTGGAAGGCGGTCGAAGTTGAAGTCCTCGAGTGTCTTGACCGCGGGGAAGCGAGCGCCACTGATCCGCAGCACGGTGCCGTTGGCTTCGCGTTCACTGACCTGGCGGTCAAGGATCGCTGCGAGGTACTCCTCGTGGGTCCAGTTGTCGGTGCGGGCCCGCTCGGCCAACTCGGCCCAGCAGCGGCGGATCGCTGGCATCTTCAACGCCCGCGCCGCGAACTCGATCTGCTTACCTGTGTGATTGTCGGACATGGTATTTCACCTTTCAGTGATAGTGGACGGGGTGGGTGGTTGAGCACCTGACGGGGTAGCAAAGTGCACCCCGAACAGGTCGTCGTAGTCTGGTAGCGCCCGGATCGGTACCTCGTGGCCGTCGGGGTGGGCGCGGATGCGGGCGGCGTTTCGGGCCCGGTTGGCGAGGTCTTGGCGGCGGTAGTCGCGGCGCAGTTCTTTGGCTGCCCGCACGTGCTGAGGGTCGGCGATGGTGACGTGGTTGGCCCAGCTGCGAGCGTGGTCGGCGACGGTGACCTCGCCGCACTGGATGCGCACCTGCTGCAGGTCGGCGGTGATGTCGACGAAGCGACCGATCACCGACGGGTGCACCGAATAGTCATTGCCGGCCACACGTACGTAGTAGTCGCGACCGAGTCGCACCCGGCTACTCAACCCGATATGAGGTGCGGTCGGGGGAAGCCCGGCCATCTGCTCGAGGTCCTCGGCGAGCGCATCACACGGGCGTCGATCACCGATCGCGCGCACCACTCGGGTGTTGGCATGATCGGCCAGCCACCGATCGAACTGGGCGGTGAAATCGTCCGGTGAGGCGAACTGGCGGCCCGGCAGGAACGAGGTCTCGAAGAATCGGTTGTTGCGTTCGACCATGCCCTTGTACTCGGGGTCTCGCGGTGGCGCCAGCTCCAGCCGAGTGCCCAAGGTGCCCACGAATCCTGCGGCCAGCGCGGTGGGTGTGCCCTTGGGGCCGATCGCGGCTTCGCGGTCCCACACCAGCTTGCGGGTCACCGCGCCCAGTTGCGACAGCAGCAGCCACATCCCCGTCAGGATGTCTCCGCCCTGGCGCGACGGGATCATCACCGCCGACCGGTATCGGGAGAACGCCAATGTCATCACCAATACCGGTAACATGGCGAATTGATTGTGGCCCACTGGGATTCGGTAGTCCGGGAACCACAGATCCCACTGCGAACAGCCGCCGGGCTCATAGATCACCCGATCGGCCGGATCTACCCCACGAAACTCCGGGCGAATCACCCGGACCCGGTCTTTGAGGACAGTCAACGATCTCGTCCACCCGATCCGCTCCGCGATCACCGTCGCCGGCATCGTCGGATACTCCCGCAACAACGCCCGGATCTGCGGTTCGAACGCATCGACCACCGAGCCCTTCGCCGGTCGCGAGTACTTCGGCGCGGTGTCTGAGGCCAACGCCGCCCGCACCGTGTTACGGGCCACCCCCAACCGGCGCGATCTCCTTGATCGGCACACCCTCACTGCGATGCAAACGGCGGATCTCCGCCCACTGCTCCACTGAAATCACCCTCCTAACAAGACGGGGGTCAAAATTCACCCGTCGTCAGGGGGTCAGTTTTCAGGCGCCGTCAACATACCCTTCGGGATCGATCCAACGACCGCGTCACCAGGTAGAGCGTTTTGAGTGCGGACTGCTCGTTCGGGAAGTGCCCTCGAGCGCGCACCGCACGCCGCTAGCGGGGCGTTGAGACTTTCGATAGCGTTGGTGGAGCACAACACTCGTCGAATTTCGACGTCGTTGTCAAGGAACGGGATGAACTCCTCCCACGCACTCTCCCACAGGGTCACGATCGCCGGGTACGGCGTGCCCCACTTCTCAGCGAATTCCTCCCATCGCAGCCGGGCCTCAGCGGCGGTCAGCGCGGTGTAGATCGGTCTGAGATCGGCGCTGATCTTGTCCCTATACTTGCGGGAGGCGTACTTGAAGGTGTTCCGGATCAAATGGATGATGCACGTCTGTACCGTGGCCAACGGAAACGCGGCGGACACACTGTCGGGCGACCCTTTCAAGCCGTCACAGACAAGGGAGAAGATGCCCCTGGCACCCCGGTTCTTGAGGTCGGTGAGCACCGCCCGCCGGAACGTGGCCGACTCGCTGCCGCCGTCGCCAGCCCACATGCCGAGGATGTCTTTGTGCCCATCGAGATCAACCCCGATCGCGGCGTAGATCGGCCGGCTACTCACTCACGCACCTCATCCGCGGTGGTGACATCGTGTTCTTGACCAGTCTCAACTGGCCCTGCCACCAGGGCATCCACGCCCTCGACTGTGTCGGTCATCGTCGTGATTCCTCCTGCCCCACGCCGGGGGCGATCAAACCACTTACACCGAATCAGCGACAGTCCCCCCTGCGGCGTCAGTCTGTACGCGTGAAGTTGGCGAAGAAGTCATCGATTGTTGATAGGTCGGCATACCGTCGAAAATGAGCGACGTCGACCTTGACGAAGACACCGCTAGAGGTGAAATACGTTCGATCATCGAACGATCCAACGGCCGCGATGTGCAGTAGGCGATCCGACTCGTGGTCAATCCAAGCAGAGAGGCGAATGGGAGTGTGCAGAGGGACCGGCTGACGGTATTCGACGGTCAGGGTGCGGGTCACCGCGGGGGTCCGCGCGATCCACAGGGTGAAACCCATGATGTCGTCGCAAGCGGCCGAGATCGCTCCGCCGTGCGCCAACCCGGGCGCGCCAAGGTGCCTCTCGTCGAAGGTGTGATCGGCGTACACCCGCTCGCCACTCCGGTAGACCTCAAGTTGAAGTCCGTGGGGGTTTTCGCTTCCGCAGCCCATGCACTGGGACGAGTGCGCCGGCAGTCTTGCTTCTGAGGTCATCTTCTGATCGTTGTCCTTACTAAGCCGCCACCTACTCAAACAGGGTGCGGGGGTCGATGAGGTGTGGGAGCAGGTCCCGACACGGTCTTTCTGTAAACACTATAGGTAATACTGCCAGTACCTGGTACCGTCCATAACGCGCACCAGCATTAAGCGGCGCATACCCCGTGTACGAGGGAAGGAGAGGTCCATCACCACTCGGACCGGCGCCAACCGTTTCCTGGACGGCGCCGCCACTTTCGGTAGCACCCTCGGCTTGGCTGGCCAGGCCCTGCGGTGGGTAGCGGTAGACATTGCTACGGGACGGTTTCCGTTTCGCGAAGCCGTATCGCAGACTTGGTTCGTTATTGTCGTGACGACTCTGCCCGCGATTCTGGTAGCTGTGCCATTCGGTGTCATCGTGTCGGTACAAGTGGGAAGCCTCACTCAGCAAGTTGGGGCCACGTCAATTGCTGGCGCCGCTGGGGGCCTCGGGATCATTCAACAGGGAGCGCCCATCGTTACCGCCCTTCTACTCGGGGCGCGGCCGGATCAGCGATTGCCTCTGATTTGGGCGCTCGAACGATTCGCGAAGAAATTGCCGCCATGGAGACACTCGGACTCAACCCCACCAGGCGCGTCGTAGCACCTCGGTTCGTATCTGTGTTGATCACTGCGCCGATGCTCTGCATGCTGATCGTCTTCACCGGGCTGCTGGCGGGCTACGCCATCAGCGTCGATGTCCAAGGCATCACACCCGGCAGCTATGTTGCATCGTTCGCGTCGTTCGCATCGGTAACCGACATCGTTGTCGCTCTATGCAAATCGCTTGTGTTCGGACTTGTCGTGGTGACGATTGCTTGTCACCGCGGGCTGTCGACGAAGGGCGGCCCTAAAGGCGTCGCAACCTCGGTCAATGCCACCGTAGTGCTGGGTGTCGTCGCGTGCTTCGTGATCAATGTCTTTATCACGCAACTAACAACCATGTTCGTCCCCCAAACCATTGGATGAGAAACGCCTCGTGACCACCGTTCCCTCCCGGAGGTTCTCCGCCGCCACCCGGCCGGTCGGTGCCGTGATCGCGCCCGTTGCACAAGTACCTGAACGCTTGGGGCACGTCGCGACCTTTGTGATCGCCGCGGTCCTCGGCATCCGCCATGTCATCACCACATACCGGCGCCAAACCCTGCTCTACATACAAGAATTCGCCTGGGGTAGAGGTGCAGTCTTGGTCGGTGGTGGAACGGCCATCGTCCTCGCCATCCTCGGCATCGCCGTCGGCGCCTCAATCGGTATCCAGGGTTACGCCTCGCTGGACCTCGTAGGGATGGGTTCACTGACTGGATTCATCTCTTCCTACGCTAACACCCGAGAGCTTGCGCCAATGATCGCTGCGATCGGGTTCGCAGCACAAGCCGGCTGCCGGTTGACAGCTGAGATAGGCTCGATGCGCATTTCCGAGGAGATCGACGCTCTCGAGGCTATGGCGGTACGTCCCATTCCCTTCGTCGTCAGCACTCGCGTAGTGGCGTCGATCACGACCGTGATTCCTTTGTACATCATCGCGCTTATTCTCGGATTCGCGGCCGCTAAGCTCGTCGTCACACAGGTACACGGCCAATCCGGCGGCACTTATGATTTCTATTTCGACCAGTTCCTCAAACCTCAGGACCTTATCTTCTCGCTCATCAAAGTTCTTGTATTTGTCGTTTCCGTAGTGATTATCCATAGCTATCAGGGCTACTTCGCCACAGGCGGAGCTGAGGGGGTAGGCCGGGCGTCCGGCCGAGCGATCCGCACGAGCCTCATCGTCATCGTCGTGGAGGACATGATTCTGACACTTCTGATGTGGGGATTCGATTCCGGCGTACGGATTTCTGGGTAGGGGGGTTCAGTGGCTGTCTTTCATGATCCGTCCGGGCGCGAACCATCGCACGGGAACCTGGTCCTTCGGGGGGTCGCCCTCTTAATCCTCGGCGCGATAGCTGCCTACTTACTGATAAGTGACGCTAACGGTGACTTCAGCGATCACACGTCGTTGACCATCAACACCGACGCGATAGGCGACGGATTGAAGGGGGGATCGGAAGTGAAGTACCTTGGGTTCACCGTGGGCGAGGTCTCGAGCATCTCGGTTCGAGACCGTGGCGCGACGGTCAAAATCAACTTCACCGGTTCCGGCAACGACCTAGATCTCCGGCAGGGCATGACGGTGAATTACACTTCGGCAAACGCACTGGGACCGACGGCACTGGAAATCGTAGATCCTGGACACGGACCGCCCATCGGTTCCGGCGGGAGTGTCTACGTAAGCAGGTTGCAGTCTGAACAGACCTCGGTGTCAACACTTGTTCGCAAGATCTCCACGCTGGTCGAGGCACTGGACCAGCCCTCGTTCGAAGCGGTGGTGAGGTTCATCGTCGAGGATTCGCAGGCAATGTCTGATAGCGGAAAACTCGTATTCCAGATCGCGAAGCTCACGCGGGATGTCCAGAAACGGCCGGTCGGGGAGGACCTAGAAATTGCAGCCAATCTGTCCACCGGAGTCGCCGACTTCATGACGCCGTTCGTCCCTGGCGTCTTGAAGAACGTCGATATCGCTGACTTTTTCGCCACTCAACAGAACATCGATCGCACGAAAAGCAATCTCGGCGACACGGGAAAGGTTCTGTTCGGTGCACTCGGCGGACTGCTCGACAAGAATTACCCGGCCCTGAGTTCGCTGTTAGACGTCGGCCTTGATCTAGCGCGGCCCGTCGCCAGATCCGCCTCGGGGCTCGTTCGCACGGTGTACACGATCCCGCAGATCCTCGATGGCATCGACAAAGCCTTGCCGAAATTCGGCGACCGAGTCCAGCTCCAGCTAGCACTGGTGGTCCAGACCTCACCTGCTCTACAAAGCGCATTGAGAATGGGGGGGCCCACGGGATGACTCTGAGGTCTCTGACACCCACAATCATTAAGATCACCGCGTTCACCGCTGTCATCGGCGTCCTTACGTATGTCATCATCGCGATTCTGCAGCCGACCAACGAAGGATCCTCCAGTTCGCAGCGTTCCGCGGTTTTTGCCGACGCTTCCGGACTCAAGCCCCGCGACGGGGTACGACTCGCTGGAGTGAAGGTGGGATATGTAACGGCTGTCGACCTGAAGGGATCAACAGCGATCGTCCGTTTCCAACTGGACGACGGCGTCTCGATTACCCCCGCGACGACTGCCGCCGTCCGTTACCAAAACCTGCTGGGGCAGCGGTATGTGGAGCTCATCAATGCCGGACAAGGCGCCGACCAGGAGTCGATCACACAGGTGGCACTCAACAAGACCGTCCCGTCGTTCGACGTATCGACACTATTCAACAGTTTCAAACCAGTATTCGATACATTGAATACGGCCGAGATCAATGAGCTTCAGTCGAACCTGCTACGGGTCGCCCAGGGGGACGGTCGAGGTATCGCACCAGTCATGAAGCAAGTCGCGAACATCACCGAGTACGGGAACCAGCGTTCAGAGATCATCACCAACATTGTGACGAGCCTGGGACAGGTGTCTGATCAGTTGATGGGGCGCTCCGCCGAACTGGTCGAGTTGATAGACAAATTGGGGTCAATCGTCGATGCGTTCAGCCGCGTGAGCGATCGCCTGAGGGCCTCGCTGCGGGAGGTCAACCGTTCGATGGCGAAGACTGTGCTCTCCGGTGAGCAGATCGAGTCGACCTACGACACCAGCTTCGCGGCCATTTATCAGAGATTGGTGCGGGAGCCAGGGGATACAGAAAGCTTACTGAACGGTGCCGTTCTCCTGAAGCCACTCCTGGACGCCCTGGAAACTACATCCAAAGCGACACCTTCGTCCTCGGCGGCAGGGTGCGCCCGAGGAGTGCTCGACCTACCGAGAACAGCGCAGATCGCCCTGATGGGTCAACGACTGGTGGTGTGCCAGTGACCCGCTTCTTCGATAAGCGTCCGCATCACCGCCCGCAGCGTCGGCGCGACCTCATCCTGGCGGGAGTCGTTACGATGGTCACGGTGGCCGGCCTCGTCGTGGCGGGTGCTGTGTACATCTCACCGCCCGGACAAACTATCTACAGTGCCAAGTTAGTCAATACCGGCGGATTGGAAGCCGGCGACCAGGTACGTATCGCCGGGATCAGGAAAGGCAAGGTCGCGTCAGTCGACCTGACCGGAACGTTCATCACCGTGCGATTCCGGCTGGATGACTCGATTGCCGTTCGGTCGGACGCGACGGCGAACGTCCGTCTCATCACCCCTATTGGTGGACGTGTATTGGACCTCGACCCAGGTTCAGGCCCGTCGGCCCTCGACGGTGCAATCCCACTGGAGCAGACAAGCAGCACCTACGACATTTCCAGCACGCTTGAGACAACCACACCGGTGTTCCGTGACGTGCGTGGTGTTGATCTACGGCGCACAGCGGCGCTGCTACAGAATGCTTTCTCCGACGGAAACACCAATATCCCTGATGCCCTGCAAAACGCGAGCAGCCTGATGGACCTACTGCAACGTCAGTACGCACAACTCGACAAGACGATGACGTTGTCCGATGAGTACGTCGCCGCCCTCGCAAACCGCAAGCAGGTACTCGTGGACTTCCTCCGCCAGCTCAGCTTCCTTGCCCGCACCCTTGGACCAGACATCGCCAACGTCCAGAACGGATTCGATTATCTGTGCCGTCTTTTCAAGCTACTGACCCGACCGCTTGTCGCGTACCGCGACGGAATAGAACCATCGGTACAACAGTTCAAGACCCTTCTGAACAAGGTGTCGGCCCAGATGCCCGCCTACGCAAACGCGCTGACCCAGGTCGATCAGATCACCAGACGACTGAGCATTCTTCTCGACGCTCCAGAGGTCGGTCCAGCGAGTCCTGAACCGACTGTCCGCATCTGCATCCCGAGTGGTGATCAAAAATGCTGACAGAGCGGATGCGTCAGCATCTGATCCCGATCGCCACCATCGTCACACTCGCAGTAGTGATCGCGGCCGTAGGAATCAACTATGCGACAGCCGACGACGACACGCGGCCACTATGTGCGGAGTTTTCCGACGCATCAGGTCTGTACGAAGGCAACTCCGTCGCGATGCTCGGCAAGAAGGTGGGCAGGGTCGTAGGCATTCACGAGGAGGGCCAGAGGGGCGTGCGTGTCGACATGCGGATCGACAAGACCGTGCCGCTTCCCGCGGATGTGGGGGCCACCCTGGTGTCCACCTCGATTGTCACCGAAAGACAAATCGAGTTCACCCATCCCTATCGCGGCGGAGAGCATTACGAGTCGGCCAAGTGCATACCACTGAACAAAACCAGGACTCCACTGGGGATTAGTCAAACGCTCGACGCGATCAGCACTCTTTCCGATGAACTCGTCAAGGACGGCGGACGTGACACCGATGCGATTCTCCAGGCGCTCACGCTCGTCTCCAAGAACATGGAGGGAACCCAGGGCGATATCTCTGGCATTCTCAAGGACTCGGCCACGCTGATCAACGATCCGACCCGGCGTGATGGTCAGATACGCAGAATTGTAGCCAACCTCGCGACCTTAACCGGTGTTGCCACCGAGAACAGTGCTGAGGTGACCCAGCTGTTCGACAACTTCGTCGGCGCAATCGAGGTGATTGTTGCTTTCGGTCAAACATTCGGCGCCGCAACAGAGTACGCAGGTACCTTCGTCCCCATCCTGTCGCGATTGGCGTCCGACTTCGGTCCACCGATCTTCGCAATTGGTGATGCTGCGGTTCCACTCCTCGCGCAAGTAGGCAAGCAAGAGAACATCCTGGCGACCGTCGCCGCTCGAACGGCTGACCTCATCGTCAAGCATCCGGATGCGAAGTCGATCCTGCGGGCATTCGCCGTGTCTGTCCCACTGCAGACCCTAAGAACGGCGTGTGCCTCTCCCCCCGTCAACGGCGTCTGCAGGACGGGTAACGAAGTGGCGACGATCGCTAACTTGATCGGAGGGCAATCTCAATGATGACCTACGGCTACCTTCGCCGTGTCACGGCCGCGATCGTGACGCTGTTCGCAGCGACCATCGCCCTCGCCGCCTGCAGCATCAACGCCGACAACCCGCCGACCATCGGCGGATCATCCGCCCGAGACGGCTACGACATCGAGATCGAGTTCACGAGTGCTCTGAACTTGCCTGCCCGTGCCAAAGTCCTCTCTCGAGGGATTGACGTCGGTGCCGTCACCAGCGTCACGTACGACGGAGGCCACGCGCTGGTTGCCGCCCGAATTGATAAAGACGCCCAACTGCAGGAAGATTCGCGCGCGGAACTCCGCCAAGACACTCTCCTGGGCGAGATTTATGTGGCCATCCTTCCCCCCGCACAGCAGTCCACCCAAGCCTTGCTGCACGCGGGATCGGTAATACCTCTCTCACGCACCGAACCGGCTGCCAACGTCGAGGACGTGATGCGGGGGATGGCTAATGTACTGGGCGGGGGTGAACTCGATAAAATCCATACCGCGATATCGACACTGAACTCGACCTTTCCGAGTGACCCCGCCCAATTCGATACGCTTTACCGCACGACGTTGCGCACCGTGTCTGAGGTGTCCGCCAACACCGACAAACTCGACGTAGTCCTGCAGTCGGCCGATCGCACACTGAAAGTGATCCTGGCCGACCCGTCAGGTACTGACCGAATGTTGACCAAGGGGGGAGTGAACTTCTATGGTCTGGGCTATTCGCTAATTGACGTCGCGCTACTTATCGCCAACCTGCGCGACTTCGCAGTATCTGCCGGCCGTATCGTCGACCCTGAGTATTCCCGCATCAAGGAAACGGTAGGAGCGATCGCGCCGGTAATCGCGTCCATCGCGTACTCGGACATCTACTCCAAGGATGTTTCCGACAAGGCGACGCGTGTAATACGCGAGAAGCTCATCCCATTCGTCAGCTCGCCAGATATCAACGTTTCCGACGTGTCTATCGACGGCCAAGATCTAGCCCGACGTGATGCCGGGTCGTTCATTAACGTATTGCGAGCGATCGGAATGATGCCATGATCCGCAGCACCGTCGTATCCCTGGTTGCCCTTGTCGTCGTCTTCCTCGTCGGAGCAACATACCTGACCATCGACGTGGCACGAATAAACCCGTTCCGCTCCGACTACACGATCTCGGCCATACTCAAGAGCTCGGGCGGCCTGCTCGACACATCGCCGGTGATGCTAGAGGGGGTGCCGGCGGGCAAGGTGACATCTATTCGCGTCACAGATAATCAGCTCGCCGTCGACATGTCCATCGACTCCGGCTACAAGATCCCTCGCGGCAGTGTCATGACGATCCAGAACCTCTCGGTCGCGGGAGAGCAATACATCAACTTCATCCCACCGGATACCACCACCAGTGAGTACTTGCGTAGTGGGGACCTAGTGCCCGCCAGCGCCATCCACGTGTCCCAATCCGTTCCCCAGGTGCTCCCGAAAATGTCGGCAGTGGCCGACGCGCTCGATCCAGCATCGATTCAGACCATCAACGAAACGATCTCGGCTGCAGTCGACGGCCGGCAAAAGGACCTCGACACGATCGGAGACATGATGCACCGCCTCGTGGACTTCGTCGGTGACGACGGTGCGGTCCGTACCACCGCGGACAATGCCGAGTTCCTCCTGGGCCTCATGTCGAACGTGGGCGGTGTGCTCAGTACCGCGTCGGTCCGGACCCCGGATGCCGTCGACGGTTTGGCGAGAATCCAACGTGCGTTCATCGTTTTCACCTCTACGTCCTACGACAAATGGCCACCAATCCTGAAGCTAGTGGAAAAGCTCAGCGGTTACATCCAGATACTTCAGCCCGACATTGTCGCCATCACCCGCGCGGTCAAACCGGCGACGGCGAAAGTCGCAGACACATACGTCGACTTCGGATCGATCGGTGATCTCCTGGCGCGAACATTCCCCGCGTCCCATCGGGGACAGGCGCAAATCCCGATCGCCGTCACACCATCACCCCGCTGACGCCCGATGTCGCCCCCCCTACCCCAGCATTTACAGAAGGCAGCAAATGACCGCACACGACAACGGATCAGAATCCGAGGACAGCGGCACCGAAAATGAGCTGACTACGGCTTCCGATAAGGCAGACCGCGGCGACGCCACTAGTGCCACAGAACCTGCGACGTCACAGGACGTTTCCGCCTCGGACGAGGCAAGCCCCCCGACGTCCGAGGCCGAGCAGCGCTGGGGATCAGCACGCCTCCAGGTGGTGGCCGTCGGTGCTCTCGTGGTAGTACTCGCGGTGCTGGCCGGGCTCTTTGCTTACCTCTACATTGACATGCGGCAAGCAAAGACGTCCCTGGAGGACGCCGCCACACAACGAGCGCAGGCAGCGCAGGCAGCATCGGACTACACCACAAAGTCGCTCACGTACAGCTACCAAAACACCGACGCATTCTTTACCGAAGTGAAAGAGAATGCCAGCGATGCGTTGGTCAAGCGATACGACGATGTCGAACCCACCCTGACCCAAATCATGAAACAGGCCAAGGTCCAAGCGGCGGGACGCGTACTGGCGACCAGCGTCACCGGCAGCGCCAGCGAGAACCGGGGGGAATACACGGTGCTGGTCTTCGCCACCCAGAAGACCCAGAATGTTCAGAACCCTCAGCCGAGCGAACTCCCCACACTGTTGAAAGTCGTCGTGCTGAAGACCGATAACGGCTGGCAGATCCAGGATTACGGACCTGCCGAATGATCCAGCGTCCGCCGCGAAAGGAGAGTTAGATGAAAAGCACCATGCAGGAGGTGCCGATGACAGTGTCATCGATACTGCGCCACGTCGCAACCAATCACACTGTTAGGCAGGTGATTACCTATTCCGTGAACGGCTCTGCCCGGTATGCGACCTACGGCGATCTTGAAGAGCGATGCGCACGTCTGGCGAATGCTCTGCGTCGGGTCGGCGTGGTCGGCGACGACCGCGTGGCAACGATGCTGTGGAACAACCAGGAGCACCTCGAAGCGTACGCTGCGGTACCCGCGATGGGCGCGGTGCTGCATACGCTGAACATCCGGTTGTCACCGGCTCAGCTGCAGTTCATCGCGAACCACGCCGAAGACAAGGTCATTATCGTGGACGGGTCGCTGGTTCCGTTGTTGGCGGCGGTCCTACCGGGCTTGGCGACGGTTCGGGTTGTGTTCGTTACCGGCGACGGCGACACCTCCCCGCTCGACGGGCACGGCGTGACCGTGATGCGATATCATGACGCGCTCGCAGCGGAATCCCCAGTGTTCTCTTGGGTCGATCCCGACGAGCGGTCGGCTGCGGGTATGTGTTATACGAGCGGCACTACAGGCGATCCCAAGGGGGTCGTCTACAGTCATCGCTCGGTGTTTCTGCACTCCATGGCAGCGTGTACCGGTAACGCTCTGGCGATCGCAGAAGCCGATCGTGTACTTCCCGTCGTGCCGATGTTTCATGCCAGCGCCTGGGGTCTGCCCTACGCGTCGCTGATGGCCGGCGCGGACTTGCTGATGCCTGATCGATACCTTCAAGCAGCGCCGCTCGCTGACATGATCCAACAACATCGCCCCACGAAGGCAGGAGCAGTACCGACAATCTGGAACGATCTTCTTCAGTACGGTATCGCGAATCCGGGTGTCGACTTGTCATCGATCGACCTTGTCGCCTGTGGTGGAGCTCCCGTCCCGCAGTCGTTGATCGAGGGGTTTGCGGACCGCTTCGGCGTACAGATTATTCAGGCGTGGGGTATGACTGAGACGTCCCCGCTTGCAGCGGTAGGTCGGCCTCCCGCCGGGATCAGCCCCGCAAAGGAAATATCTTACCGCAAGCGACAGGGACGGGCAATTTGCGGGGTGGAGATGCGCCTCATCGACGAGGGCGGCCTGCCTGTTCCCCGTGACGACAAGTCCGTCGGTGAACTCGAAGTGCGGGGTCCGTGGGTCACAGGCAGCTACTACCGACTCGAGGACACCGAGAGGTTTCGGGATGGCTGGTTGCGGACCGGCGACGTGGGACACATCAGTCCGGACGGGTATCTGACGCTGACCGACCGGTCCAAGGACGTCATCAAGTCCGGGGGCGAATGGATCTCGTCAGTGGAGCTCGAGAACTGGATCATGTCGCACCCGGATGTCGCCGAGGCCGCGGTTGTCGCGATGCCCGACCCCCGATGGCAGGAGACAGCTCTCGCTGTTGTGGTTCCGGCACCGGGTCGCGAAGTGTCGGCTGACACGCTCCACGAGTGGTGCCTAAGAAATTGCCCGGAGGAGATCCCGCACTGGTGGATCCCGAACAACTGGACGTTCATGGAGCAGATACCACGGACGAGCGTGGGCAAGTTCGACAAGAAGGTGTTGCGCGCGAAGCATGAGCAGGGCGAGCTGCCGGTTGTATCGAACTAGCGCCGCACGGGGTCGGCTTCGCGTCCGCACTGGCCGAGATAGGACACCGCCGAGGTAAGGCACAGATGTGCCCACCGAACGTCCTCAGCGTTCGGTGGGCACGTATTTATTGGAGCGATCCGTCTGCCCGATGGCCCCGGTGGGAAAGACAGAACCGTCACTGGGAATTGCGCGGCCATTCATCTCTCACTCATCGTTCGTTGGGCGCCGTTTTATCGAGCGTCGTAGAGTTTGCGAGGTGGACATCGCAGCCAGCGCTCCACATTCGCAGTCATCAGCACACAACATCGAAGGGGCCACCATCATGGCCGAGGCTATCGTGGGCGCAATCATTACCGACATCGTCGGCGAACTGGTCACCGGATCGATCGAGTCCGGATCAGACGAAGCTACCGCTTGAGCGCTTCACAGAAGAACACACCGCCCCGTGGCTTCTGCCGCGGGGCGGTCTCTTGGTGCGCGGGGGCTCGAGAGCTTGTCAAGATGTCTGTGTAAGAACGTGGCTCCTGATTTTCTTGTGGTCTGTGGGGTCTAGCTGAGGTGGGGTTCGATCCGGTCGGGGTAGGCCAGTGCGAGTTGTCCGGGGGCCTGTTTCCAGTTGGTGACGACCTGTCCCTCGACCAGTCGTCCGAGGGCCTTACGGGGCTGTGACCGCCTGGTCCCGCGTTCTTTGAGGCGTTGAGCGGCTCGTTTGTCTTCGATGTCGCAGATGGCCAGCCACAAGAGTTTGCGGACCGCGATGTCGTTGGGGAAATGTCCGCGGTTCTTGATGACCTTGCGGAGCTGGTAGTTCAATGACTCGATCGAGTTGGTGGTGTAGATGACTTTGCGCAGCTCGGGCGGGAATGCCAGGAAGGGGATGAACCGATCCCAGGCTCGGTCGAAAGCCATTGCCGCACTCGGATATTTGGCGCCTAGTTCCGAGTCGCGGAAGGCTTCCCACTCGCGGCGGGCGGTCTCGGCGTCGGGGGCGGTGTAGATCGGTTTGATCGCCCGGGCCACGTCTTTGCGGTCTTTGTGGTTCACGAACCGCATCGAGTTGCGGATCAGATGCACCAGACAGGTTTGCACGGTGGCCAGCGGCCAGGTCACCTCGATTGCCTCGGGGAATCCGGTGAGCCCGTCACAGCACACGATCAGCACGTCCTTGACGCCGCGGTTGGCCAGATTCGCACACACCCCGGCCCAGAACTTGGCGCCTTCTTCGTGGCGTGTCCCCCGTGAACCGGTCCGGTCTGTTTTAGAGTCCTGATTGCCCTGTTGAGGGCAGAGAAGGGACGATGAGGATCATGGCAGGACGCAAGCGCCACTCGGCAGAGGACATTGTGCGCAAGTTGCGCCGGGCTGACGAGTTGGCGGCGCAGGGCAAGACCGGCGAGGAGATCGCCGCCGACCTCGAGGTGTCGGCAGCGACGTTGTACAACTGGCGCCGCCAGTACGGCGGCATGGACGGTGACGCGGCCAAGGAGCTCAAGGAGCTGCGTGAGCAGAACGGCCGGCTCAAGCGGCTGCTCGCCGATGCCGAGTTGGAGAAGGACGCGCTACGGGAGATCGCCAAGGGAAAATTCTGAGCCCAACCGCCAAACGCGCCGCCATCGACATGCTCAAAGACGTGATGAACATGTCAGAACGCAAGGCGTGCAAGGTTGTTGGGCTTGCTCGTTCAGCGTATCGTCAACTGCCGCAAGCGCACACCCCGGCTGACCCGGATGCTGGCCTGCGCCAGCAGCTACGAACCTACGCCCGTCAGAACCCACGCCACGGGTTCCGTCGGGCGTGGGCCTGGCTACGTTTCGACGAAGGCGACACCGTGAACAAGAAGAAGGTCCACCGGCTGTGGAAGGAAGAAGGATTGCAGGTGCGCCGGGCGCCGCGGCGTAAACGGGCCGGCCAGTCGTCGGTGCCGATTGTCACCGCGGACGCACCGAAAGTGGTGTGGGCATTGGACTTTCAGTTCGACTCCACTGTCGACGGACACAAGATCAAGATCGCGTCCATGGTCGATGAACACACCCGGATGTCGCTGCTCAACATTGTGGATCGCTCGATCGCCGCCGACCGGTTGATCGAGGAGTTGAAGAAGACCTTCGCGATCTGGGGTGGCCCACCGAAGGTGCTGCGCATGGACAACGGCCCTGAGTTCATCTCTGAGGCCCTCCAGACGTTCTGTGCAGGGTCGGTGGGGATCTCCTACATTCCGCCTGGCACGCCGTGGAACAACGGGTTCATCGAGTCGTTCAACAACCGGTTGCGCGACGAGTGTTTGAACCGCAACTGCTGGCCCACCCTGTTGGAGGCCCGCGTGGTCATCGAAGACTTCAAAGACGACCACAACCACCGACACCGCCACTCAGCGCTGGGCTACAAGACCCCGGCCGAGTACGCTGCCCGATGCACCCACCAGCACCACCCCGTGGGCTGCGAGATCGACTGACCGACCGCAAGAAAGAACTGGCTCTAGGACCGACTGGACCGGTTATCGGGGACCTGCCAGCGGCATGAAAGCTGATGACGCCAAGCGGCTCAAAGAACTCGAGGCGGAGAACGCCCGACTCAAGAAGCTCGTGGCCAACCAGGCCCTCGACATTGACATGCTCAAGGACCTGTCGTCGGGAAACTTTTGACCCCGAACCGTAAACGCCGCGCCGTGACGGTGCTGCAAGAACGGTTCGGGGTGTCTCAGCGTCGGGCGTGTGCGGTGGTCGGTATCCACCGCTCGACGATGCGCCTGAGGACACAACCAGCGGACGACGAGGACACCAGGCTGAGGGCCTGGCTACGCAGGTTCTCCACCGACCGGCCCCGGTGGGGGTGGCGGCGAGCAGCGAAGATGGCACGCAAATCCGGATGGGCGGTCAACGACAAACGTATTCGTCGACTATGGTGTGAGGAAGGACTTCGAGTGCCCCAGCGCCGCAAAAAGAAGCGGTTGACCGGCGTCGGTGTCACCGTAGGGGCGATGTGTCCTATCCGGCCGAACGTGATCTGGGCGATGGACTTCCAATTCGACACCCTCGCTGATGGTCGTACGATCAAGCTACTCAACATCATTGATGAGTACACCCGAGAGTGCCTGGCCATCGAGATCGGCAGGTCAATCGACGCCGACCAAGTGGTCGCAGTCCTTGACACGCTGGCTTTGACCCGCGGGGCGCCGGTCTACGTGCGGTTCGACAACGGCCCCGAATTCGTCGCCCACGCCGTACGCGACTGGTGCCGATTCACCGGCACCGGAGCCTTGTTCATCGACCCCGGTTCGCCATGGCAGAACGGCTGGATCGAATCGTTCAACGGTCGACTACGCGATGAACTGCTCAACTCGTGGCGCTTCGATTCTCTGCTCGAAGCCCAAGTGATCACCGAGGATTGGAGGACCGACTACAACACCGCCAGGCCCCACAGCGCCCACGGCGAACTCAGCCCCGCTGAATTCGCTCTACAGTGGACCACGACCCACCAATCCCAAGCCGCATAGCGACTGGACCACCAAACGGGTCCCCCTCACCATCAAGTCGCGCATCGCGCTGGAGCCGCAATGGCCGCCCATTCGGTGTGGATAGGTGTCGAGCAATGACTCGGACATTGTCATGGTCTCCCTAGTGGTGGTGGACACTGTGCGACGGGATCTGGCCGACAGGTGGTGGCACGGGTGTTCGAGCGGGCAGTAACCTGCGGCGGTAGCCCGCCGGAGCGCACACTATGCGCGGAATGCGTCGGACGGAGCTGGCCGTCCCGAGAAGATCAGAGGGCCGTAGGCATGCCGCAGGCCCGCCAGGATTTCCTCGAGGGGCAAGTCGTTGTAGACGCCGCGTTCGTGCACGTACTCCATGTGCGCGGAGCCGTCCGCCGCGTGCGCGTGAAACAACGCGTCGCGATCGCCGGTGAAGTCGATAGGTGGGACCCCGAATCGAGTGCACAATTCAATGTTGAACGCGGGTGTAGCTTTCAACCAGCGCCCCTCGATGTAGACGTGGCTGTATCCGTGATATACGAAGACGTCGGTTCCCATGAGTTCGCGCAGCGCGTCGGTCTGCAGATGATTGCGTACATCAGCGAAGCCGAGCCGGGCCGGTATGTTTGCCGCGCGGAACGCGGCTGTCAGTACGACCGCTTTGGGTACGCAGTACCCACGTCCGGACTCGATGACATGGCTGGCCCGGTAATGATCGGGCTTGTCAGAGACGGTGTAGGGGTCGTAACGGATCTGGTCTCGGACTGCGGCGAAGAGGCGCCGCGCCTTCTCGCGATCGGTGTCCGCGTCGCCGACCGCGTCTTGGGTGAAGGCCTGCACGGTCGCGTGATGGATGTCGAGGAAGGTCGATGCTGTGAGCGCCGCCGCCGGCCTTTCCGCTGCCGCGGGTGATGTGGTCATGGTGTGGCTCCGATCAGTTCGGACCTGTCGAGCGACGAACGCTGTGCGATCGTACGCTTCGCGTTCATGAAATCCTTGGGTCTGTTGACGCAGTCCGCGGCGATCAGCTCGCCGTCGTTGAAGTAGTAACAGGTGAAGTCACGGTCGTGGTCAGGGTCACCGCTGACCAGTACCTCGTCGTACCCGGTGTTGAGCCCGGCGATCTGCAGCTTCAGATCGTATTGATCGGACCAGAACCAAGGCAGCGCGGTGAGACCGGCTTCGTTGCCGCAGATGGTCGCTGCCGCGACCTTGGCCTGCTCGGTGGCGGCCGCCACACATTCGAGGCGGACGCGCCTGTCGTACCGTGCGATCCGTTGGTTGACGCAGTCGCCGGCGGCGACGATGTCGGGGTCGCTGGTGCGTGCATGGTCGTCGACGATGACTCCGTCGTCAACCTCGAGGCCCGCGGCGACCGCGAGATCCGTGTTGGGAATGATGCCGACACCGACGATGACGAGGTCCGCGGCCAGGGTCTCACCGTCGGCGAGCACCACCTCTTCGACTCGCCCCTCCCCGCGAAAACCCTCGACCAACGCGCTGGTGCGAACATCGACACCCTCGGTCCGGTGGGTACGGTCGAAAAACCTCGAGACCACCGGCGCGGTCACCCGCTCGAGCACGCGTTCCGCAGCCTCGAGAACAGTGACGTCCACACCCTGAGCTCGAAGTGAGGCGGCCGTCTCCAGGCCGATATAGCCGCCGCCGACGATGACGGCCCGGCAACCTGGCACCACCGCGGCACGGATGGCCTCGACGTCGGTGGCGGTGCGCAAGTAGTGGACGCCCGTCAACTCGGCGCCCGGAACGGTCAGCGCGCGGGCGCGCGCGCCGGTGCACAGTGCCAGCGTGGCGTAAGACACCACGTCTCCACTGTTGAGGGTGACGGTGTGCGCGGAACGGTTGATCGCCGTCGCCGTTCCGTCCACGAGCTCGATCCGCTGCTTGTCGTAGAACTGACGTCCGCGGATCGCGCAGTCATCAAGCTGTGATGCACCTGCCAGGTATGCCTTGGACAGCGGTGGACGCTGGTAGGGGAGCCTGCCCTCGTCGCCGATCAGCAAGACATCCCCGGCCCATTTCTCCTTTCGGAGAGCGCCCGCGAGTTGGACGCCGGCGTGGCTCGCGCCGAGGATGACGACCTGATCAGCCGTCACATTTCCCCCTTGGGGGTCAGGCGAACCATCATCTTGCTGATCCCACGGACAAAGTTCGATTGCACGTACTCCGGCTCACCCACCACCTCGATGTTGTCGAAGCGAGGGAGGAGCTCCTCCCACAGGATGCGTAGCTGGAGCTCGGCGAGCCGGTTGCCCATGCAGCGGTGTACACCGAAACCGAACGCGATGTGGTTGCGGGCGTTGGCCCGGTCGATGATGAGCTCGTCTGGACGCTCGAAGACGCGCTCGTCTCGGTTGCCCGAGGCGTACCACATCACCACCTTGTCACCCTTGCGGATGAACTGGCCGCCGAGCATGACGTCCTTCTTGGCGACCCTGCGCATGTAAGCAAGAGGGGTCTGCCAGCGGATGATCTCCGACACCGCGTTGGGGATGAGGTCGGGGTTGGCCTTGAGCTTCTCGAACTGCTCGGGGTATTCGTTGAGGGCCAGCACTCCGCCGCTCATGGAGTTGCGGGTCGTGTCATTGCCGCCGACGATCAGCAGCACGAGGTTACCGAGGAACTCCATGGGGCGATCGTCGAGGAGGTTCTTGGTGTCCTCGTTGCTTTGCAGCATGGTGATGAGGTCGAAGCCAGGCTCTTCGCCGGCCACGGTACGTGCCGCCTTGTCCCGCCACAGCGAACTCAGGCCTTGCGCCATCGCGACCATCTCACGGAAGACCCTGTCGTTGTCCGAGGGGCCGCCGTTGGCCTGCTCCATCGAGGTCGCGAGGTCGGACCATTCGACCAGCTTGTGCCGCTTGTCGTAAGGGAAGTCAAGTAGCGTCGCGAGCATGCGTGCAGTGAGTTCGATCGACACAGTCTGGACCCAGTCAAACGGCTCGTTGAGTGGGAGGCCGTCGAGGACTTCGCGGACGCGCGCGCGGATGAGCCCCTCCATCTCACGAAGGTTCTTCGGAGCCACCACGCCCTGCACTGCGGCGCGCTGCTTGTCGTGCCGGGGCGGATCCATCGCGATGAACATCGCGATGTCCATGAAACGCGGGGGCCTGCCGATGATGATGAACGGTTCGGCGGAGAACGCCTCGTGATTCTTGTCGACCGCGATGATGTCGGCGTGTCGCGTGACCGACCAGAACGGACCGAAGGGGCTCTCCGAACGGAAGTGCACCGGCGCCTCGTTGCGGACACGCTCGAAGTACGAGCGCCACATACCCTGGCGATACAGGAACGGGTTACTCAGGTCGATTTCGGCGAGATCGACCTCGTCCACCGGCGGGATCGGGGTCTCGGTGAAGATCTTCTGGCCGTCGGTCCTTGTGACGATTCGGCGGGTCTTGTCATAGACATGCGCCCCCCGGATCTGAAGGTCGATCGGGATCATTGATTGCGCCTTCTCGGCGACGGTGGCTGCGATGCTCATGATTGCATTCCTTCGTCGTTGCGGGTCAGAGTTGGAATTCCGGGAGGCGAACAGTCAGGCCGTCCCACTCCTCAGTCGCGATCATCTGGCAGGACAGCCGCGAGGTTCCTTCCCGTTCCGGATGCATGCTCAGCATCTCTTCCTCGCCCTCGCCGCTGCGCCCGACGGTCTTGATCCACGCCGGGTCGACAATGACGTGACACGTACCGCAGGCCGCTTCGCCACCACAATCACCGTCGATGCCGGGGACGGCTTCGTCGACGGCGGTCTGCATGAGCGACTTCCCCTCCACGAGATCGGCTTCGTAGTCGTCTCCATCGTGGGTGATGTATGTGATCGTGGCCATGGCCACCTCCTTGCACGTATGAGGTTCCCCTTGAGTGTGAATGTGCGGATCCCGACCGATCCATGTGTGAACGTCGCAATCTGTTGTTAATCTGGCTCACGTGACCCTCGGTGAATCCGGTGTGCCCCCGTTGGCGTTTGCACAGCTTCTCGACAGCGGTGCGCTGGGCACGGAGGCGACGAGCGCATTCGGTCGGATAATGGCCCAGGAGGGCACCGACCTCAGAACGTTGATCACGCAAGAAGCGCAGGTGCCGATGCAATGGTTTCATGACGTGTATCCGACGATGGGGCCGCACGACGGGTTTCGGCTGGGCCTCGCATTCGCTGAGCACGCTCAGCTGACCTCCTTCGGTCCACTGAGCCTGCCGCTGGTCAGTGCCGGGTCGGTCGTTGACATCGTCGAGTTGCTTCGTTTTCTGCCGTTGATCTCGACGGCGCTAAGTGCGGACTTTCATCATGGCGCCAGTGGTCTTACCATCGGTCTCGCAGGGCGCACCGACAGCGCGGGTACCGACTGCTTTGCCGTCACTTATGGGGGCCTGACCGTTCTGCGTCTGGTGAAAATACTCACAGGAGATGTGTCCTCAGCAGAGTTACACCTGACCTGCCCGGCGCCGACCGAGCCGCTGAACGTGGGAGAGATAGGGCATCGAGTCGTCTTCGATGCGCCAGCGTCATTTGTTCGCATACCAGCCGAGGCGCTTCATGAGGTGTGCCGCTTTTCCGATCCCGTCGCCTACCGGATCGGTACCGCCGAACTGCGACGGCTCTGCGATCAGCGGCGTCACAACTCGTACACGCAGCGCGTCCGAGCCCAGTTTGATGCAGACCCTGCTCGAGTCAACGCTAGTCGGATCGCAGCAGAGCTGTCGGTATCGGTAAGCACACTCAAACGGCACCTACACGCCGAGGGCACCACCCTGCGCCGCCTACGACAGCAATTCATGCAGGAGCACGCCATCCTCCGACTTCTCGATCCCGGCGTCGGAATCGGCCAGATTGCTACCGAACTGGGGTACTGCGACGTCGCAAGCTTTTCTCATGCGTTTGCTCGGTGGGTCGGCTGCTCCCCGTCGCAGTTTCGACTTCGACGTGCACGCCCGCCAGCCGCATGAATGCTCGACCAGCCCAATCGGGGCGTCAGCTGATTACACCACAACGAATTTCGCGACTGGTTCATAACGTTTCGATACGGTAACCCGGGCCCGCCCCGTCCGAAGCGCACGGTCGTTACAAGTCAGCCAGCATCGCCTACGCGGCAATTCTCAGCCACACCTCAACGTCTGCCGCCTCGCCGAGGACACCAGCCGGTTCGTTCTAGCCACCGTTATGGCCGCCATGGTGGGGTTCTCGAACAGTCTCGGCGAGGAAGTCGGTCGTTATGGCATCGGAGTCTCACTCGTCTGCCCTTCGGAGGTCAACACCGACTACTTCGAACGGAACGATGCAGACATGGGGTGGTACCCCCGGATGTCGCAGTGGTTTCCGGTTCTGGAGCCCGAAGACGTCGCTCGACGAACTGTCCGGGCGATACGCACCAACCGGCGTGAGGCCATCTTTCCCTGGGAATGGCGCTGGCCACCTGGCTGCACAAGCGATTCCCGAAGATGGGGATCAGTGTTCTCAAAGCGCTCGGCTTGGCTTGTTCCGTCCACGCGTCATCCCGCCGGGGGAGCTGGCGGGCTTGCGAACAAGGCGAGAATGACAGCGTGGATCTGCACGACGGATTCGGCACGCGAACCCCGGAGCTGGAGCAGGTGGCTCACGGTGAGTCGTACGAAGATCTCGGTGATCGACTCCAGCGCGAATTCGTCGAGATCGGGCTTCCGAGAACGGATCTGATCGGCTACCACCTGCGTCGCCCGCCCGAGGACGACCTCTGAGTCGACGGTGACCAGCGACAGGAGTTCGCCGCCCTGGAGTCTGCCCGAGATGATCGACATCAGAAGCTCGTTGTCCTCACCAAGGGTCAGTGTGCGCTCCGCGGCGGCTGTGAGTCCGTCAACGATGTCCTGTTCGTCCGCGATGCCCTCGACGACCCCGTGGAGGAAGCGGTCTGCCTCGCGTGCGATCAGCGATGCCGCAAGCTGATCCCTGGTCCCGACCTCGTTGTAGAGGGTCGTACGGCTGATTCCGACCTCGCGCGCCACCCGGGACATGTTCACCGCGGACCATCCCCGTTCCACCACGAGATCGCGAGCGGAGTCGAGTATGCGATCGCGCAGCAGGTCGCGTACTTCGTCGTGGAAGCTCGGGGGCGTAGCCATGTGTCCATCATGCCCGAATTGGCATGCAGGCCTAAGGCGCCCGCCTGAGTGTTTGACACATTAGGCAATTATGTGTAGAAACAATACAGTTCATCTCACAGTGTCAACACACTGTGTCCGGCCGCACCGCCCCGCTTGGCCAGGACGGACAGAAGCGGCGACCGGCACACGGTCATCACAGGGACGTGTTCCTGTAGAGGCTCAATCAGCCACGTAATACCCACGCCCACAGACGATTGCGAGCATCCAATGAACGCTGAGGCGAGCGAGAAAGACACCGACTACGACGTCCTGGTGATCGGCTCCGGGTTCGGCGGCAGCGTCACCGCCCTTCGCCTGGCAGAGAAGGGCTACCGGGTCGGCGTTCTCGAAGCCGGCCGCAGATTCGACGATGCGGACTTCGCCAAGACCAGCTGGGACGTTCGACGATTCCTGTGGGCGCCGAAGCTGGGTGCGTACGGGATTCAGCGCATCCACCTACTTCGCGACTGTGTCATCTTGGCCGGGGCGGGAGTCGGGGGGGCTCTCTCAACTACGCCAACACCCTTTACCAGCCGGGATCAGCATTCTTCGGCGATCCGCAGTGGGCGCACATCACAGACTGGGAAGACGAGCTGACGCCCTACTACGACCAGGCGCGTCGCATGCTGGGCGTGGTCACCAACCCGCACATGACGCCTGCCGACGAGATCATCCGGTCGGTGGCCGACGACATGAGTGTCGGCGACACGTTTGTCCAGACTCCGGTCGGGGTGTACTTCGGCGAGCCCGGTCGTACCGTGTCGGATCCCTACTTCGGTGGGGTCGGACCGGATCGCACCGGCTGCATCGAGTGCGGCGAGTGCATGACAGGTTGCCGTCACGGTGCCAAGAACACGCTGCTCAAGAACTACCTCGGGCTCGCCGAACGCGCTGGAGTGGTGGTGAATCCGCTGACCACCGTCACCGACGTGCGTCAGCGACCCGATGGCTCCTGGACAGTCGACACAGTCAAGACCGGTGCCTGGATTCGTAAGCGCGAGAAGGCGTTCACCGCTCACAATGTCGTCTTCGCGGCGGGTACCTGGGGTACCCAGCAGTTGCTGCACAAGCTCAAGGACTCCGGCCGCCTTCCTGAGCTCTCGACGCGACTGGGCGAGTTGACCAGGACCAACTCCGAGTCGATCCTCGGGGCCACCCGTTACCGCGTCGACGAATCCCTCGACCTCACCAAGGGCGTGGCGATCACGTCGTCGTTCTACCCCACGCCGGACACCCACGTCGAACCCGTCCGATACGGCAAGGGCTCCAACGCGATGGGGTTGTTGCAGGCGCCGATGACCGACGGCGACGGACGGTTGCCGCGATGGCTGCGATTCATCGGCGTCGCGCTCCGGGATCCACTCGCCACAGCACGTGTCCTGGCGGTGAAGGGCTGGAGCGAGCGGACCGTGATCGCACTGGTGATGCAAAACCTCGACAACTCGATCACCACTTTCACAAAGCGCGGTCTGTTCGGTCGCCGGCTCACCAGCAAGCAGGGGCACGGCGAGCCCAATCCCACCTGGATCCCCGCGGGCAACGAAGCCACGCGGCGCATCGCCGAGAAGATCGGCGGCACCTCCGCCGGAACGTGGGGCGAGGTGTTCAACGTGCCGATGACCGCACACTTCCTCGGCGGATGCGTGATCGGGGACGATGAGGACAACGGTGTGATCGACCCATATCACCGCGTGTACGGCTATCCGTCGCTGAGTGTGGTCGACGGTTCGGCCGTGTCCGCGAATCTGGGCGTCAACCCGTCGCTGACCATAGCTGCTCAGGCCGAGCGGGCCGCCGCGTTGTGGCCGAACAAGGGGGAGAAGGACCTTCGCCCGATCCAGGGTTCGGGTTATCGGCGCATCGAGCCCACCGAACCCCGGTCGCCGATCGTGCCGGTCTCGGCGCCTGGAGCGCTGCGACTGCCCATCATTCCTGTCCGTCGAGTGGCAGACGAGAAGATCTCGCGGGCCGCAACGCGTGAGAGCTCCGACGCCCGATGAGCGCACTCGCCCCCGAAACAGCGCTCCCGGAACGACGCCAATCGTCAACGCTCGCACCGGTTCTCAAGAAGGCGCGCCACGGTACCGAAATGGTCGGCGACTTCTTCCTCACCTTCTGGGGCATCGTCAAGATGCTCCCACGGCGTCCCTTCCAGTGGCGTGAGCTGGTGGCGCAGGCGTGGTTCATCGCGAGCGTATCGATTGTCCCGACCATGCTGATGTCGATCCCGTTCTGCGTCATGGTGGTGTTCCAGATCAACGTTCTGCTGAACGAGATCGGTGCGATCGACCTGTCCGGTGCGGGCGCGGGTGTGGCCGTCATCCGAGAGATCGGACCCATCGTCACGGTTCTCGTCGTCGCGGGCGCAGGTGCCACCGCGATCTGCGCCGATCTCGGTTCGCGCACCATCCGCGAAGAGATCGACGCCATGAAGGTGCTCGGTATCGACCCGATCCAGCGACTCGCAGTTCCGCGCGTGATCGCCTCCTGCGGCGTCGCGGTGTTCCTGAACGGCCTGGTGACCGCCATCGGCCTGGCCGGGGGATACGTGTACGGCGTCTTCCTCCAAGGTGCCACGCCGGGTCAATACATCACCGCGATCCCGATCCTCACCGGAATTCCCGACCTACTCATCAGCGAGCTCAAGGCCGGCATCTTCGGTCTGCTGGCCGCACTGGTGGCCTGCCATCTCGGCTTCAACGCGGGAGGCGGACCGAAGGGTGTCGGCGACGCCGTGAACCAGACCGTTGTCTTCAGCTTTGTGCTGCTGTTCCTCGCGAACGCGGTCATCACCACGCTCGCACTGCACTGAAGGCCTCGACATGACTGCGCGAACACAAGAGCAGGGACCACGTTGACATCGACTCAGATGCCCACCGAACCGTCGCGGCGACTGACCGACCGGTTGGACGCCGGGAAGGCGCTGAAGCCCGCCGAATCCTTCGGAGAGAAACTGGCGTTCTACGGGGTGGCGCTGCGGGCGGTACCCAAGGCGATGACCCACTATCGTCGCGAGACCTTGCGCCTGCTAGCTGAGGTGTCGCTCGGCGCAGGTGCACTCGCCATCATCGGCGGGACCGTCGTGATCATCGGATTCCTCACGGCTGCAGCCGGATACGAGGTCGGTCAACAGGGATCGAGTTCACTGGGGCGCGTCGGTGTGGAAGCGATGTCGGGCTTCATTTCCGCCTTCTTCAACACCCGCGAAGCGATCCCGGTCATTGCTGGCGTCGCACTCACGGCGACGGTGGGCTCCGGTTTCACTGCGCAACTCGGTGCCATGCGCGTGAGCGAGGAGATCGACGCGCTCGAGGTGATGTCGGTTCAGTCGCTGCCCTATCTGGTGTCGACGCGGATCGCGGCGGGACTCGCCGCTGTGGTGCCGCTGTACGCGATCGCCCTCTTCACCGGGTACGCCGCCACCAAGTTCGTGAGCGTGTTCCTGTCGGACCAGTCGCCGGGCACCTACGACCACTACTTCCAGCTGTTCTTGCAGCCCGGTGACATCGCGATCTCACTGTTGAAGGTGATCGTCATGGCGGTCGCCGTGATGGCGGTGCACTGCTACTACGGCTACAACGCCAGCGGTGGACCGGCCGGGGTCGGCGTCGCTGTCGGCCACGCCGTCCGCACGTCACTGATCATCATCATGATGGTCGACTTCATCGTCGGTATCGCCTTGTACGGCGGCGTCCACGCGACTGTGCGGGTGTCGGGATGATCGAACACTCACGCAGACAACACCTGCTGTACGCGTTCGTCGCCTTCGCCGTGGTGGTGGGCGTCGTCGTGGCTGCGCTGATGTCGTACAACGGCAGGTTCCAGGCCACCGGGTCCATCTACCTGAACGCCCCGCGCACGGGGCTGCTGCTGGTGCCTGGATCGGACGTCAAGCTGTACGGCGTAGTGATCGGTCGTGTCGCATCTGTCGACGTGTACGGCGATCACGCTCGCATCGAGCTGGCGGTGGAGGAAGACCAGCTCGGCGATCTGCCGACGAACGTCCGGGCGGAGATGGAGCCGACCACGCTCTTCGGCCGCAAGTACGTCGCGCTGACGATGCCGGAGCAGCCGGCGGCATCGACGTTGAGCGCCGGTGCCACCATCGACACCTCGCAAACGCCGGTCGAGGTCTACGACACTTTCGAGTTGCTTGTCGGAATTCTCGACCGTGTGGACCCGGCGCGGGTGAATGCAACCCTGACCGCTGTGCAGACCGGCACCGTCGATCGGGGCGAGAAGCTCGGCGAGCTGGTCGACTCGGTGAACACCTACCTCGCGACCTTCAACAAGTCACTGCCAACTCTGCAACGGGATCTCGAGCTCGGTGCGGACAATCTCGACACATTCGCCGGACTGTCACCGGACCTGATGGCCACCGTCCGTCACCTCACCACCACCTCGAAGACGATTGTGGAGAACCAGTCGCAGCTGACTGCGTTCCTGTTGAGCTTCACCGAGTTCGGGAACACCGGCAACCGGTTCATGACTAACGCGGGCACGCCACTGGTGAAGGCCGCCGACGCCCTGGCGCCGCCGGCGCAGGTGCTCGGAGACTACGGACCGATCTACCCGTGCTTCCTGGACGGACTGAACACGAGCCGCAAATATCTCGAGCGGGCGTTCGGCGGAGCGAGACCGGGCCTCGACATCGTCGGCACCCTGCTCATCGGCGACCCGCCATACCGACCGGGCATCGACGCGCCCGAACACACGGCAGGAACGGCGGGACCGAGCTGCTACGGCTACCCGCGCGCACCCGGCGAAAAGGGGCCGGGGCACGTCGACTTCGACGACGGCAGTCACGCGTACCGCGATGTGAAGTCGATCGAAGACGTCATCGGAAACCCGTTCGCCTCGATGATCTACGGAATGACGAAATGACAATCACCGGACCGGCCATCAAGCTGGGGATCTTTCTCGCTGTCAGCTCGCTGATCACCTCGGCTCTGTTCGTGATCGTCGGCGACCTGCGTTTCGGTCCGACAACGGTTTTCCGCGCTCAGTTCATGTCCGCATCCGGCCTGCGGACCGGCGACGACGTCAAGGTGGCCGGTGTGGTGGTCGGGAAGGTCACCGATGTGGACATCGTGGACTCCGGTGCGGCTGCGCAGACGGGTCTGGGAGCAGAGGTCCGTATGGACGTCGACTCCCACATCCCGGTGACGACCACCACCAACGCCTACATCAGGTACAAGAACCTGATCGGTGATCGGTACCTCGAGCTGAAGACCGACCCCGGAGACGTGGGTAGGAGGCGGTCAGCCGACAGCGTGATCCCGGTATCGCAGACCAAGCCGGCTCTCGACATGGATGCACTCGTCAACGGGTTCAAACCCCTACTGACCGGGGTGAATCCAGAGCAGACCAACAAGCTGTCCGCTGCGCTGGTCTCGGTACTCAACGGCCGCACAGCCGATATCAGCGATCTGATCACCCAAATGGGTGAACTCGGCGAAACCATCGCCGATCGCGACGCGACGATCGGATCGGTGGTCACCGATCTGAACACCGTGCTCGTAACGGTAGCGGATCGCCGGGAGGCCTTCGGCAGCGTCGTCGTCCAGTTGCAGGAGCTGGTCTCCGAGCTTGCCGGTGATCGCCGGCTGATCGCCGACGGCCTCACGAACATCGCGGGCGCGACCACCGAGCTCGACGAGCTGCTGTCCCGAGCCCGCCCCGATCTCACCTCCGACATCGAGCATCTGCGCGGTCTGGCCCAGAACCTGAACAGCAACACTTCAACGATCAACATGCTGCTCGCGAAGATGCCGGAGGCCTATCGGCTTCTGGGCAGGTCGTCGGGCTACGGCAGTTTTGTGAACTTCTTCGTGTGCGGCCTCGCGATCCGCTATCCGACGCTCGACGGCGGACATGCGGACACACCGATGGTCCAAGTCCCAGCTCGGCGCTGTAAGTGAGGGAGACAACCAGATGAGGTCAAAACATCATGAGATCTGACGACTCCCGCCGTCGAATCCGGGCCGGTCTCATCGGAATCGGCGCGATACTCGCGGTTCTCGCGCTCGCGTTCAACTACCGCTCGATTCCGTTCCTGCCCGGCGTGACCGTCGTGGTCGCCGAGTTCTCCGACGCCAGTGGCCTGAATCCCGACGACGAAGTGCACATCGCCGGCGTGGCCGCGGGGAGTGTGCAGTCGATCGAGCTCGCCGAGGACCACGTCGACGTGACGATGCGGCTCACCGACGGCTGGGAGAAGCTCGGTTCCGAGACCACGGCCTCGATCAAGGTCGAGACCGCGCTCGGGCGTCGCTTCGTCCAACTCACGACCGCCGGCCCCGGCGAGCTCGGCGACCGAATCCCGGTGTCGCGGACAAGTTCCGGCTTCGACCTCACCGAGTCACTCGACCAGCTCACCGAGACCGTCGGAGACACCGACAAGAAGAGCGTCGTCGACGCGGTCGAGAGCCTCGACAAGGTCATGAACGATCTCCCGTCCGACATCGGCGGCTCCCTGGAGAACGTCGCCGCTGCGGCACGGACGGTGTCGTCGCGCGATGCCGGAATCCGGACGCTTCTGCAGAAGGCCGATTCGGTTTCCGACGTGCTGGCCGAGCGAAAGGGCAACATCACCAGGCTCATCGACGACGGGTCGGTGCTGTTCGAGACCCTCGTCGATCGGGCCGAGGTGATCCGCAGGCTGCTCACCAGCCTGCGCGCAGTATCCACCGAGATAGAGACGTTCGTCCATGACACCGGATCGTCCACCCCACAGATGCTCGAGGAGGTCCGTCAGGTGACGGCCACGCTCAACGCCAACTACGCCAACCTCGAAAAGTCGATCAAGGGGATGCGCACATTCGTCATGCAATTCGCCGACGTCCTGGGCAGCGGACCGTTCTTCTCAGTACTGCTCCAGAACATCACGCCGGCCAATCTCCGCGGCCAGCAGCCGGGCAGTCCGGGAGGCGGGCGATGAGCACGTCATCAGCCGTCAACCGACTCGGCGGGCCCGCGGTCATCGCCCTCGTCATCGTCGCCATGGTGGCCGTGACCGCGGCGAAGGTATGGGAGAGCACGCACACCTCACGGGCCACAATCTGGTTCACGGACGGCACCGGGCTGTTCGTCGGCGATCCGGTCAAGATGCGCGGCGTCACCATCGGCACTGTCGAAGCAGTGGAGGCCACACCGGCGAAGGTTCGCGTCGAGGTCTCGTACGACGACTCGGCGTACGTGGACTCCGAGGCACGGGCGGCGATCGTGGCGCCGACCCTCGTCTCCGGTCGGTATGTTCAGTTCGTCAACCCGGTCAAGCGATCGCCGGCTGGTGCGCTGGAAGACGATGCCGTGGTGGAGGTCGGCCGGACCGCGGTCCCGGTCGGGTACGACGAGATCAAGAAGCAGGTGACCGACCTCGCGCACCAACTCGGACCTTCCACCGGCGATGAGAAGGGGGCGCTCAGCCGACTCATCGACACCTCGGCCGGTGCGCTCGACACCAGCGGCGGCTCACTCCGGAAGTCGGTCGATGCGCTCTCCGACGCGATGAGGACGCTCTCCGCGGCCGGCCCCGACCTGTTCAGCACAGTCCGCAATCTCCAGCAGGTCGTCACCGCGCTGCGCACCGCCGACCAGCAGATCGTCGGTTTCGCCTCGCAACTCGACGACGCGTCGGCCGTGCTCGACGACAATCGGACGCAACTCGATGCCGCGATCCGTGCCCTCAACTCGATGGCCCCACGCCTGCGCGACTACTTGAAGCAGAACCAGGGTGCGCTAAGCCGTGACGTCAAGGACCTCACCAGGGTGTCCCGACTGCTCGTCGACAGGCAGGACGATCTGGCTCAGATCCTGCACACGGCGCCGACCGCGCTGTCGAACCTCTACAACATCTACGACCCGGACTCGAACTCACTGACGGCCGGTCTCGCGGTGGCCGACTTCCCGGATCCGGTGTCGCTCATCTGTGCACTGCTGACAACCGTGGACGCTCCCAAGTCGGAATGCCAGAAGGCCGAGACCACCCTGACCCGGGTCATCACGTCCGAGATGGCACGCTCGACCGGTCGCCCCGAGGAGGGAGGACGCTGATGGGACACAAGCGCTTTCACGTCGGCGCGGGACTGATCGCGGCGGCCGTCGCGATGTCGACGGTGGCGGGCTGTCGGTTCGACGGCGCCAACTCGTTGTCACTGCCAGGCGACGCCGTCTCCGGTGACAGCTACAGCATCACCGTCCAGTTAGCCGACGTGCAGAACCTGGTGTCGAACTCCCTGGTCAAGCTCGACAACGCGAATGTCGGGCAGATCCGGTCCATCACAGTGCGCGAGTCGTTCGCCGAAGTGGACGTGGAGCTCTCCGAGGGAGTGGAGATCCCGAACGGTTCGACCGTGAAGCTGGCACAGACCTCGGTGCTGGGCGCGCAGTACCTGGAGTTCATTCCTCCCGCGGAGCAGACGCCGGGCAAGCTGTTGCCCGGCGACACACTCGATGTCAACAGCTCCGCAGCCTATCCGTCGACCGAGTCGGTGCTGGCGGCCTTGTCGCTGATCCTCAACGGCAGTGGCCTCGAACAGCTCCGGTCGATCATGACCGAGCTCAACGACGCCACCGATGGCCGCACAGCCGCTGCCAACCGAGCGATATCTCAACTCAAGACCTTCGTCTCCGGACTACACAAGCAACGTGATGACATCGGCCGCGCCATCGATTCGCTCGGCAAGCTCAGCGCCACGCTGGCCGATCAGAGTTCGACCGTGGCGGAGGGCATCGACAACCTGGAACCCGCCCTGACCGTGCTGGCGGACCAACGCGAGGAGCTGGTCACGATGCTCGATCGCGTAGGAGTGTTCGGCGCAAAGGTGGGCAGCGTGATCGCACGCAGCAACGCCGATCTGAACTCCATTGCCGCGGAACTCCGTCCCGCACTGAAGGGGCTCGAGGAGTCCGGCGACGACCTGGTCGGCTCGCTCATCGTCGGGCTCACCGTTCCGTTCCCGGTGACCGTCATCGACAAGGGAATGAAGGGTGACTACCAGAACCTCTTCCTGACCCTCGACCTGTCGGTGGGCGCCATACGCGACAAGGTGCTCGGCAGTATTCCCAAGGTGGCCCTGGCCAGGATGGCGGCCTCGCGGCAAGCCGCGGACCCACTCCGCGCTCCATTCGGACTGCGCACCCCCACAACGGATCACAGCCCATCGAAAAAGACCTCACCGCAGCCCGCCGGGATGGGGGGCCCCCGATGAAACTCACCAGACTGGTGCGATGGCAGCTCGTCGTATTCGCTGTCCTCACCGTGGTCAGCGTAGTCTACGGGACTGTCACCTACGTCGGCATCGGTCGGGTCACCGGCATCGGATCGTATCGCGTGGTCGCCGAGTTCGACACCGCCGGCGGCATTTACGAGACCGGACTGGTGACCTATCGAGGTGTAACCGTGGGACGGGTGGATTCGGTAGACGTCGATCTGGCCGACTTGTCGGCGCCGGTTCGCATCACCCTGCGCATCGATTCGGACAACACGATCCCGCGAAACAGTGCGGCGCACATCAGGAGTCAGTCTGCGGTCGGGGAACAATACGTGGATCTGATTCCCCGCGACAACGGCGGGCCCGCGCTGACGGACGGAGACGTGTTGTCGGCCAAGGGCAATGAGGCGCCCACGCCCACCAAAGACGTCCTGGAGAGGACCATGAACCTCGTTGCGACGATCTCGCCCCAGAATCTGGAGACGACCGTCGACGAGGTGTCCGACGGGCTAGGACAGACCGGTGATCGCCTGGCTCGGTTGATCGACGCATCACAGCGGCTGCTCGAGTTGGCGCAGATCGATATCGGCCCCACCACCCGGCTGATCGACGACGCCGAACCGCTGTTGACCACTGGCAACCGGGTGGCCGCCGACCTGACCTCTGCGGTGGCGAACCTCGCGTCGTTCACCGATCAGCTCGCGCTGAGCGATGAACACTTGCGGACTCTGCTGACCCAGACCCCGTCGGCAGCCGACCAGGTGTCGGCCACCCTGACCGAGCTGACGCCTACGCTGCCGACGCTGCTCGCCGACCTCCAGTCCGTGGGACAGGTGCTGCGCGTCAACGTCCCCAACCTCCGGCACATCCTGACCGTCTATCCGGCGTTCACGTCGGGAACCCTGAACTCGGTCGACGGCTACGCGCTCGGCCAGAGTCCGCAGGCTCCACTCGACATCAAGCTCGGAAACACGCTGAACCCGCCCCGTGCACCGAGGGATATGGCGGCAGCCGACGTCGTGACGCATCGGACATGCGGACTGTGCCGGTGGTTCCGGACCAGTACTGCGACGCGCGCCCCGACAACCCGAAGGTGGCGCGTGGCGCCCGGAACGTCCCGTGCGCGACCGACCCCCGCGTGAGGACTCCCTTAGTGGCCGATTGCCCCGGGGGACTTCCGTCCACGTGGCCGGAGATGTTGTCGCGTCCGCACTCTATGGGCGACGCCGGCGGTGACCCAGGGGCGAAGAGGGTGCCGAAGCGCTTACGTACAGCGTCGAAGCCGGTGCCGTATTCGGAGACCACCGGAAGGTTCCGAGGGCCCGACGGGGTGACGTACTTCGTGGGAACACCCACCAACTCAGCTTCGGCGAAAGGAAAGGCGACATGGCAGTCGTTACTGATCAAGTAGAGGCCACCGGTCCGGAAGTCGACGACGACGCGGTCGGCCCGGAGAGCGCCGGCGAAGGGGCGGGCACTGCTCCACTCCGGTCCGTGGTCACCGTGTGGGCGCTGGTGGCGGCCCTCGTGGCGGTGCTCGCGCTGCTCGGCGTGAAGGGCACCGATCTCTATCAGGCCAAGCAGGACGAGAAGCGGAACTCTGAGGTACTCGACGTCACCCGCGAGGTGGTCGCCGGACTCGTCAGCCTCGACTACCGCCGGTCGAAGGCCGACCTGGATCGGATCAAGTCCGTCGCCACCGGATCCTTTCAGCAGCAGTTTGAACAGCTGGCGACGTCGTTCGAGCAGGTCCTTTCCTCCGGCGAGGTCCTCTCGACTGGATCGGTCAAGGAGGCGGGGATCATCACCGCCGACGACGACGCCGCGCAGGTCCTGGCCGCGGTCAGCTCGATCGTCAAGAACACCGAGGCACCCGACGGGCAGCAACGCGTCTATCGGATGAAGGTGGATCTGACGGCCGCCGACCATGCGTGGAAGGTCAGCAACGTGGAGTTCGTGTCATGAACGCGGGGAGCGCGGACCAAGAGGCGTCGACCGACGCGAAGGCGGCAGAACCGAGGAGGAAGCCATGAACAAGGTTGTGGAGCAAGATATCTCATCCGAGTTCGCCGAGGCGGAGGTGGATCGCGACGTCGACACCGACGCGGCGCCTACCGACGGCGCCGAGAAGCAGGACAAGGTGCGCGGCGGTCATGTCAAACGACTCGGCCCCGTCGTTGTGAGCTGGCCCGCCAGACTTTCGACAAAGGCGCGTAACGGGTTGGTCAGGGTGCTGGCGGCACTCGTGATCGCCGGCGCCGGTGGACTCGGCTACGTGTGGTTCGCGACGAGCGCGGCGACGACGGAGGCATCGGCGGGGCAGTCCGCGCTTGCATCGGCACGTACCGACATCCCCAAACTGCTCAGTTATGACTACCGAACAGTCGACACCGCGCTGCCCGAAGCTGCCGAGACCATGCTGACCGGCAGGTTCCTCGACGAATACACCCAACTGGGCGAATCAGTTATTCAACCTGCTGCCAAGAAGGAGCAGATCGTCACGAACGCCGAGGTGGTCGACGCCGCACTCGTCGCGTCGGACGCCGATCACGCAACCGTCCTGCTCTTCGTCAACCAGACGACGTCCAAGAAGGACGCTGAGGGGCCGCGACTCGACGGCAGCCGCATTCGCGTCCAGATGGCCAAGGACGGCGATCGCTGGAAGATCTCCGAATTCACACCGGTGTAGCCGCGGAAACCCTGAGCCATCCACACCACACCATGGAGAACAACTCATGACTCTCACCACCGATTTCACCACAGTCGCGGAGCTCGACAGTGCGCTGCTACGACTCAGCGCAGGCGAGCGCCGGTGGGCAGACCTCCCGCTGACCCGGCGCGCCGACCTTCTGCAACAGGTGGCGCACCAGGCGGCCGAGCAGGCATCGGATTGGGTTGAGGCCGCGTGCCGTGCGAAGCGGATCTCGCCCTCATCGCCGCTCGCAGGCGAAGAATGGCTGTCGGGGCCGTACCCGGTCATCACGAACGCTGCCACGCTGGCCCGTTCTCTGCGCGACCTGAGCAGCGGCGACAGTCCCATCGCCCACGTACCGACTTCCGTCGCTCCCGGCGGTCGTGTTGCGCTCGACGTCTTTCCCCATCAGATCTGGGATCGGCTACTGCTGTCGGGCGTCTCGGCCAAGGTCTGGCTGAAGCCGGGGGTGAGTGTCACCCAGGCGCGGTCGGCGGCGGGATTGGCGCAACTCGACCCCGCGACGACGCACGGCATGTCAGTCGTCCTCGGCGCCGGCAACATCACCTCGATCGCCGTGCTGGACACCCTGTACGAGCTGATCGCGCACAATCGCGTCGTGATCCTCAAACTGAACCCCGTCTTGGGCGAGATGTTCGACGCGATCAACGCCGTCCTGCGACCCCTGTCCGAGCGCGGCTTCGTGGAGGTCGTCAGGGGCGGTGTCGAGGTCGGCTCGTATCTCGTCGATCACCCGAATGTGGCGCATGTCCACATCACCGGAAGCTCGGCAAGTCACGACGCCATCGTCTTCGGCACCGGCCCGGAAGGCGAGGCCCGTCGCCGGGCCGGCGTACCGAAGCTCGGCAAGACCATCACCAGTGAACTCGGCGGCGTATCACCCACCGTCGTCGTCCCCACCGGGTGGTCGGCCAAGGACATCCGTTTCCAGGCGGAGCACCTGGCCACCCAGCGTCTGCACAACGGCGGCTACAACTGCATCGCCGCCCAGGTTGCCGTGATCCCGTCCGAGTGGTCCAAGAAAGGGGAGTTCCTCCGGGAACTCCGCGACCAGATCGACAAGGCTCCCGCGCGGCCAGCCTATTACCCCGGAAGCGACCAACGGGTCGCCGCGGCAGCCCACCGGCACGCCACGGCCAACGCACGCGAGAACGGCCGGCTGCTGATCGAGGGGCTCTCACCGGACCAGGTGGCCGAGGCCTTCACCGTGGAGTACTTCTCGCCCGTGCTGGCCGTCGTGGAGATCCCCGGAGACGGGATTGCCTACCTCCGGGCAGCGAGCCGCTTCGTCAATGAGCGGCTCGAGGGCACTCTCGGCGCCAACGTCTTGGTGCACCCGAGATACCGCCGCAAGCTCGGTCGAGAGTTCGAGTGGTTCGTGGAATCGCTCCGCTACGGCACGATAGCGATCAACGCGTGGACGGGGGTCGGTTATCTCACCGCAGCAGCACCATGGGGCGGCTTTCCCGGTGCGACCCTCGTCGATGTCGAGAGCGGAATCGGATTGGTACACAACGCATCACTGGTGGACGACACAGAGCGCACGGTCGTGACCGGCCCGTTCCGCCCGCTGAGCCGATCTCTGATCACCGGCCAGCTGTCGATCACGCCGAAGCCGGCGTGGTTCGTCAGGAACACGCATGCGCACCATGTAGGCCGAAAGATGGTTGCATTCGCGGCAGATCCGAAGGCCACCCGGCTGCCGTCGCTCTTTGCGTCCGCCTTACGCGGCTGACGCACCGCGCGCAGCGAGGTGCCCCGTCACGAAGCGTACGGGGTGTGGTGCGTCCACCTCAGGCCGGCTCGAGCGCCCGCTTGGCCTTCTCCAACGCGGCGAGCGTGCGCAACACGGAGTCGCGCTTCGCGGTCAGGTCGGACACCTTGGCCTTGCCACTCAAGCCGCCATCCTTCTGCGCGACCTGCAGACGTTCCTCGATCTCGGTGAGCTGCGCCAGGAGGCTCTGCGCCCGGCTCATGAGCTCGGCGCGGTCGGGTCGTGAGACGTTCGCCGGCCCGGCGACGCCGGACCTGACATTCTGCGGCTTGGTGGCCACCGCCTTCCCGCCTGCCTTCGTGGGCAGTCGTCGTCGCGGTTCGACGCTTCGCCGCCGGGAAGCAGCAGGGGGAGTCTGCGTGCGCGTCTGGTTGAGCACCGTCCGCGCCTCTCGCCGCGGAACTCCGCGACTTCGTCGGTGGACGAGCACCACACGCAAACACTCGAAGTGGTTTCGGTCACGAACGCATCGGCAGCAGCGGGATTCACGGGGAAAAGAGTACGAAACAAAGTTTCTCACCCGGAAATCGGGTTTCCGGTACACCGTATCCCGCCGCTGACTTGACCCGCCGGACCGTCCCCGACGCGCTGTTCATCGTCGTCGAGCAACTCGGACCCACCCTCGTCGTTGCGGACACGAGCTCGAGCCGGCGGCGGGGCAGTGGCGTTTACCGGCCACCCCCGGCGGGAACCTCATCTGCGTGCGATTACCTTCGGTACAGATGACGACGTGTCGGGCTGGAACAACCGGCCCTGCTCGACGGTGACGACCGTGTACCTGGCCGAGGCATTGCTGGTTGTGGCGGAGGGTCAGCAACCTCCGGGTCTGATGCCGGCCCGGCAGCAGATGGCGGTGTCCCTGGGCTGGCACATCGTCCTTGCGTGTTTCGGGGTGGCGTTCCCGACGATGATCTTCGTGATGCGCCGTCGCGGCATCGTGCGCGACGGCCCTGTCGCAATGGGACTGGCCCGACGGTGGGCCAAGGTGTCGGCAGTGCTGTTCGCGATCGGCGCGGTCTCGGGCACGATCCTCAGCTTCGAGATGGGTCTGCTGTGGCCCGGTTTGATGGGCCGGTTCGGTGACGTGCTGGGATTGCCATTCGCGTTCGAAGGGCTGTCGTTCTTCGTCGAGGCGATCTTCCTCGGGATCTACCTCTACGGCTGGGACCGCATGCCGCCTCGACGCCATCTGCTGATGCTGATTCCGATGGGCATCGCCGGGGTCGTCGGGACGTTCTGCGTGGTCTCGGTCAATGAGGTTCCCCCCGAACCGTAGAGGCATCGATAGTGAGGAGCACGATGCCAGAGAAGCGGAAGAAGTACGACCGGGAGTTTCGTGATGGGGCGGTCCGGATCGTCGAGGAGACAGGTAAGCCGATCGCCCAGGTCGCTCGAGACCTGGGGGTCAACGAGGGCACCTTGGGTAACTGGGTCAACCGGGCGCGCGCCGAGCGGGAGGGCCGCGGCGAGCTGACCGTTGATGACGCTGCTGAGCTCAAACGGTTGCGTGACGAGGTCGCCGAGCTGCGCATGGAGCGTGATGTCCTCAAGCGATCAGTGGTCCTGTGGGTGAAGGAGGCGACGAAGTGAGCGTGGCACGCTTTATCGCCGACCAGAGGACCAACTATCGGGTGCCACACGCGGTGTCCTGCCGGCTGCTCGGGGTCAGCGAGGCGTGGTTCTACAAATGGCATAAGCGGACCCAATCGCCGGGTGCGGCAACGGGTTTGCACACCACCCGCGACTATCGCCGGGACACCATCGACCGGGCCGTGGCGGTGGCGTTCGACAAGGCCCGCGGCCTGCACGGGTCACCGCGCCTGCATGCGGATCTGCGTGCTGACGGGTGGACGGTGACCGAGAAGACTGTCGCTGATTCGATGTGTCGTCAGGGCCTGGTCGCGCGGCGGATCCGCCGGCGCAACGGGCTGACCCGTCAGGACAAGACCGCCCCGAAGTTCCCCGATTTGTTGGGTCGCGATTTCACCGCACAGTGCCCCGATCAGCGGTGGGTCGGCGACATCACCGAGATCCCGACCGCGGCGGGCAAGCTGTATCTGGCCACGGTCATCGACCTCTACAGTCGCCGCCTGCTGGGGGCGGCCACCAGTCGTCACCCGGATGCAGCGTTGGCGTGTGCGGCGATCGAGATGGCGGTCGCCACGCGGGGCGGTATGCAGGCGATATGGCGTGATGACGATGCGCAGAAGCTGATTTTCCACACCGATCGTGGGTCGACGTACACCGCGAAACGGTTCACCAGGCTGTGCCAGAAGATGGGTATCCGGCAGTCGATGGGCCGGGTCGGATCGTGTTTCGACAACGCCGCAGCGGAGGCATTCTTCTCTTCTTTGGAGTGGGAAGTGTTGTCACGCAACGAGTTCCATACTATCATGGAGGCGCAGGCGGTCGTGTTGGAGTGGTGCTACGGCTTCTACAATCACCAGCGTCGCCACAGCGCGATCGGGATGATGAGTCCGGTCGACTACGAGAACACCGCAGTCACCGAGCCCGAAGCCGCATAGAGGAGTCCTCCACGATTCCGGGGGAACCACAGTTGGACTTGCTATTCCGGTAAGGGTTGAGCGCCGCGCCATCGTATCGGCGCCCATCCACTTCTATGCCATAGTGCTGGATCGTGCGCCACTCCACATTGAGAAACTCGTACGCAAGGTCCGGTGAGGACGGGATGGTGAGTCCACCGGCGCGAGCCAGGCCGATCTCGTACATTTCGAGCGGTGATAGCTCGAGGCCGGGCGTCTCAGGGAGACACAAGCCTTCGTGTTTCGACCGGTGGTACACCCGAGCTGTCCACTCGCGAATTATCGACTCAAGCTCGGCGACGTAGTAGAACGCTTGACTCTCAATGTCTTCACCGCGGTGATAGACGTCGGGTCCCTTGTAGCCCGGCAGTTGCTGAAGCAGGCCGAGCCGAATGGTCTTGAAGAAGCGTTCGACAGTTGGCTTGTCTGACGCCTTCTTTACGATCGCAGGCTGAATCGAGATTCCGAGTCGCGCACAGGCGGATCTGACATGGTGCGAGAGGTAGATCTTGCCATGGTCAACAACGATTGACTCGGGTAGGCAGCCTGGGATGCTCGGAGTGGCATCGTCTGCGGTCGGGTCGTCGCGTTCGATTGCGATCGAACTAGGCACGCCGTGAAACGGCCACGCTCCGTCGTCGACCGGTTCTTGGGGCGTGACCGACTGGTGTAACACATTGGCCACGTCGATTGCCTTGGTTGAAATCGGGGTCAGGCGCAGACCGACAATGCAGCGTGTATAGAGGTCTTGCGCCACAGTGAGTTCGACCGGCACCCAACGCAGCGTGATCGGCTCCATCGCGAACACGTCGAGGCGCGTTGTGTCGAGTACGAAGTACTCTCCGGGGCGCGTGGCGCGCAAACGGCCATACGGGGCCTCCGGCCGGTCGGCGGCGATTCGCCGTGCCTTTCCGCTGCCAAATGAATAGCGACCCTTGGAGAGCTCGTCCAGCCAGCGGTAGGCGGTCGCATTGGATGGGGTGGGCGCCAGATCGGCGCCACACCGCTCGGTCAGCAGATTGTTGGCCTGGTCGATTACTATGTTTCTGCTGGGTGTGGATTCGCGTGTGTACCGATTGAGTACGTCGAGGCACGCCTCCCGCCAGAGTGGGTCGATCGGCGAGCGCTGTTTCCTTGCTTCGACGAGGCCGGCTGGTCCTGACTCTTGATACGCCTTCACCCAGCGTTTGACGGTGCGGTCAGACATGTTGTGTGCGAGAGCGACCGTTTCGGAGCTGCGACCGATAGAGTCGCGTGCTGTTGTGATGCATCTCCAGTACTGCTTCGACGACGGCGAGCCGTGCGTTGTAAGTCTCTTGCTGTTTCTTCGTAAGATTCGAAAGCAGTTGTCCGGACGTCTCGCAGGGCCTGCGAGGTGCGTCGAGCGGCTGAGAAGACCTCACGAGGTGTGGAGTGCTCACCGCTCGTGTGCCGCGATCCGATTCGACTATCGACCGACTGTCGCTGATCTCGACTATGCGGACCACGGATCCGTCGATCCACACCCGATCGCCAACAGCAAGTCGATAAGTGTTGCTCATACGGCCTCGGCTCGATGGATCAAGGTGTTGTCGCCGAATGGCCGGGTGAGATCGGCCGTGAAGGTGCCCGTCCACAGAAGCTCGAGGACGATGTGTCGAGGCCGTGCAATCCGCTCGGCTGCGAGTGTGGCTTCAGCGTGCGCGATTGAGAGCTCCTCTGGAAATCGTTCGAGCACCGTCTGGAACAGGGCCGCGCGCGACTCGCGGCGAGCCTGAGAAGCGAATCTGATGTTGTTGATCAACGCCGAGTCCTCGCCGGTCCAAACCTCATAATCGGCGGAGAGGCGCTTGGACACCACCTTGGTCCACGTGAACACGGCCTTGACCTCGTCTTTCTGCGCGATTCGTGGATTCTTGACGTCCACGACCAAATATGACCCATCAGCCCGCGTCAGTAGGAGATCGGGACAGTGGCGTCGGCCGGTACCTCTGTCGTCGCCGGTGATCCAGAAAGGTTGCGCCGTGATCCAAACGACTTCGGGATCGAAGTCGGCAAGCAAGATGCGGTCGCGTTCGAGAAGGCTTTCGTAAACCACGTGGTCGGCTGTTGTACGGGTCCAAAAAAGACCTGGATAGTGGCGTTGGCCGGCGTGGGACGGTGGCAGGCGCACTGGCTGGGCTCGGGCCATCGAGCTGATCGAGTGATCCCTGACCTGACTGATGGTCTCGTCACCGGCTTCGGTAACGAAGCGAATCTCGGTCGCACCGATCTGATCAGGCATTTTGCTATCGTGCCGCATGACAGCCCGATGAGAACGATGACACGCCTATGACAAGCCGATGAGAAAATGACACGTTCGGTGAGAAGCTACACTGTTCACCCCTGGCATAAAACACGCGGGAACAAACTTCCAGCCACCCCGGTTGAGTCGATCAGACTTAACTCTGGAGGTTTCATGTCGCAGACATATTCACTGCCGGTCCTCTTCGTCCCGGACGTCGTCGTCCTGCCCGGCATGGTCGTGCCGATCCCGCTCGACGATGCAGCTCAGGCAACCGTCGACGCCGCTCGGGCGAGCGAGACCGGAAAACTGCTGGTCGCCCCACGTCTGGACGACCGGTACCCCACGTACGGGGTCATCTCTTCGATCGTTCAGGTCGGGCGTATCCCCGGCGGCGGACTGGCCGCCGTCGTCAAGGGTGAGCAGCGAGCGCAGATCGGGGCCGGAACACCCGGCCACGGCGCCGCGCTGTGGGTCGAGGCCACCGAGGTCGAGGACTCCGAGGTCACCGATGAGGTCCGGGACCTGGCCGGCGAGTACAAGAAGCTCGTGCTGGCCATGCTGCAGCGCCGCGAGGCGTGGCAGCTCATCGACGCCGTCAACAAGATGGCCGACCCGTCGGATCTCGCCGACACGTCGGGCTACGCCGCGTGGCTCACCGACGAGCAGAAGCGCGAGCTCCTCGAGACACCCGACACCGCCGCGCGGCTGCGGCTGCTGATCGAGTGGACCGGTGACTATCTCGCCGAGTCCGAGGTCAGCGAGAAGATCGCCGAGGACGTTCGCGCGGGGATGGACAAGCAGCAGAAGGAGTTCCTGCTCCGTCAGCAGCTCGCCGCCATCCGCAAGGAGCTCGGCGAGGACGAACCCGAGGGAGCCGACGACTACCGGTCGCGCATCGACGAGGCCGACCTGCCCGAGAAGGTGCGCGAAGCCGCACTGCGCGAGGTGGGCAAGCTCGAGCGCGCCAGCGACCAGTCGCCCGAGACCGGGTGGATTCGCACCTGGCTCGACACCGTCCTCGACCTGCCGTGGAACACGCGCACCGAGGACTCCACGGACATCAAGGGTGCCCGCGAGATCCTCGACGCCGACCACCACGGCCTCGACGACGTGAAGGACCGGATCGTCGAATACCTGGCGGTGCGTGCTCGACGCGCCGAACGCGGCCTGCAGGTCGTCGGCGGACGCGGATCGGGTGCCGTCATGGTGCTCGCCGGACCGCCCGGCGTCGGCAAGACGTCGCTCGGTGAGAGCGTCGCCCGGGCGTTGGGTCGCAAGTTCGTGCGCGTCGCCCTCGGGGGTGTGCGCGACGAGTCGGAGATCCGCGGTCACCGACGTACCTACGTCGGCGCACTGCCCGGCCGCATCGTGCGTGCCATCGGCGAGGCGGGATCGATGAATCCCGTTGTGCTGCTGGACGAGATCGACAAGGTGGGCTCGGACTACCGGGGCGACCCGGCCGCGGCGCTGCTCGAGGTACTCGATCCCGCGCAGAACCACACCTTCCGCGACCACTACCTGGATCTCGACCTCGACCTGTCCGACGTCCTGTTCCTCGCGACCGCCAATGTCATCGAGAACATCCCGTCGGCCCTGCTCGACCGCATGGAGCTCGTCACCCTCGACGGCTACACCGAGGACGACAAGGTGGCCATCGCCCGTGACTACCTGCTGCCCAGGCAGGCCGAGCGTGCGGCACTCACCACCGACGAGGTGACCGTGACCGACGCGGCGCTCCGCGAGATCGCGGCGAACTACACCCGGGAACCCGGTGTGCGACAGTTCGAACGGTTACTCGCCAAGGCGTTGCGCAAGGCAGCCACCAACCTCGCTCAGGAGAGTGTCACGGCACCGATCACCATCGACGAGCCCGACCTGCGCGACTACCTCGGCCGGCCCCGGTTCACCCCGGAATCGGCCGAGCGGACCGCAGTGCCCGGTGTCGCAACGGGTCTCGCCGTCACGGGAATGGGTGGCGACGTCCTCTTCATCGAGGTCAACGCCACCGACGGCGAGCCCGGACTCAAGTTGACCGGCCAGCTCGGCGACGTGATGAAGGAGTCGGCGCAGATCGCGCTGTCTTACGTGCGGGCGCATGCCGAACAGCTCGGCGTCGACCCCGAGTCGCTCAACAAGACCGTCCACGTGCACGTTCCGGCCGGAGCGGTGCCCAAGGACGGTCCGAGTGCGGGCGTCACCATGGTCACCGCGCTGGTGTCGATGGCGACGGGCCGACGGGTGCGCGCCGAGGTCGGCATGACCGGAGAGGTCACGCTGAACGGTCGCGTCCTGCCGATCGGCGGGGTCAAGCAGAAACTGCTTGCCGCACAGCGCAACGGGCTGAAGACCGTCTTCATCCCGCAGCGCAATGAGCCCGACCTCGACGACGTGCCGGCCGAGGTCCTCGACGCCCTCGACGTGCGTCCGATGACCGACGTCGCCGAGATCGTCGCGCAGGCTCTGGAACCCGCAGCAGGAGAACAGGTCAACGCGGCCTGAGGCAGATACAGGAGCGGGGCATCGTCCGGAACAAGCCGGACGGTGCCTCGCTTCTCGTCATCGAAGCCCCACCGTGCGGGCGGTCCACTCCAGCACGCGGTACACCACCCAGGCGAGACTCGTCACGGCAGCGGCAGGCACCAGCCATAACGCGCCGACGGCCGCGATCAGACTGGCGGCCCACTGGCGTCCCCACAGTGGCGCGGCGACGAGGATCATCAACAGCGCCACCACGAGCGACCAGCCCGGCGACGACACCGGCCACGGCCAGTCGAACAGAAGCGCGCCCGCAGAGCCGACGGTCGCGGCGATCCCCACCACGCTCAACAACAACCACAACACGATGCTCCAGCGACGGTAACCACCTGCAACCCAACGGGTCCGGAGTGCCACGGCCGACCACATGATCCAGCGCTTCAACCACGGGACCCCAGAGGTTCGCATCATCTCCCGGAAGAACCGGTCGGACAGGGTGTCGCTGCCGAGCGCGCCCGAATTGACGGTGTCGGTGATGAGTTCGTCGTGGATCAACGCAGCGAGGGAGTGCCTTCCGTACGAGTCCTCGAACCAGCGCATGAAACGCGGCACCGATGCCATGTCTGTCGGATTGTCCTCGCGCGGAACGAACGTCCGGGCTTTGTCGATCGCCGCACGGGCCTCCGGTTCCTCCATGCCACCGCGAACCAGCTTGGTGAGCAGGTCGTTCTCGACGACCTCGTCCGAATATCGAAAGGTGTTGAGGACGACGAATTGTCGCTCGTTGATCTGGACGACACCGACGCTGCCTCTACCGGTCGGGTCGTCGACCTCGAATCCCGAGGCCGGTGCCACGCGCCAGGGCGCCCACCGTGTGACACTCGATGTGGTCTCGCCCATCTCGACCTCCCGACATCGGAATATCCGACGGTAGCGCCGCATGAGACAGCTCTACCGGGAACCCGACGGACGGAGACCCAAGTGCAACCCGACGTTGCGGGATCCGCGACCCGGCGATCACCGTGGGGTGGGGCTCGACGTCCATTCGGCGACGGCATCGGTGTAGAACGCCATCCGTTCCCTGAGCGCGTCGGGCTCGATCCCGAACTCCTCGGGGCTGTACCGATGTCTGCCCTTCCCGTGACGCGGTTGTTCCGCGTTGTGCTCGGCGAGAATCGTCGCCACGTCTGGAGCATCGAGATCGGCTGCTGCATAAACCCGTTCGATGGTCTCTGCGGGCCGGGACACCAGGTCCTGGTAGTCGATGTCGACGACTGTCGCCGATCCGGCCGCGCGGGAGTCGCGGAACTCGAGCGCACGCCGGAACCACAACTTCGACTGCTCGATCTGGAATCGACCGACGTCATGGCCGTCGACCTCGTCGCTGTAGGTCGAGCGGTAGGTCGCGAACAGGCTCGCGCCCGACGCCACGGTCTCCACGACGTCGCGATGCAGATGGACGATGCAGACGCCGGGATATGTCTGGGCAAGGTCGACCAGCTCGGGCGTGTGGGCCGGTGCCTTCAGCAGCCAGCGTCGTCGAGAGCCGTCGTCGAGGATCTGCAGCATCGTCCGATGCGCTGCGTACTCACCGGCGAAGTCCTGGTCTGCCAGCCACCGGGAGTAGCTGTCGAGGCGCATCGTCGAGCTGAATGCCCAGTTGCGCATGGTCGTTCCCATGCCGAGTACGCATTCCTCGGGGAGCGCCGGTCCGGAGTCGTGGACCGCGGCCATCGCCGGATTCAGCAGGTGTAGCGGGTTGGGCTCGGCGGCCTGGGTCTCGATCAACCGTTCGCGTTCTTCCGGGGACAGCTTCGCGACCCGCCACGGGGCGTACAACTCCACGGGCCGCGGTGCGCGGAGCCGGGGGTCGCGGGACATCAGCCGGTACAGGAACGTCGTCCCGGTGCGCCAGCCGCCGATGATCACGATCGGCGGGAGCACCGCGCGCTCGGCCACCTCCGGGCTCTCGTTCAGGGTCTTGTCGAAGATGGAGCGCGCCCGTAGCTTCCCGATCACCGCGTCCTGCGCATTGCGTACGCCGACTGCGTTCAGACGCCCGTCCTCGGCTGCCGAAGCCAGGTACCGCTCCAAGCCAGGCCGCCACAGCGCCGGGTCGCCCAACCCCTCGACACCGTGCTCGGCAGTGGCCCGTTCGACGATCGCGTCGGTTGCCTCGACCCCCAGCCGGTACCGCTCGGGGCGGGCAAGCCGATCGGCTTCCGCGGCCGCGTAGATGTCCTCGGCGACCTCACTCCGCTGCGGCGGCGTCCACTTCACCATCACTCACCTCGCAGTTCGACGAGCGGGACAACCCGAGCGGACGGCAGGGGAGGGGGCGCGGCCGGCTGCAGGAAACGCATCACGATGATCCCGAAGTCGCGCCCCTCGGAATCGATCCAGTCGCCCGAACCGCCCGGATTCTCCGCAGCGACCACGAACCGATACCGACCGTCGACGACCGTTGCGGTCGCGCCCGTGTACGAAACCGGCCGATACCGGAAGTCCAGGGAGTTCAGAAAGCGGCTGTAGGCCAGGATGTTCCAATACCGGCAGTCGACGACCTCCCCTTCGATGACCAGCGCCTCGCCGGGTCCGAGCTGCCAACCGCCGCGGACGTAATGGATTCCGGGTTCCGTGAAGACGGCACCACCGGCCATCTCCGACCAGTGCCGCAGGGCATTCGGTGGATCGAGATCGTCCTTGGTCGAGATCTCGAAGATCGTCGGCAGCATCGAGGTCGTGGCCGCGAGGGTGCCCAACGAGGTCGCGAACCTCCCCGGATCGATCGACGGTGGTACGGGTGTCTCGGCCACCGGTTCGATTCTGCACCAGCCCAATTCGTCCCGGTCGACGTCGTCGTGGAAGAACCGTACCCAGATGACACCGGACTTCTCCGGCAACTCCAGCCAGTCGCCTGCGCCCGGTGCGGTACCGCCGAGGACGATCTCGAAGCCGCCGTCGTCGTCGAATCCGATGGCATCGCTGTCGATTCGAGCCGTTGCCTCCGAACCGATGCCGCCCGTCCGCCGGTAGACGGTCACCGACACGTACGACGCATCGCCGCGGTTGCCGCGGATGCGGTACGCGCGGTCACCGCGCACCTCGGTGACCCAGTACCGGAAATCGGGGTTGTCCATCAGGAACTTGTGACGCCACCCGTTGAACGGCACCAGTTCGGGCCGTTCACGATCGACCTCGAAGCGCGACAACTGATTCGACAACCCGCGCACCAGGGCGCGGAACCCGTCGGCCTGCTCGGCCGGATCGAGGTCCGCGGTGTCGGCGGCGAGCTTGTCGCCGGCGGACCGGAGTGCGTCGATGAGGCCGTTCCATGCGACGACCTCGGGTCGGGCGTCCCCGGTCACGGGAGCCGGACCCGATCGTCGTGCCGGTAGTGAGGGCCGACGTCGTCGACGAGGATGCCCGGTTCGGCGTCGACCACCGCCGGGATGGCGTCGAGCACGGCACGCACCGATGCGGTCGTGATCGGGTTGGTGTGACCGGATCCGTTGCCGAACTCGATCTGGGTGCGCATCTCGGCCGGTTCGCCGCTGATGACCAGCGTGTACGCGATCGGGCTGGTGAACCCGCCGAACGGCAGGTCATCGCCGCGGTACACGACTTCGGCGCCGGGAGCGGAGCGAGCGGGCCGAGTGGGTACCGAAGCGAGATACCAGCATTCCTCGTTGGTGAAGAAGTGATGGTCGCCGAGATAGCCGCGATGCGTCAGGTGCAGGGCGGCCGCAGTGCCCTTCGTGATGGTCGTCGAACCGACCTGCGCGTTCCGTTCGGCCGGGATGCCGCGCAGCGATGTCTCGACCCGCACCTCGGAACTGTCCGCGCCGTACAGCGCGTGGGCGACGTTGCCGGTGAGATCGCCGTAGTAGATGTCGCCGCCGCGTGCGACCGGTGACTCGGCGCCGAGGGAGTCGAGTTCGGCGCCGAAGCCGAGTGCTCCCAACCCACCCCACATCGATCCGGCGCGGGAGAAGTCGACGGCCTCCACCGATCGCACATGACTCACCGACGACATCGCCTTGGCCATCGTCATCGCGACCCGCTCGACGATGAAGGTCGGATGTACGCCGGTCCCGTGCAGGGTGGCGCCGCCGGTATGGCAGGCCTCGAGCATGCGCTGGGGGACTTGCGGAACGGACTGAGCCAGTTGGGCATCGACACGTTGTGATACGCGGCGGTCGCCACGACGTTCTTCCCCGATTCGAGCAGATCGATGACGTCGTCGTCGAGACCTTTGATCACCGCGGCCGGAGCGGGAGTGAGGACGACACAGTCGACGTCGAGTTCTTTGAACGCCTCGCGGTCGCGCGTGGCGGCGATCCCGAGCGGATCGGTCCGCACCAGCTCGCCGATGTCTCTGCCCTCTTTCTCGCGGTTGTGGACGAGGGCGCCGACGACCTCGAAGGCGGGGTCGGCGACGGCGGCGCGGATGACGGCGCCACCGACCTCCCCGGGGCCCCACACGGCGATCCGATAGGGGCGTGCGGCCGAGGCGTCTGGTTCCTCGGTCGTCGGTCGGGGCAGCGTCATCGGCCGTCCTTCACAGTCGGCGAGGGCGAGGCGGATCGCCCATTCGCGGTAAGTGGAATCGGATGCTTCCTGTTGGGGAAATCTGCCCCGTGCGGCCAGATGTGTCAAGGACCACACCCGCCGAAGGCTCCTTGAGTGAAATTCGCTCAACTTTTTCTCGCGATACGGGAACAAACCCGAAAGGGGGTCCGTTACACACTTCGAGAAACCTGAGTGACAGGGACTCAAGTAGGTTTGACTCGACGCTCCATTTTCAGTAGGACATGAGTCGGACGCACTGAAGTCCGCCTCGCGCAGGGTTTCGGACATCATCCCCGCGTCATCGAACCGCGGGGCCAAAGGACTTGGGTGCACACCCACAAACTAGGAGGAAGCCAAACATGTCTCGTGCTGTTGGAATCGACCTCGGCACCACCAACTCCGTGGTGTCGGTGCTCGAAGGTGGCGAAGCTTCGGTCATCGCCAACGCCGAGGGCTCGCGGACCACGCCGTCCGTGGTGGCCTTTGCGCGTAACGGCGAGGTACTCGTCGGTCAGCCGGCCAAGAATCAGGCGGTCACCAACGTCGACCGCACCATCCGCTCGGTCAAGCGCCACATGGGTGAGGGCAACTGGACGATCGAGATCGACGACAAGAAGTACACCCCACAGGAGATCAGCGCGCGCACGCTCATGAAGCTCAAGCGCGACGCCGAGGCCTACCTCGGTGAGGACGTCACCGACGCCGTGATCACCGTCCCCGCGTACTTCAACGACGCCCAGCGTCAGGCCACCAAGGAAGCCGGCCAGATCGCGGGCCTCAACGTGCTCCGCATCGTCAACGAGCCCACCGCGGCCGCCCTGGCCTACGGACTCGACAAGGGCGAGAAGGAACAGACCATCCTGGTCTTCGACCTCGGTGGCGGCACCTTCGACGTCTCGCTGCTCGAGATCGGCGACGGTGTGGTCGAGGTCCGCGCGACCTCCGGCGACAACCACCTCGGTGGTGACGACTGGGATCAGCGCGTCGTCGACTGGCTCGTCGAGAAGTTCAAGAGCCAGCACGGCGTCGACCTGACCAAGGACAAGATGGCTCTGCAGCGTCTGCGTGAGGCTGCCGAGAAGGCCAAGATCGAACTGTCCAGCTCGCAGAGCACCTCGATCAACCTGCCCTACATCACCGTCGACGCCGACAAGAACCCGCTGTTCCTCGATGAGCAGCTGTCGCGCAGCGAGTTCCAGCGGATCACCTCTGATCTGCTCGAGCGCACCCGCGCACCGTTCCAGGCCGTCATCAAGGATGCGGGCATCTCCGTCGGCGACATCGACCATGTCGTGCTCGTCGGTGGTTCGACCCGTATGCCGGCCGTCACCGACCTGGTGAAGGAACTGACCGGTGGCCGCGAGCCCAACAAGGGCGTCAACCCGGACGAGGTCGTCGCCGTCGGCGCCGCCCTGCAGGCCGGCGTTCTCCGCGGCGAGGTCAAGGACGTGCTGCTGCTCGACGTCACCCCGCTGTCCCTCGGCATCGAGACCAAGGGCGGCGTGATGCACAAGCTGATCGAGCGCAACACCACCATCCCGACCAAGCGCTCGGAGACCTACACCACGGCCGAGGACAACCAGCCGTCGGTGCAGATCCAGGTGTACCAGGGTGAGCGTGAGATCGCCTCGCACAACAAGCTGCTCGGCAGCTTCGAGCTGGGTGGCATCGCGCCCGCACCGCAGGGTGTCCCGCAGATCGAGGTGACCTTCGACATCGACGCCAACGGCATCGTGCACGTCACCGCGAAGGACAAGGGCACCGGCAAGGAGAACTCGATCCGCATCCAGGACGGTTCCGGCCTGAGCAAGGACGAGATCGACCGCATGATCAAGGACGCGGAAGCCCACGCCGACGAGGACCGCAAGCGTCGCGAAGAGGCCGAGACCCGCAACCAGGCGGAGTCGCTGGTCCACCAGACCGAGAAGTTCCTCAAGGACAACGAGGACAAGGTCCCGGGCGACGTTAAGGACAAGGTCGAGGCTGCGGTCGCCGAGGCGAAGGAAGCGCTCAAGGGCACCGACTCCGCCGCGATCAAGTCCGCGATCGAGAAGCTGTCGGAGGAGTCGCAGGCTCTCGGCCAGGCGATCTACGCCAACGCCGCTGCGGAATCCGCCGACGGTGAGGCCGCTGCCGACAGTGATCCCGATGTCGTCGACGCCGAGGTCGTGGACGACGCCGACACCAAGGAGAACAAGTGACCGCAGGATCCCATTCGACGAATGGGTCCGGCGACGAGCCGGTGACGGTGACCGACCGTCGTCGCATCGACCCGGAAACGGGTGAGGTGCGCGACGAGCCGGCCGCCGGTCCCGGCCCGGCCGCCGCCGAACCCGCCGTGAACGAGTCCGAGAACGGGCAGCCCGCCGACGAGACGTCGGCGGATGCCCGGGTCGCCGAGCTGACGGCGGATCTGCAGCGCGAACGCGCGCAGTTCGCCAACTTCCGGCGGCGTGCGGCCGAGGAGAAGCAGGGATCGGTTGCCTACGGCAAGCAGATCCTGATCGACAAGCTCCTCCCGGTTCTCGACGACCTCGACCGTGCCCGTGAGCACGGCGATCTCGAGAGCGGCCCGCTGCGGGCCGTCGCCGACAAGCTGACCGGTGCGCTGAACGCCGAGGGTCTCGAGGCCTTCGGTGCCGCGGGTGACGAGTTCAACCCCGAACTCCACGAAGCGGTCCAGCACGACGGCACCGGCGACCACCCGGTCATCGGCGCGGTGTACCGCTGTGGTTACCGCCTGGGCGAGAAGGTGATCCGTACCGCCATGGTCACGGTCACCGATCCGCAGCCCGCCGGTGACCAGGGCGGTGCACAATAAGGCAACCGTCGCCCGTGCATGAGCGGCGATCCGACCACCGATCCCTGAGGTGCGAGGAGCGCAAGCGACGAGCCACGAAGGGCGAAGAACCCTTCGTGGCTCGCTCCGCTCGCACCTCAGGGAGCGGGTGGCAACTGAAACACCAATCCAGACAACAGAAGACCTGAAGGAGGTGACGTCTGGTGGCTCCACAACGTGAGTGGTTGGAACACGACTTCTACAAGGACCTGGGCGTTGCTTCTGACGCTTCGGCTGAAGAGATCAAGAAGGCCTATCGCAAGCTCGCCCGCGAGCTGCACCCGGACGCCAATCCCGGCGATTCCGCGGCCGAAGAGCGCTTCAAGCGGGTGTCCGAAGCCCACAGTGTGCTGAGCGATCCCGAGAAGCGCAAAGAGTACGACGAGACCCGTGCCATGTTCGCCGGCGGACGATTCCGCGGCGGCGGCAACGGATTCCCGGGCGGATTCCCCGGCGGCGGTACGACGTACACGACCGGTGGCAACGACTTCGATCTGGGCGACCTGTTCGGCGGGGCTCAGACCGGCGGCGGTGGCGGCGGATTCGGCGACATCTTCGACGGCCTCTTCAACCGCGGCGGAGGAACACAACGCACGTCGACGGCCAGCCGTCCGCGCCGCGGCAAGGACCTCGAGACCGAGACCACGCTGTCCTTCAAGGACGCGGCCCTCGGCACGACGGTCCCGCTGCGCGTGACCAGCCCGTCCCCGTGTACGACCTGTCACGGCTCGGGTGCCAAGCCGGGCACCAGCCCGCGAGTGTGCCCCAACTGCAACGGCTCCGGCTTCGTCAGCCGCAACCAGGGCGCCTTCGGGTTCAGCGAACCCTGCCAGGACTGCCAGGGCACCGGTTCGCGGATCGACGACCCGTGCGCCGACTGCTCCGGCAGCGGCGTGAAGAACCGGACCCGCACCATCAACGTGCGTATCCCTGCCGGAGTCGAAGACGGCCAACGCATTCGGCTCGCCGGACAGGGCGAGGCCGGGCGCCGCGGCGCGCCGTCGGGCGACCTGTACGTCGTCGTACATGTCACCCCGCACAAGCAGTTCACGCGCAGCGGCAACGACCTTCGCGTGCAGTTGCCGGTGCGGATCTCCGAACTCGTTCTCGGCGCGACGGTCTCGGTACCGACGCTCGAGGGTTCGGTCGGGGTCAAGATCCCGCCGAACACCACCGACGGCCGGACGCTCCGCGTGCGCGGCCGCGGCGTCCCCAAACGGTCCGGCGGCGCGGGCGATCTGCTCGTCACCGTCAAGGTAGCGGTGCCGGACAAGCTCGACGACGCTGCCATCGAGGCGATGCGCGCCTACGACCAGGCCGAAAGGGCAAGCGGTTTCGATCCACGGGCGAACTGGGGGCGATGAGTGATGGCCGGTCAGAAGAACTTCGACGCCGACGGCGCGACCTTCATGATCTCGGTGGCCGCCGAGCTCGCCGGCATGCATGCTCAGACCCTGCGGACCTATGACCGCCTCGGTCTGGTCACCCCGCAGCGGACGAGTGGCGGCGGTCGCCGCTACTCCTCCCGCGATGTCGACCTCCTGCGTGAGATCCAGCGTCTCTCGCAGGAGGAGGGTGTCAACCTCGCAGGTATCAAACGGATCATCGATCTGAGCAATCAGGTCGAGGCGCTGCAGCAGCGCGTCCGTGAGCTCACCGACGAGGTCGCCGCGTCGCGGAACCGCCGCGGCGGCGAGCTCGTCCCGGTGCCCCGGACCAACGCCCTCGTCGTGTGGCAGCCGCGGCGGAAGCGCTCCGGCGACTGAACGGTCCGGTTCGTTCCGTCAGGGCGACCGGTAGGTCCCGCGTACCTTGGAGGTATGGCTTCCGACACCGTCACCACCGTTGACACGGGCCCGCACCGCGTTTCTCGGCGCATCGTCGTCGACGCACCGGCCGCCGAGGTCTTCGCCCTCATCGCCAATCCGCATCGTCATCCCGAACTGGACGGTTCGGGGACGGTGCGGGACACGCCGGTCAAGGGTCCGGAAAAGCTCACCCCCGGCGCGCGATTCAGCGTCGGGATGAAGCAGTTCGGCGTGCCGTACACCATCACTTCCACCGCGACCGACGTCGACACCGACCGGGTCGTCGAGTGGAAGCACCCCATGGGCCATCGCTGGCGTTGGGAGCTGGAGGCCACCTCACCGACGACCACTCAGGTCACCGAGACCTTCGACTACTCGACGCTCAAGTTTCCGAAGATCATGGAACTGATCGGCTACGACAAGAAGAACGGTCAGGGTATCGAGGGCACGTTGCGGGCGCTCGCGAATCGATTCGGCTGAACCTCGCCGGGTATGCCGACCCGGTCGACCGTCGAACGGCACACCCCGATCGAGACCGTCACCACCTGATCAGGCCGTCCCCGGGCGGTCGCGAAAGGAAGCTCACCCCATGGAGTTCGAGGACGAGGCGTCCCCACCCGACGAGGAAGCCGTCGTCGTTCTCGGAATCCTGGCCGCCCCCGGGCAACCGATCGGGCTCGCACGCAAAATCGTCGACGAGGATCTGGTCGAACACGTGCACACGACCTACCCCGGTGCCCGATGGCAGATCGAGGTCGTGGAGGCGTCCATCGTGCAGCCACCGGCAACCGACGCGCAGATCGTCGACGCCGCGAGAGACGTTCTCCTCGAACATGAATGGGACCTGGTGGTCTGCCTGACCGACCTGCCCCTGCATGTGGGGAAACGCCCGGTTGTCGCACACGCGAACGCGGTGCACGGTGTTGCGGTCCTCTCGGTACCGGCCCTCGGCCCGACCGGTCTGCGCCAGCGGGCGCGAAACACCGTCACCGGGCTCGTCGGACAACTTCTCGGTGCCGACGCCGAGTATCTCAGGGAGCACCGGAAGTCACCGTCGAAGTCGCCGTTGCAGCACCGTGTCCGCCAGCTCGGCACCGACGTCGACGACGAGGGCACCGCGTTCACCGCCCGGGTGCTGACGGGCAATCTCCGGCTCCTCTCCGGAATGGTGCGTGCCAACCGGCCCTGGAGCCTGGCGCTGGGACTGTCCCGCGCGCTCACCGGTGCGATCGCGGCCGGGGTCTTTGCGCTGGTGACCGCCGACATCTGGCTGCTCGCGGACACCTTCGGGTGGATTCGGCTGACCGGAGTGGCCATCGGCTCGATCATCGCCATCACCGCCACGCTGATCATCGGCGCGAACCTGTGGGAGCGGGGAACGTCGCGGCAGTCGCGCCAGCAGATCGTCCTGTTCAACACCGTCACCGTCATCACCGTCGTGCTGGGGGTCGCGGCGTTCTACGCGGCGCTCTTCGTCCTCGCGACCGTCGGCGCCCTGTGTCTGGTGGTCCCGCAGGTCTTCGGCGACGCACTCGGTCACGATCCCGGGATCACCGACTATCTGGAGGTGGCGTGGCTGACGTGTTCGCTCGCCACGGTCGGTGGAGCGCTCGGTGCGGGACTGGAGACCGACGAGGCGGTGCGCGACGCCGCGTACACGCAGCATCCGGCCGAGTCGGTCTGACGGGCCACCCCGACGATCCCGCTGCCACGGATTCGACGCCAGCCGCTAGGCTTCATGGGCAAACGTCGATGTGGAGGTGACGATGACCCAGGAACCGGCGGGCGGGGGACTGCCCGGATCCGTGGTTCTCGGGATATCTGTCGTGGACGACCAGATCGCATCCGTCGTCCGTGACGCCGACGGCCACATCCTGGCCAGCAATCTCGTCGACCTGCCGGACCCCTCTGCCCCCGCGGTCGAGACCGCGATCGTCGAACTCGTCGAGTCGGTCCCGGTCGTCGTCGATCAGATCGGTGTCTCCGTCTCCCGCGAGGACGTCCGCAAGCATCTGGCCCAGGTCTTCGCCTCGGAGACCGCGGCCGAGTCCTGGTACGACCGCGTCGTCGTCACCGGATATGCCTCGGCGCTCGCCGAGATCGCGTGCACTCACGCGACCCGCGGCGGCGTCGTCGCCGTCGTCGACCTCGACCGCGATGCCGCTCCGGCGGCCGGTACGGCACTGGCCACGATCGACACGACGTCGGGCGCGGTCCTCGGGACGGCCGACTTCACCACCAACCGGCTCGCGCCGGTCACCGATCCGGACGGGGCGTCCGAGCTCTCGACGGCCGTCACCAAGCTGCCGCGCGGTCGCGACATCACCTCGATCATCGTCGTCGGGCCGGGGGCGGAGCTGCCGGGTATCGCCCCGGCCGTCGAGTACGCCGCGCAGCGGCCTGTGACGGTTGCCGGCAACCCGTCGCTGGCCTCGGCGATCGGCGCGGCCGACGCCGCCCTGGTGGCGCTGTCTGCGCCCGCGGCGGCCCCGCGGGTGTCGACCGGACGACGCTGGTGGTTCGTCGGTGCCGCGATCGGAGCCGCGGTGTTCCTCGGTGCCGTCGGACTGGCCCTGCTCCTGGCCGGTGAGGGCGAGACCCCCGAACCCGTGTCGGTCACCCTCACCGAGACACCCGCGGCCGTGACCGTCACCGCCGACGCGACGACGGTCACCCGGACCGAAACCGAGACGCAGGCCCGCACGACGACGGTCACCACCGCGCCGCGTCCGGTCACCCGGACGACCACGGTGACCGAAGAGATACCCGGCCCCTTCACGGTGACCGAGACGGAGACCACCACCATCGAGGTGCCCGCTCCGGGAGAACCGGGACAGTCGGCGCCCTGACGAGGTGAGCCGGGGAACCGGACCGACTAGACCGGATCGTGCTGGATACGGCTCGCCCGGACCCCGGCGATGATCAGCTTGCGCCGGGTCGCCTCGATCATCTGCGACGACCCCGCGATCAGTACCTGATGGTTCTCCCAGTTCCCGGCGTCGACGACGACGTCGGCGAGGGTGCCGATCCGGTGGTCGATCCCGAGTTCGGCAGGCGCCGCCACCGCGGTGATCCACCACGGATCCTGCTCCTCCTCCGACACCGCGGTGACCTGCAACCACGGATTGGTCGACGCGATACGCCGGAGCACACTCAGGTCGTAGAGCTCGCCGGGATACCGCATGCCGTAGAAGATGTGCGTCGGCGGCGAGTCCGCGCGCTTGGACATCTCGATGAGCAGCGCACGCAGCGGCGCGAGCCCGGTACCGCCGGCGACCATCAGCACGGGCCGGTCCCGGTCGACGTGCAGTGTGCCGTGACTCTGGGACAGCGTCCAGACGTCTCCGACGCTGGTCTCGCTGACGATGGCCGAACTGACCGTCCCACCCTTGATCGCCCGTACGTGGAACTCCAGTTCACCGGCCGGGTTCGGGGGGATCGACGGCGAGAAGTTGCGCCACTGCTTGGGCCACTGCGGCGTGTGGACCTCGAGGTACTGGCCGGCGTTGAACGTCAGCGGTGCATGCGCGATGAGTCGCACGACGGCGAGGTCGCGGCTGATGCGGTACTTCTCGACGACCTCGGCGGTCCACCGGGCGGGATGGGTGGCCGTCTCGGCGGCCCCACGCATCACGCCGGTGACGAGCATCATCGCCTGCGAGACCGTTTGTTGGGCCTCGGGGTCCCAGTAGCCCTCCATCAGGCTGGCGAACTCGCCCATGAGGGCCGAGTACATGACGTGGTAGTGCTCGGGTTCGACGCCGAACTTGCGATGGTCGCGACCCAGCTGGGCGAGGAACTCGACGAGGTCGGCGTGGCCGGACTCCGCGGGGATGGCTTCGAGTACATGGTCGATCACGCGATGGAAGGCGATCTGCTGTGCGGCCATCGAGACGCCGAACAGGTCCCGGAGGTCGGGATCGATCGCGAACATCCGGGTGTAGACGTTGGTCACGAACCGGTCGGGCTGCCGGTTCACCGCTGTTCGCAGCTGATGCAACGTGTGGCGTGAGTGGCTCGCCATGCTGTCTGGACAACCTCCGTCAGCGTTCGTCCCCCGCCTGTTCCAAGAGACCCACACTAGCCGTTCTTCGCCCCGGAATTCAGGATCCGTCATCGTATGTCGGATGGGTGATCGGGTGTGGCAAGGTACGAGGATGACGTCCCTCGACGGTGTCCTCCCGGCCATCGTCGACGCGCATGTGCAGCACTGGAATCCGCGGCACACCCCCTGGGCGGCAACCCGTTCGTCGCGCCTCTACGGGTTCGTCCCCCGATTGGGGGACCGTGCGTTCCCGCTCATCGCCTCGCGCGCCGACCGTGAGTTCGTGCTGACCCCGCGAACGGTCGCGCGACCCTACGAACCGCGGCAGTACGCCACCGACGCGGCACTCGTGTCGACGGTCGTGGGCGTGCCCATCGACACCGTCGTCCACGTCGAGTCGCACTGGCGCAAAGCGTTGCCGGCCGGGGAGCAGGCCTCGGCCCACAGCACCGCCGTGGAGGAGACGCGCTACCTGGAGCATCTCCCGTTCGGTCGGGCCGGTGCTCCGCGTCTGGGGCGATCGTCGCGCACGGTGATCCTCGGGACCACGACTTCGCGGAGACGCTCGACCAGCAGTTCTCGGTCTCCTCTCGGGTCCGTGGCGTCCGGCTGGTGGCGACGCGACACCCCGACCCGCGTGTCCGCGCCGGCGGCGACGCCGACAACATCCTGTCGTCGGCCTCCTTCCTCGAGGGCTTCGCCGAGTTGGCCGCACGCAAACTCGTCTTCGAGGCGGCGGTCTACTCCCATCAGCTCTACGACGTGATCGACCTGGCGCGCGAGTATCCGGACACGACGATCGTGCTCGATCACTTCGGGATGCCGGCGGGGGTGTTCGGCCCGATCGGGACGCGTACCGGCGCGACGGCCGCGGCGCGTGCGGACATCTGGCGACTGTGGCGGGAACGAATGACCACGCTGGCGTCGTATCGCAATGTGGTGGTGAAGCTTTCCGGCCTGGCCATGCCGATCCTGGGCTACGGCCACGACCGGTGGGGCAACATCGGGGGACAGGCGACCCTGCGCGAGATGATCGGTCCGTTCGTCGAACACGTCGTCACCCACTTCGGGTCCGATCGCATCATGTTCGGGTCCAACTATCCGATCGACCGTCCGAACGCCGCGATCGACGTTCTCGTCGGCGCGCTGGTCGACTGCGTGTCCCAGTGGGGCGACGAGTCGTTACGACGCATCTTCCGCGACACCGCGGTCCGCGTCTACGGACTCGACGAGACCTGATCCGCCGGTCGGCCGTCACGGACGATGCGGGCGTCCCCACCATCGCGAACGAGTCGGCTCGGGAACGGGTACGTCGCGCATGAGCCGGGCGAGGATGTCGACGAGATCCGTGCACGTCGGATAACGGTCCTGCGGCGACTTGGCGAGTGCCTTGGCGAAGATGGAATCCATGGCCGACGGAAGCCACGGCCGACGCCGGGTGAGGCGCGGCGGCTCGTCGTTGATGTGTGCGTAGGTGATCGCGAACGACGTGTGGCGCGGGTACGGAGGTGTGCCGGTGAACAGTTCGACGAGGCTGCACGCGAAGGAGTAGTTGTCGCTGGCCGGCGAGAGTCGCTGTGCCTGAAGTAATTCGGGCGAGGCGTAGCCGATGGAACCCTGCACTCGACCGTTGCGTGCGAGTGGTCTTGTGTCGTCGAGGAATTGGGCGATCCCGAAGTCCGAGAGGTACGCGTCGACGGGTGTGTCGTCGTCGGCGTCGAGGGGCCGGGAGAGCAGGATGTTCGCGGGTTTGACGTCGCGGTGGAGGATTTCCCGGCCGTGGGCGTAGTCGAGAGCGCCGGCGATCTGCCCGGCCACCCGCAGGATCGTCTCCACGTCGGGTTCGTCGGCGTCACCGGGGACCAATGCGGTGGCCGCCGGACCGGGGGCGTACTGCATGGCCAACCACATCGACGGCAGGTGCCGGGGCCGAGAGAACCGGGCGCCAAGGCGATCTCGCCGTGCGCGCGCATCCGGACGATGTGCGGGTGGTCGAGGAGCGAGGCGATCCCGAACTCCCGCTCGAACCGTTCCCGGACCCGGGCGTGGTCGGCGGCGTTCGGGTGCAGCACTTTGAGCGCGATCGGCCCGTTGCCGTCGTCGCGATGGGCACGGAAGACGTCCGCGCTCGCACCCCCGCCGAGGAACTCGTCGATGGTGAAGCCGGCCGCGCATTCGCCAACCTCGAACACCCTGCCCAGAGTAGAGCGACGACGACCGGGCGGTGCGGTGCCGCGATCCGGGTGTCGCCGATCAGGCTCGCGCGGTCAGGCTCTGGGGGTCAGGCGGAAGATCGGGAACTTCCGGCCCTGCGCGGTCTCGGTGTACTTCACGAACTGGTCGGTGAAAGCCGTGAACTTCGCCCAGGCGGCGTCCCATTCGTCGTCGGTGAACTCGGTGACCTGCGTGTCGTACCGCTCGATGCCGTCGGCGGCGGGGGCCTCGACCGCGACCGAATCGGGGTGGGCGCGAAGGTTGTGTACCCATGCCGGTGTCGTCGGGGAACCGGCGAAGGACCCGACGACGAGCCAGGAGCCGTCGTCGGCAAGGCCGAACAGCGGGTGTATCCGTGGCTCCCCGGATTTGGCGCCGAGCGTGTGCAGCAGGACGAGGTTCTTCCCGAACCCCGCGGTGTCGACATGTCCGTTGTTGGTGCGGAACTCATTGATGATGGTCGTGTTGAAGTCGCTCACGACATCATTGATACGCCTCCGGCGCTCTGACCGGCAGGTGTGTCAAAGTGAAACCGCGGCCGGCGCGGCGAAGAATACGCTGAACGCATGAGTGCCGACACGAGTTCGCTGGCCGCCGCCCTTCCCGACGGAATGGTGATCACCGATCCCGACATCCTCGCCGGCTATCGCCAGGACCGGGCTTTCGACCCCGCGGCCGGCACCCCGCTCGCGCTCGTCCGCCCTACCTCGACCGACGAAGTCCAGGCGACGGTCCGCTGGTGTGCCGAGAACCGGGTGCCGATCATCACCAGGGGTGCCGGCACCAGCCTGTCTGGTGGCTCGACGGCGGTGGACGGCGCCATCATGCTCTCCACCGAGAAGATGCGTGAGATCGCCGTGGACCCCGCGACGCGGACCGCCGTCGTACAGCCCGGGCTGTTCAATTCCGAGGTCAAGGCTGCTGCGGCGGCGGAGGGACTCTGGTATCCGCCGGACCCGTCGTCGTTCGAGATCTGCTCGATCGGCGGCAACGTCGCCACGAACGCCGGCGGGTTGTGCTGCGTGAAGTACGGGGTCACCACCGACTACGTCCTCGGCCTGCAGGTGGTGCTGGCCGACGGACGTGCGGTCCGGGTGGGTGGCAGGCAACTCAAGGACTCGGCCGGCCTTCCGCTGACCAAGCTCTTCGTCGGCAGTGAGGGGCTCCTCGGCATCATCACCGAGGTGACGCTGCGGCTGCTGCCGTCCCAGGGGCCGGCGAGCACGGTCGTCGGGATCTTCGACTCGGTGCATGACGCGAGCCGCGCCGTTCTCGGCGTCACCGGCGAGATCCGGCCGGCGATGCTCGAATTCATGGACTCGGTGGCGATCAACGCGGTCGAGGACATGCTGCGTATGGGGCTCGACCGTGATGCGGGGGCACTGCTCGTCGCGCAGTCGGACGCACCCGGGGCGGCCGGCGCCCAGGAGGTCGAGCTCATCCGCAAGGCCTTCGAGACGTGCGGTGCGGGCGAGGTCTTCACCACCGACGATCCCGCCGAGGGGGAGGCGTTCACCGCCGCCCGGCGCGCGGCCATCCCCGCGGTGGAGAAGCTGGGATCGTTGCTCCTCGAGGACGTCGGGGTGCCATTGCCCGCGCTGCCGGATCTCATCGACGGCGTCGCCAAGATCGCCGCGGACAACCAGGTGATGATCTCGGTGATCGCGCACGCCGGTGACGGCAACACGCACCCGCTGATCGTCTTCGATCCGAACGACGCCGCCGAGGCCGCCCGCGCGCAGACCGCGTTCGGCCAGATCATGGACCTCGCCATCGAACTCGGCGGCACCATCACCGGTGAGCACGGCGTGGGTCGACTCAAGAAGGGCTGGCTGCCCGACCAGGTGGGGCCGGACGTGATGGAGCTGACCGCGCTCATCAAGAACGCCCTCGACCCGGAGGGGCTCCTCAACCCCGGGGTGATCCTGTAGATCGTCTGGTCAGCCGCCGGTGCGAGCCCCGGCGTCGGTGCGTACGACGGCATAGGTGCCGCGCCGGCTCCCCTTTGCCTCGAACAGCGCGTCGTCGGCGAGGGCGAAGTCGCGTCGAATCCGTTCGGTCGCATCTCGGTCGGACATGTGCCCGCCGTGGAACGGCCCCACCGCGATACCGAGGCTGACGGTCGCCCACTCGCCGTCACCGGTGTCGACCGGTTGCGCCCCGATGTCGTCGGCGACGGCACGCGCCGCCGCTTCGTCGAGCGGCATCGCGATCGCGAACTCGTCCCCTCCGAGCCGGGCGACGACCGCCGGCTCATCCACCGCGTCCTCGAGGATCTCGGCGACCTGCTGCAGCACCAGGTCGCCCACGGCATGCCCGTGGTCGTCGTTGATCCGTTTGAAGCGGTCGACGTCGGCGGATCGGTGTTGGCCATCCGCAGTTGGTGTTTCAGGGTGCGCTGGAGATCTGAGGTGTAACCCTGATGCAGGGTGACGGTCCCGTTCACGGCCACGAGCAGCGCGAGCGTGGCGGAGAACGCGGTCACGGGCGGAACGCCGTCCATCCAGGCTAGAACACCGAGGGCGCAGATCACCGCACTCGAAAACGCCATGTGGAGATACACCACGCGGGCCCGCACGAAATGCGCGCTGTACGAGCCCACCACGGCGAACAACGCCGAGAAATACAGCGCGAGGCGTGGGTCGGCGGTGGCGAAGAGACATACCGCCAGACCGACGTCCGCGTAGGCGACGAATACGTTGTTGAATCCTCGGACATGTGACTTCTTGGTCCACCACATCACCCCCAGAGGCACTCGGCTCACGGCAATCGCGGTGGGAATGGTGGTCGCGGCAGCAATGGCGAGGACCAGGGACCGCCACATCGACCCCTGCGCGCCGCCGGGGGTGAAGAGCGCGAGTGTTCCCACGATTCCGAAGATGAGAACAAGGCCGGCGATGGTGTATCGGATGTGACGTTCCCGCACCCGCAGTTGCCGGAGGACGTGATGCGTCTCGTCGTAGAGCCGGCCGTGACGCGCGATCTCCGCGGTGATCGGGTCATCACCGAGCCCGCTGAACAGCGTAGATCTCGGCGAACGGCCGACCGCTTCTTCCACCTGATCGAGCTCCGGAATGGGGGTGTGACTGATACTGCGAAGTTTAGACGAGCATTAAGGATGCTTCATCGGAGCAGGGAATGCGCGACGAGTCCCGGTCGCGAGAGTGAAACAGGGAAAAATGAGAAAGAAGCTCCTGCCGGGGTCCTCCCGTCCCCTCCGCGGGGGACCCCAGCAGTGGCCCAAAACGCGATTGGCATCTGAATACGACGCCATGCAGAAATGAGCATATTGGGTCGAAGGTCAACCTACAATCACATCAATCGGGATAACTGACAGGAGATGGTTGATGAATGGTTCTGGTGACACCGGACTCCGCGATATCGACCTGCGCCGACTCCGGATGTTTGTCGTCGTCATAGAGGCTCCGAGCCTCCGCGTCGCGGCCGACAACCTGTTCATCAGCCAGCAGGCGCTGTCGTCGGCGATCCGGGAACTCGAGCGGCAACTGGGGGTCGAGTTGTTCTCCCGGTCGCGCCGCAGCCTGACGCCGACTGCTGCCGGTGAGGCACTCTACCGTGGCGCGGTGCCGCTCCTGGCCGGCGGAGAACAGCTCGCCACACAGGTCAGACGTGTCAATGCCGGATCGCCGGCCCCGTTCGTCATCGGCCACGCGCCCGACCTCGCGTCGTCGGAGGTCTTCCGCATCATCGAACCCGTGGTGCTCGCCGACCCCTCGGTTCCGATCACGGTGCGCCCGGTGTTCGCCGATTTCATGCGCGACGAACTGCTGACGGGGGCGATCGATCTGGCGTTGGGTCGCGGTGTGGCGGCTCCCCCGGACATGGCGACGACGATCGCGACCGAGCACGAACTCCGGTTGGCGGTGCGCAGTGACCACCCGCTCGCGGCGCACGCGCGCGTCGACATGGCCGCCCTCGCCGACTACGAGATCGTCGTGTGGGGACCCGAGCACGATTACGAGTACACCGACATCCTCGTAGGGCTTTGCAGGCGTGCGGGATTCGAGCCCCGGATCATCCTGTCGACCCTCCTGGGCACGCCACCGCACACGGCGGTCATCGCCCATCCGAAGGCCTGTGCCTTCGTCACCAACGAACCCGGCTGGATCTATGCGAACTCCATCCGCATCGTCGAGTTCACCGACCCGCCGTTCGCTCCCGTCCGGGCCATGTGGCTGCCCAACACGGCGTCGACGCTGCGCCGGCAGATCCTGGCGGCCGCGGAAGGTGTTGTGTGAGCCGGCGAGCGCTGCGCGTCAGTGCCGCTCGACGATCGCGGCGAGGTCGGCGCCGTCCGGGAGCGCGCCGTACTCGAAGCTACGGTCGGGGCCCAGTCGGCTCGCGATGAACGCGTCTGCGACGGCGGATGGACTGTGGCGCACCAGCAGAGACGCCTCGAGCGCCAGGGCCATCGCCTCGACGGTCGACCGTGCACGACGCTGGGCGTCGGCCGGGCCGAGCCGAGACAGTTCACCGAGCTGGTCGCGAAGACGGTCCAGGTGCTCGTCGAGGGTGCGGTCGGCGCCGCGAGCGAGCGAGACCTCGGCATCGAATGCGGCCACCGATTCGGGCTCGCGGGTCATCGCGCGCAGGACGTCGAGGGCGATGACGTTGCCGGAGCCCTCCCACACGGCCATCACCGGCTGTTCGCGGTAGCGCATGGCGAGTGGGAAGTCCTCGGTGTATCCGTTGCCGCCCAGGCATTCCAGCGCCTCGTAGGCGTGGTGGGGTCCGCGCTTGCAGATCCAGTACTTGGCAACCGCGGTGGCGAGCCGGCGGAAGGCTCGTTCCTGGGGTCCGGCATCTTCGTCGTGGGCGCGCGCGAGCCGGATGGCGGTGGTGGTCGCGGCCTCGGATTCCAGTGCGAGGTCGGCCAATACGGCGGTCATGGCCGGCTGGTCGGCCAGCGTCGCACCGAAGGCGGCGCGGTGCCGGGCGTGCCAGGTGGCCTCGGCGACGGCCTGCCGCATGCCGGCAGCCGAACCCAGGACGCAGTCGAGCCGGGTCTGCGCGACCATCTCGATGATCGTGCGCACGCCGCGTCCCGGTTCGCCGACCATGACGGCGACGGTGCCGTCGAGTTCGATCTCGCTCGACGCGTTGGACTTGTTGCCGAGCTTGTCCTTGAGACGCTGGATGCGGAAGACGTTGCGGGTGCCGTCGGGGAGGATACGCGGGAGCAGGAAGCACGAAAGTCCTTCGCCGCCTGCGCCTTGTGCCTGGGCGAGGACCAGGAACGCATCGGACATTGGCGCGGAGCAGAACCACTTGTGCCCGGTTAGGAGGTACTCGGCGCCCGGCCCGCCGGTCCCGGCGGGAACCGCAACCGTGGTGTTGGCGCGCACGTCGGAGCCGCCCTGCTTCTCGGTCATCGACATTCCGAAGATCGCCGACTCCTTGGTGGCGCTCAGCTCCGGGGAGTAGCTGCGGGACAACGCCTTCGGAACCCAGTTCGCGGCGACGTCGGGTTGCAGTTCGAGCGAGGGGATGACCGCGTGCGTCATCGACACCGGACAGGCGTGGCCCGGTTCGATCTGCCCGAACAGCATGAAGGCCGCGGCCCGGACCACATGTGATCCCGGCTGCGGGTCGGCCCAGCAGCGTGTGTGGGCGCCGTGGGCGATGGATTCGGAGATGATCCGGTGATAAGCGGGGTGGTACTCGACCTCGTCGATGCGGTGACCCCAGCGGTCGAACGTTCGCAGCACCGGCGTGACGGTGTTGGCGAGATGGGCGTCGTGCTTGAAGGATTCGCTGCCGACGAGTGCCCCGATCTCGCGGAGCTCGGCGTCGCCCCAGGTGCCGTCGTGCCGGGCGACCGCTTCGGTGAGGACGGTGTCGAGTTCGTACTCGTTGACGTCCACCCGCGGTGCCGACTGGTTGAACACCTCGTGGGTGAGATGCGGCTGCGGATGGATGTGCGTCGCGGACTGGGTCATCATGCCTCCTGGGACGTGGGTACGAGTGGCCGGTCCAGAACCCGGTCCGGGATCTGCAGATTCGTGAAGATCACCGCGACCGCGTCCTCGAGCCGGTAGCCGAAATCGGCTCCGGTGGCGGCCTTCTGGACCGCGAGGCCGAAGATCGCCGACCAGAATGCCTTGGCCTCGACGTCGATCCTCGCGCGGAGCGTCCAGCCGGTCCGCACGAGCGTCGACATCAGCGCCTGCTCGCCGCGTTCGTGCAGTGTGCGCAGGGTGTCGGTGATGTGTTCGCGGAGATCGGAGCGGCGCGACGTCAGCAGCATGGCTGTGGTGAACAGTTCGATGTCCCGTGCGCAGGGGCCGAGCAGGGTCCCGACGAGGGTGTTCGTGTAGTCGCGGACGGTCGTGGTCTCGGCGGCGGCTTCCTCGGCTCGGCGGCCGGCGCGCAGCACGCCGGCACAGGCGACCTCGACGAAGAGTTGTTCCTTCGAACCGAAGTAGTAGGTGACCTGATTGGGGTAGGCGTCGGCGCGTTGACAGATCTGCGCCACGGATGCGGACTCGCCGTTCTCCGCGAACACTTCGGCGGCCGCGCGCAGCAAGGACTTGCGCGTGGCCTTACCGGCCTCCCGCGTGGCACGTCCGGTCGTGGGCAACGGCGTCCTTGTCAATCGACAGTGTTTGTACGACAAACAATAAACTGCCGGTGACGGCGGGGCAAGGCTCACGTGGCGCTCGCCCGCGAGTTGTGACGTCCGTTCGAAGATGTCCGAATTGCATCGCTACTTGTCCATACTTGTCAGTATCTGGTGGTAAATGTCCAAGCCTCGGCAGGGCATCACTCATTTTGCAGCGGTACCGCGCCGTGCAAGGCATTAGCAGCCCGCGCCTGCGGCGAAGTAGTCGACGGACACCGGTAGGTACCGAGACGACCGAGGCCGCCACCTGCCGTATCGGACGAATGCTGGGCGAACCAGATCCGGCAGATCGAGGCCCGGGCTCGACGGCAGGCAGCGCCCCAAAAGGGTACGAGCACCGTTCCACGGTCGGCAGGGATAATTCCGCCGGGTATGTAGAAGCGCACACGTCTAATTCGCCACCGCGCGACGCGAGATCGACGAGTTTTCCGTTGGGCCTGGGTGTTGTTGGCGGGTTCATTCGAGTGCGGCACCCAGCTGGCGTGTTTGCAGCCGAGGCATACCTGGCATGGGCAAAACCCCGCGTGCTTACGGCACGTTTTCAATTTGGCGGTCAAGCCCCGAGTAGTGGTGTAACTCGTTTCTGATCCTTCGGGGGGTCAGGCGGGTAGTTGCATCAGTGGATCGGTGGTCGCCTCCGTCGGTGTTGGGGTGTCGGTGGTCAGGGTAAGTCGGCAGCGGCTGAGGACTTCGCGTCCGAGGTAGCGGCGGCCTTCGGCCCATTCGTCGGTCTGTTCGGCCAGGACGGCGCCGATGAGGCGGATGATGGCGTCGCGGTTGGGGAAGATGCCCACAACGTCGGTGCGGCGGCGGATCTCGCGGTTGAGCCGTTCGGTGGGGTTGTTAGACCAGATCTGGCGCCACACGTCGTCGGGGAACCCGGTGAAGGCGAGCAGGTCCTCGCGGGCGTCGCCGAGGTGGTCGGCGACCTCGGGCAACCGGCCGTCGGTGTATTCGAGGAGCCGGTGAACTGCTCGTGCACCGCGGTGGCGGTCGGCTGGTCATACACGCTGTGCAGCATCGCCTTTACCGCCGGCCACATGGACTTGGGGCACACTGCCATGAGGTTGGCGGCGTAGTGGGTGCGGCAGCGCTGCCATACCGCGCCGGGCAGGTTCGCTGCGATCGCCTCGATGAGCCCGGCATGAGCATCGGAGGTCACCAAGCGCACCCCGCCCAGGCCGCGGGCCACCAGGTCGGCGAAGAAGGTGTTCCACGATGCCTTGGTCTCACTGGTGGCCACCTGCATGCCCAACACCTCGCGGTGGCCGTCGCCATTGACGCCGGTCGCCAGCAGCACGACGGCCTTGACGACCTGCTTGTTCTCACGAACTTTGATCGTCAACGCATCGGCGGTGACGAAGGTGAACGGTCCGGCTTCGTCGAGGCGGCGGTGCCGGAATGCGGCGACCTGCTCGTCGAGGTCTTCGGCCATGCGTGAGACCTGCGACTTCGACAGTGAGGCGATGCCGAGTGTCTTGACCAGTTTGTCCATCCGGCGGGTCGATACACCGGCCAGGTAGCAGTCGGCCACGACGGTGATCAGCGCTGACTCGGCCCGCTTGCGACGTTCGAGGAGCCACTCGGGAAAGTAGCTGCCCGAGCGTAGCTTCGGAATGGCGACGTCGACGGTGCCGACCCGGGTGTCGAGGGGGCGGTGACGGTAGCCGTTGCGGCGGTTGGTGCGTTCGGCAGATCGTGCGTTCCATTCGGCACCGCACACGGCGTCGGCATCCGCCGAGAGCAGGGCGTTGATCATAGTCTGTAGCAGTTCGCGCATCAGATCCGGTGACGCGTCTGCGAGGGCTTGGCCGAGTAGGCCGGCAGGGTCGACAATATGGGGTGCGGTCATCGCGATGACTCCTCGAGGATTCTGTGGAAGGTTGACTCGAAGGATCACGCGGTGGCCGCTTTGCATCGGTCAACAACACAGCGTCAGACACGATCTCGGCCACCGAGTTACACCACTCTATGGGGCACTACTAATTTGACTGCCGACAAACTGACCAAGATGACAGTCAGGGAGCATTATTCGGGGTTAACTGCGCCGCTCGTCGCTATGCGCCAACGACAGAAACTCCGGCTCCGACTGTGCCAGCAGCGTCGACCAAGAACGAGAGCAAGATTTCTCCCGCTTCCCATCCCGGCACCTTCGATGTGTCCAGACCCGGCTGGACTATCTGGATGGCGAACTCGGTATTCGGAGTGTTGGCCGCCAGATGGTTGAGAATGGCAGTCGTTTCAGCGACGTCACCTGCGAGAGTCTTCGTTCGGCTGCCCAAGCGTATGGCTAGCGTGTTCCAGAAGGCTTGAGGGTTAGCTAGCTGCGAGTACCCAGGTCTCAATGCGCCTTCTGCGATCAGGCACGGTTTCGCGCGCGGTGACCTGGAACACAGAGCTGTTGCGCATTGCGACACCCAGGACCTGCCGACTGTTCATAGCGTGATTCGCATAGTGAGGCAGAAGCTTCAGGGTCCGATCGTGAATGGAGATGTGGCCACATGGGGTCAGCAGTGATCGTCGATATTGTCAGAACAGGGTCGGGTAAGGGCAAGCCCGGCGGCGCGTTGTCGGGCGTTCATCCCGTGAATCTGCTGGCTGAAACGCTGCGCGCACTTCTCGGGCGCAATGACATCGATCCGGCGACGATCGACGATGTTATCGCCGGGTGTGTGTCGCAGGCGGGCGAGCAGACTCTCAACATCGCGCGGAACGCGATCCTCGCAGCGGGTATCCCCGAGTCGGTCCCCGGCACCACCGTCGACCGGCAGTGTGGATCGAGCCAGCAGGCCGTCCACTTCGCCGCCCAGGGCGTCATCGCGGGTGCCTACGACATCGTCGTAGCCTGTGGCGTCGAGTCGATGAGTCGCGTACCGATGGGATACAGCTCGGTCGACCAGGATCCCAATCGCGGTCCGCTGTCGGCGCGGTACCCGGAGGGGTTGATCGGACAGGGCGTTTCCGCCGAGTTGATCGCAGCCCGATGGAAACTCGACCGCGAGACGCTCGACCAGTACGCCGCCCGGTCGCATCAGCGCGCAGCCCAGGTGGCCGAGGTCGGTGGTTTCAAACGGGAGATCGTGCCGATCACCGTCGACGGTCAGGTGCATGACACCGACCAGACGTTGCGTGCATCCACGACCGTCGAGGGACTCGGTGGGCTGAAGCCCTCCTTCGCTGATGAGGCTCTGCAGCAGCGGTTCCCGGAGATCAACTGGAGTATCACCCCGGGCAATTCCTCGCCGCTGACCGACGCTGCCTCGGCTGTGCTGATCATGAGTGAGAAGAAGGCTTCCGAGCTGGGACTCACCCCGCGTGCCCGGTTCGCCGACTTCGCGGTCACCGGCAGCGACCCGCTGTTGATGCTGACCGGTGTCATCCCCGCGACGGAGAAGGTGCTCGCTCGCTCGGGCTTGAGCATCGACGACATCGACGCCTACGAGGTCAACGAGGCATTCGCGCCGGTACCGCTGGCGTGGCAGCAGGATTTGAAGGCCGATCCCGAGAAGCTCAACCCGCGCGGCGGGGCCATCGCACTCGGACACGCACTGGGGGCGTCGGGCGTGCGCCTTCTGGCGACTCTGGTCAATCACCTCGAGGACACCGGCGGCCGGTATGGGCTGCAGACGATGTGCGAGGGCGGCGGAATGGCCAACGCGACGATCATCGAGAGAATCTGATGAGCATCGGAACCATCACACCGGATTTCAGTGGTTCCACGGTCCTGGTCACCGGAGGGGCGCAGGGGATCGGCTACGAGATCGCTTCCTACTTCTTGTTCGCCGGGGCGCGGGTCGCGGTGTTCGACCACGACAAGACCCGGCTCGACGAGGCCTGGGGTGGCGTCGAGCACGTACACCTGTCCGCAGTCGACGTCAGCGACGGGAATGCGGTCCGAACGGCCGTCGACGAGGTCGTCGCGTGGGCCGGCGGAATCGACACCGCGGTGAACAACGCCGGGATCGCTCGCGACGCGGTTGTCTGGAAACTCACTGACGAGCAATGGGATTCGGTGCTTGCGGTGCACGCCACCGGAACATTCACGGTCACCCGTTCGGTGGTGCCGCACATGCGTGCCGCCGGCGCGGGGCGGATCATCAACGTCACGTCCTACACCGGTATGCACGGCAATGTCGGCCAGTCGAATTATGCAGCAGCCAAGGGCGGAATCATCGCCTTCACCAAGTCGGTGGCCAAAGAGGTGGCCAGGTTCGGGATCACCTGCAATGCGATCTCGCCCAATGCCTCCACCGCCATGGTCGCCGCGGTGCCGCCGGACAAGCTCGCCGAGATGACGGCTTCGGTGCCGGCCGGCCGATTCGCCGAGGCTTCCGAGATGGCGCCCGCAGTCGGGTTCCTGGCCTCGCAGCAGGCGGCGTATGTCACCGGAATCGTTCTCCCGGTCGATGGCGGGGTGTCGATGTGAGCAGGCTGAATCCGTCGGCCGCTGCCGCAGACCCGATCCCCATCCTCGGGATCGCGGCGACGCCGCTGGTCGTCGAGTCCGACGCGGTGCTCGACGAGCTGGTCTTCGAGGCGGTATCGAAAGCGTTGCGCGAGGCGGGCATCCGCAAACAAGAAGTCGACTTGTCGATCACCGCATCCCTCGACATCTACGATGGGCGCAGCATCTCCAGCGGCCTGACCAACGCCGCCTCCGGCGGCTATCTCGGCCAGTCCTATCGACTGGAGGGCGATGCCGGCCAGGCGATCGTCGCCGCAGCGCAGACGATCGCGGCCAACGATGCCGACGTCGTGGTCGCCGTCGGGGTCTACAACCCAGAGGTGTCCGCGCCGGACCGGCGAGCATTCGTCCAGCAGATCTCGAACTACGGGTTCGAGCCGCACTTCGACCGTCCGGTCGCTCTGTCCGCGGAAACCGTGTGGGGATTGCACGCCAGTTACGTCCTGGAGGCGGGGCTGGTCGATCGGGACCATCTCGCCGCGCTCGCCGCGGACGAGATCTCGCGGGGTGCGACATCATCTCGCACGACCAGGACTCAGGCCGTCTCCGCGTCGGAGGTCCTGGGTTCGGACTTGGTCAACGGGCCGCTGACCGAACTGATGCTTCCCGCCGATGCCACGGGCGCCATCGCCGTCGTGCTCGGGTCTCTCCCACGTGCGCGGCGCGCCCGCACGACACGAGCGGTACTGACCGGTTGGGGCCAGGGCTGCGCCGATACCACCCCGTCGGGAACATGGCTGACCGATCCGGCCGCGCCCACTCGTCGTGCTGCCGCCGAGGCGTATACCCGTGCCGGCGTGACAACTCCGAGCGATCACATCGAGGTGGTCGAGCTGACCGCTCCGACACCGGCGTTGCACGCTCCCGTGCTCGATGCGCTCGGTCTTGACGGTCCCGGAGCCGTGGTGAATCCCTCCGGCGGTGTTCGCAGTTCGTACCCGGGCGTGGCCAACGGTGCGCTGAGGTTGCTCGAGGTCGTACATGCGCTGGAGCACAGCGGCGCCGGTCATGGTGTAGCGCAGTCGAGTGATCCGCTGACCGGAACGATCGCCGACACCGCAACGGTGTTGGTGGTGGAGGGAGTCTGATGTCCACACGAGCATTCATCGGCGGTGTCGGTATCACCGAGGCGACCTCACCCCGCAAGCAGACCTCGTCGGCAGTGGAATTGATCCAGCAGGCCGTGTGGGCGGCCATCGAGCACGCCGGGATCACCCCGGCGGCACTCGATGGCCTCGTCATCGGCGACATCGATGGCTTCGAGGGAACCGTCCTCGGCGCCAAGCACATCGTCCGGCAACTCGGCTTGGGCGCGGACCTCCCGGTCTCGGTTGTCAACACCGGTGGAACGACCGGCGGCAACCTGATGCAGGTCGCCGCGCGACAGGTCCGATCCGGTGACCGGCAGCGGGTGTTGTGCATCGGCGGGCCGACGTTCTACGGCGCGGTGGACTTGCAGTCGGCGATCAACACCAACTCGCCGATGATCGTCGAGCAGCCCCTGGGAATGGGTGCGTACCACATGGGCGCGTTCTATCCGAGCGCCTATCAGCGCAGATTCGGTGCGACGGTGGAGGACTTCGCGGCCAGCGCGGTGCAGGACCACGACCACGCATCACGCAATCCGTATGCGCACCTGCGGAACACGCTGACCGTCGAGGACGTGGTCAACTCCCGTCCGCTGTCGAGTCCCATGACCATGGCCATGGTGTGTCCGGTGTCCACGTCGGCCAACGCACTGCTCATCTGTTCGGAAGCCGCGGCGGCCGAGGTCCGCCCGACCCCGGTCCTCATCGGCGCGATGGCCACCAGTAGCGACCCCTACCTCGGTGGCGGTAAGAGTGATTTCGCCGCGATGGAGAATCTCTCGATCCTGGCACGCAAGGTGTACCGTCTGGCCGATGTCTACGACCCGGTCTCGGAATTCGATGTGGTCGAGGTCTTCTCGCCATACGCGCCGATGCAACCGATGCAACTCGAGGCACTCGGATTCGCCCCGCCGGGCGGCGGTATCGACCTGATCCGCTCGGGGGCCACCCGCATCGACGGGAAGATCCCGGTCAACCTGTCCGGCGGCCCGCTGTGCACCAACGCCGGTGTGGCCGGCGAACTCGCACCCTATGTCTACGTCGCACTCCAACTCATGGGCGACGCCCCGTCCGACATACAGGTACCCGGCGCCCGTCGGGGCCTGGCGCACGGAACCGGGGGCACCTTCTTCCAATTCGAGAACCTGGCAGTCCTGGAAAGGCACGAGCGCTCATGACCACCGACATCTCCTCCGACATCACAACTCAGCGGGTCCACTGGGATCTCGACTACGACGTGCACCTCGGTCGGACCTGGGGCCGCTTCATGCAGGGGCTGACCGAGAAGAAGATCCTCGCCAACACCTGCCCGGAGTGCGACCGGGTCTTCGTCCCCCCGCAGGCCTATTGCGAAGCATGCTTCGTGGCCACCGACGAATGGCGGGAGCTCCCGCTCGAGGGTGAGGTCGAGGTCTTCACGGTGGCGTGGCAGAGCTTCCGGGGCGGACCCACACCGCCGTATGCCATTGCCGGAATCCGCCTCGACGGCGCCAGCACGCTGCTCATGCACTATGTGAGCGGGCTCGACCTCACCGATCCCGCCGGCGTGAGCGAACAGCTCACACCTGGCACCCGGGTGCGGGCGGTCTGGGCCGACGAGCGGACCGGACAGATCCTCGACATCGCGCACTTCGAGCAGATCCCATGAGCACGAACATCGCCGACGCGGTCGCCGACTTCCTCGAGACACACGACCCGGCCACCACTGACCGGCTCGACTTCCTGCGAGCCCAATTCGATGCCGGCCTGGCATGGGTGCATTATCCGGAGGGCCTCGGCGGCCGCGGATTGGACCGAGAACTCCAGGTGACGGTCGATCGCCTGCTGGCACAAGCCGGAGCGCCGACCAACGAACCTCACCGCAACATCATCGGTCTCGGAATGGCGGCACCCACGATCCTCCGATTCGGAACCGACGCGCAGAAAGAACGCTGGTTACGGCCACTGTGGACCGGCGAGGAAATCTGGTGCCAGCTGTTCTCCGAGCCCGGTGCCGGCTCGGACCTCGCCAACGTCGGCACCAGCGCCGCCCGTAAAGACGACCGTTGGGTCATCAACGGCCAGAAGGTGTGGACCTCGCTGGCCCACGACGCCAGCTGGGCCATTCTGGTCACCCGAACCGACACCTCGGTACCCAAACACAAGGGTCTGACCTTCTTCGTCTGCGACATGAGCGCAGCAGGCGTCGACGTTCGTCCGTTGCGCCAGATCACCGGCGAGAGCGAATTCAACGAAGTCTTCCTCGACGGGGTCGAGATCCCCGACGAGCATCGACTCGGCGATGTCGGCCAGGGCTGGGCGGTCACCCAGAACACCTTGATGAACGAACGCGTCGCCATCGCCGCGGGCACCGTGCCGCGGGAGAGTGGAGCCATCGGGGAACTGGTCAAGGTCTGGCGCACGCGGGCTGACCTGCGCACTACTGCACTGCATGACGAGGTCTTGCGATTCTGGGTCCAGGCGGAGGTCGCTCGCCTGACTGCTGAACGGCTCGGCCAAAAGCAGGCCGCCGGTCAACCGGGTCCCGAGGCGTCGGGGTCCAAGATCACCTACGCGCGCCTCAATCAGCAGATCACGTCACTCGAGCTGGAGCTTCTCGGTGCCGAGGCGCTTCGGTACGGCGACTACTCGGCGCGCCGACCGGTCATCGTCGAACACTCCGAGAGTCCGGCCGGATGGCGCTACCTGCGGGCCAAGGGCAACTCGATCGAAGGCGGCACGTCGGAGATCATGCGCAACATCATCGCCGAACGCGTGCTGCAGCTCCCACCCGAAACACGCGCCGACAAAGACACTCCCTGGAAGGACCTTCCCCGATGACGGTCACGACCCCGGACACCGGCAACCTCCTCTATACCGAGATCGAAGACGATCTGCGCCAGAGCGTGCGATCGCTTCTGGACAAGCGGTGCGGATGGACCGAGGTTCTCGCGCGCACCGAATCTGCCGAGCTCGTCGACACCCGGCTGTGGTCCACCCTCGCCGGTGAACTGGGATGCGCAGCGATGCCGATCCCCGAAGAACAGGGCGGCGCCGGCGGGAGTTGGCGTGAAGCCGCGGTGGTCGCCGAGGAACTCGGCCGGGCGGTCGCCCCGGTACCGTTCCTCGGCTCGGCCGGCATCGCCACCGCACTGCTGCTCGAGCTCGGCCTCACCGACGTTCTCGAACAGATCGCCTCGGGCGAGTCGACGGCGGTCGTGACCCTGCCGTTCGCGACATCGCCGTTCGACGCCATCCAGACGTCGGTCGAGGTGACCGATGATCGGTTGCGTGGCGGGGTTCCCGGCGTCGTCGATGCCGGCTCGGCCGACATTCTGCTCGTCCCGACAACCGCCGGCCTCTACCTCGTGTCCGCGGACGCCGCGACGGTCACCGAGTCGGTGTCGCTGGACATGACCCGTCCCGTGTCGGACATCTGGTTCGACGGCTCCCAGGGACGACGCCTCGCCGACGCGGGCGCGGATCTCGACGCGGCCGTGTCCACGGCACTGCAGGTCGGGGCGATGCTGCTGGCCTCAGAGCAGCTCGGCCTTGCGGAGAGGTGTCTGGATCTCACCGTCGAGTACCTGGCGACCCGTCGCCAGTTCGCCCGTCTCCTCGGGTCCTACCAGGCACTCAAGCACCGGCTGGCCGACCTGTGGGTGCTCATCACCCAGGCGCGGGCAATCGCGCGATACGCCGCCGAATGTGCCGCGACCGGGTCCGAGGATCTGCCGATCGCCGTCGCACTGGCGCAGGACACCTGCTCTGAAGTCGCGCAGCAGGCCGCTGAGGAGTGCATCCAGCTGCACGGTGGCATCGGCTTCACCTGGGAACATCCCGCTCACCTCTACCTCAAGCGCGCCAAGGCCGATGCCTTCGGGCTTGGCACAGCGTCCGCACACCGCGCGGCTCTGGCCACGCTCATCGACATCCCGGCGCCGGAGGTGCACTGATGGGCACCGACCTCAGCGGGACCACCGCCGTCGTCACCGGCGGCAACAACGGCATCGGGCGCGCGCTCGCGGTCGGAATGGCCAAAGCCGGCGCGAACGTGGCCATCTGGGCACGCAATCCCGAGCGCAACGCGCAGACGGTCGCAGAGGTCGAGGCCCTCGGCGTCAAGGGATTCGCCGTCAGCTGCGACGTGACCGACGAAAACGCCGTCATCGCCGCCATGGATGAAACAGTGTCCACGCTCGGACCGTTGGGCTGCTTCGTGGCCAACTCCGGCATATCGGTGGAGACACCGATCGCTGAGATGTCCTTCGACACATGGCGGCACGTCCTTTCCACCAATCTCGACGGGGCGTTCCTGTGTACCCGGGAGGCGGCGCGGCGGTTCATCGCGCAAGGCGGCGGTGGCTCCATGATCGTTGTCTCCTCGACCATCAGCCGCTACGGCGGGGCCGGCATGGCCGCCTACGGTGCGAGCAAGACCGGCGTGCTCGGCCTCGGCCGGACACTTGCGGTCGAACTCGCACGACACCAGGTGCGTTGCAACATCCTCATCCCGGGATGGACCAAGACGGCGATGAACGAACACCTGCAGGCAGACGAAAGGTTCGTTCGCGCGACCAGCGGGCGCACACCGGTCCGGCGATGGGCCGAACCCGAAGAATTTCACGACATCGCGGCATTCCTGGCCGATCCCACCCTGACCTTCCACACCGGAAACGAGGTGATCGTCGATGGCGGTTACACCATCTACTGACGACGCGCGGGCGGCCGTTGCCGAGCTGAATCGGTCAGCCGCGTCGTCGACACCTGTCGAACTGCCCGACATCGCGAAACTCAAGCAGTCACTCGACGGCCGCGAACTCCCCGGCTCCACCATCACCATCGAGCCCTACCAGAGTGTGCTGGCCGATTACGCGCTGGAAGCCGGTACCGACGACTCGGGTGACGCTCACCCGCTGTGGGGGCTCGTTCTGTCGTTGCGGGGCATGGGCATCACCGTCGACGAACTCTGCGCCCTGGCCGCCCAGCGCCCCCAGGATGTGTTGCTGTTCGGCAACTGCGAGGTGGTCCAGCACCGGCCACTGCGCGTCGGGGCGACCATCGAGGTCACCGCAACTATCGAACCTGTCAGTCGTAAAGAGACCAGGCACGGTGGTCACCTGGACTTCGTGACTGTCCGGACGGCGTTCCACGACCGGGACGGCTCGTCCGCGGGACCCGTCGGCGAGGTCGTCAACGGCTTCATTTTCAAGCGAGGAAAGTAGATGGCACTCAGCACTGCGCCCCGCGTCGGCGACGATATCCCCACCTTCCAGGTGGATTCGGTGAACGCAGACAAGATCCGGATCATGGCCCTGATCTTCCAAGACCCCAATCCCATCCATTTCGACCTCGATGCGGTGCGCGAAGCAGGACTGGGTGACAAGTTCGTCAACCAGGGAGGTGTCACGATGGCCTACATCATCAACATGCTGACCGCGTGGACCGGGTCGCGGGCCTCGATCCGATCCCTCGCCACCCGATTCACCGCGAACGTCTTTGCCGGCGACGCAGTCGAGGCCGGCGGCAGAGTGACCGACGTGCGTCACCTCGACGGTCAGACCCTCGTCGACTGCGACGTCTGGGTCCGGCAAGTCAGCGCCGACGCCTCGCCCGTCGTCGCCGGAACAGCAACCGTCGCAATCTGACTCAGCATCGCCCCCATCGAGCACGACGCCGGAACGTCGATCAGGTGACGATCCGGCCACCCATCAAGGAGAATCACAGTGAAGATCAGCGGAACCTCCGCCCTGGTGACAGGCGGAGCTTCGGGACTGGGGCTCGCCACCGCCGAAAAGCTCAGCGCAGCTGGAGCGCAGGTCGTCATCGTCGACCTGCCCTCCTCGCCCGGCGCGGAGGTGGCCAACCGATCGGAAGCCATCACCTTCGTGCCCGCCGATGTGCGTGACAGTGAACAGATCTTGGCAGCCATCGAGACCGCGACGGCGCTGGCTCCACTGCGCATCGCCGTCAACTGTGCGGGTATCGGAGATCCCGCGAAGACACTCGGCCGTCGTGGGCCCCTTGCGCTCGACCGCTTCGAGCGCGTCATCTCGATCAACCTGCTCGGCACCTTCAACGTGATCCGACTCGCCGCCGAGGCGATGGCAGCAACCGAACCCGTCGACGGGGAGCGCGGCGTCGTCGTCAACACGGCGTCGGTGGCCGCTTTCGACGGCCAGGTCGGCCAAGCCTCCTACTCCGCATCCAAGGCCGCGATCGCAGGCATGACGCTGCCGGTGGCGAGGGATCTGGCCGACTCGTTGATCCGCGTCGTGACCATTGCTCCGGGAATGTTCGCCACTCCGATCCTGCAGGGACTGACCGACGACGCCCGTGCATCGCTGGAGGAGCAGATCCCGCATCCCTCCCGGCTGGGTCAGCCGACCGAGTACGCCGACCTCGTCGCCCATATCGTGGACAACCCCATGCTCAACGGCGAGACCATCCGACTCGACGGCGCCCTGCGGATGGCACCGCGATGACGCGCACGGCACTGGTGACCGGCGCATCACGGGGAATCGGTCTCGAGATCGCCCGCCGACTGGCAGCCGACGGATGGAACCTCACCATCAGCGCACGAACCGAGACCACTCTCTCCGAGGCTGCCGATACGCTGCGGGCAGGATCGCACGGGGAGATCTGCGAGGTGGTGGCGGACATGGCATCCGAAGAGGACGTCACTTCGCTGGCCGCCGCGCACCGAGAACGCTTCGGTCGTCTCGACGCACTGGTCCTCAACGCCGGCATGGGGTCCATAGGCTCGATCGAGGAGTTTCCAGTCCGGCGATTCGACAAACTGATCGCCGTCAACGTTCGATCGGCCTACCTGCTCATCCAGCAACTGTTGCCTACTCTCAGGGCGACCGCGGGCGCCACCGACTCGGCTCGCGTCATCGCCGTGTCGTCGTTGACAGGCACAGCCTCGGAACCGTTGAACTCCGCCTACGGCGCGAGCAAGGCTGCTCTGACCTCGCTGTGCGAGACGCTCAACACCGAGGAATCACTCGGCGGGGTCAGCGCGACGGCCCTGTGCCCTGGCTATGTGGCGACCGACATGACCGCACCGCTGACCGGTGACGTGCCGGCGAACACGATGATCGATCCAGGAGAGATCGCCGAAATCGCAGTGGGACTGACACGGCTGGGTCGCAGTGCGGTCATTCCCAACATTCCCATCTCGCGGCCGGGACCGCTTGTCTGGCGAGTCTGATCGAGCCCACCTGTAGGTGTCCCGGACCAGGGCGCCTACAGCGATTCCTACAACCGAAAGGTCGAGCATGCTGCTGGATTTGGACGATTCTCGGCGCGATTTCCGTGACTACGTGCGCAACTGGGTGGACAAGAACTTCCCTCCCGAGCGCGCGCTCGAGCTGGAGAAGCAGGAATATCAGTATCCATTCGAACTCTGGGATGCAATGGCCGAAGCGGGTTTTCATGCCATGGGTATCGACGAGACCTATGGTGGGCAGGGCGGCGACGCCGTCGACACCGCTGTCCTGGCCCGCGAGTTGGCGCGAAGCCTCGGTGGCCTGTCCTGGGTGTGGGGAATCCCGTCGTTCGCCGGCGCGAAAGCGCTGAGTCACGGCGGTACCGAGGAACAGAAGACAGAACTTCTCCCCGAACTGGCCGCCGGTCGCATCCGATTCTCGATCGCAGTCACCGAACCGGGCGGGGGCACCGATCTGCTCGGTGCGATGCGCACACGGGCGACCAAGGTGCCCGGTGGGTGGAAGGTCTCGGGACAGAAGATGTGGTCCACCGGGGCGAAGCAGGCCACGTACTTGCTGTTGCTGGCGCGCAGCGGCGACCCCGAAGGGCCCGGGAAACGTCCCCCGACAACGCTCCTTCTCGTGCCCACCGACTCGCCTGGAATCGAGATGCGGTACATCCCGAAGATGGGCATGCGTGCCATGGGATCGTGCGAGGTCTTCCTCGACGACGTGTTCGTCCCCGACTCGCAACTGCTGGGCGTCGAGAACCAGGGCTTCAAGGTCCTCGTCGCCTCCCTGAACAATGAGCGGGTGATGAGTGGTGCACTGGCGCTGGGCATGCTGGACGGCATCCTCGAGGAGTCGGTCGAATATGCATCGACCCGCACCGCTTTCGGGAAGGTGATCGGCGGACACCAGATCATCCAGCACTACATCGCCGACACTGCGCTGGCCCAGAAGCAGTGTGAACTGCTCACATTCGATGCCGCATGGAGGGAGGCCTCTGGAGTGAACTGTCACAAGGAGGCGAACATCGTCAAGGTCGTGACCTCCGAACTCGCCGTCGCCTCCGCGGATCGCGGCATCCAGGTCCTCGGCGGGATGGGCATCTCGTCGGAGACACACGCGCAGCGGTTCTGGCGGGACCTGCGTCAGTTCCGGATCGCGCCCATCAGCAACGAGATGGTGCGAAACAACCTCGCCGAAAGCTACGGCCTGCCGCGTTCGTACTGACGCGAACGTATCGACCTCCGGCCCGCATGGCAGCGTGATTCCGTGCGGGCCTCCTCTGACGCGACTGGGCAGTCGGGCCGATACTACTGCGGCGCATTATGGGACAACCAAAAGTGCTGCAGGACACATAAATTGCTCGGGTAAAGGAAACAGGTCGCGCGCCACAGGCTGTGGTGGGCAGCCGGCTACGGAGGAGTGATCATGACCCCGACCCGCGAGAACGTGGCGGATTCCCGACAACCGAGAAGCTTGCGAGCTGTCATCGTCGCAGCGCTCGGCGCGAGTACGCTCGAATGGTACGACTTCTACATCTATGGCACGGCCGCGGCGCTGGTCTTCAACAAGGTGTTCTTTCCCTCGGTCAATCCCGCTCTGGGCACCTTGGCGGCGTTCGCCACGTTCGGCGTCGGGTTCTTGTTCCGCCCGCTGGGGGGAATCATCTTCGGCCATTTCGGAGATACCCTCGGGCGGAAGAAGCTACTGGTCATCGCCATGATGATCATGGGGATCTCCACCTTCTTGATCGGCGTGCTGCCCACCTACTCGACGGTCGGCATTCTCGCACCGATCCTGCTGGTGGTTCTGCGCGCCGCGCAGGGCTTGGCGGTCGGCGGGCAGTACGGCGGAGCAATGCTCCTGGTCACCGAGAACGCGCCTGCGGAGAGGCGCGGATACTACGGCAGCTTCTCCCACATCGGGCCGTCGCTTGCAGTCATTCTGTCCAACGTCGTCTTCCTCGTGGTCGTCGCTGCGGTCAGCCCGGATGCGCTCGTCGAATGGGCTTGGCGCATACCGTTTCTCCTGTCGGTGGTCGTCGTCGCGGCCGGGATCTACATGCAGCTCAAGATCGAGGACACCGCGGAGTTCCGCGAACTGCAGGCGCGGCGTGCCGCCGAACAAGGCGAGGGGCAGGGGCAGGTCGCGCGCCGGTCGCCGATCATTGAAGCACTGCGGACGCACCCGAAGGAGATCTTGCAGGCCGGCGGGATGATTCTCATCGTCCAGGTGTACTACTACGTTCTCATCGTCTTCACCATCTCGTACGCAACCTCTCACGACATCAGCCGCACCACAGCCCTTGTCGCGGTGCTGCTGTCGAGTGTTGCCACCGTGGTGTCGATCCCGATCTTCGCGGCCATCTCGGACAGCGCGGGACGAAAGCCGGTGCTGATCTGGTCTGCGGTCGCGACCACGCTGACGGCATTCCCCTTCGTCCTGTTGTTGGGCACGGGCAGCGTCTGGCTCCTGGTGGTCGCCGTTGTCGTACCCGGCATCACGCTCGGTGCACTCTACGGCCCGATGGCCGCGTTCTACTACGAGATGTTCAGCGCGGAGGTGCGCTATTCCGGCGCATCGATCGGATATCAGTTGGGAGCAGTTCTGGGCGGCGGCTTCTCACCGCTCATCGCAACCAGTCTCCTCGAGGCGACCGGGTCGCTTCTGTCGGTGGGGGCGTTCATCACCGTCGCAGGACTACTCAGCATCTGGGCGATCGCGTCGGTGTCAACGTCGTCCAAGAGTGTGACACTGACAGATACCCACTGATCCAACAGGACCACGCTCGGTCCACTCTCGTCGAGGGGCGCACCCAGCGGGTGCCCCCTCGCGCTTTGAGATTCGAGTCGAGCTGGGCGTCTCATCACGATTCACGCGCAGGGGCCGGCGCGCATGGGAATCTCCTCATCACCGGTGCGCCCAACCCCGCAGCAGCGGAGCCCGGGTCGCTGACAGACGTACTACTGTCACCACATGACCACCACCAGTTCGACAGGTCGCACCCGGCTCACCTCCGGGGACCGCCGTGAGCAGATCCTGGAGGTAGCGCAGCGCCTCTTCGCCGAACGCGCATACGAGGACGTGTCGACTGCCGAGCTCGCCAACGCTGCAGGGACCACGCGGACCAACCTCCACCATCACTTCGGAACGAAACGAGCGCTGTACCTCGAGGTCGTTCGCCGGTTCGCCCGTCTGCCGGCGCCCCCAGCTGTCGCGACCAACACGATCGACGTGCCGGCAGCGGTCGCTCAGACCTTCGATCGGTGGCTTGATCTGGTCGAACACAACAAAGAGACCTACCTGAGCATGATCGGGGCGAGCTCTATGCGCCGCGACCCCGAAGTCGAGGCAGTCCTGCGCACCGGCATGAGGGTGTGGGAGGAACGTCTCCTTGAAGTCCTGCAGGCCCCCAGCACCGAGGTCAACCGCGCGCAAGTCCGCGCATTCCAAGCCCTGCTGAGCACAGCGACAGATGAATGGCTACGTAGGGGAACGCTCACCCGCAACGACGTTCACGCCCTCCTGAGCAGCAGCCTCCTGTCGCTTCCGACGCAGCGACACACACCTTCTTGACAGATTGTCAGTAGTGGGTCACTCTGGGCAGCACCTTGGCGTGGCAGATGCCCTGGCCACGCCCTTCGCCCGAAGTGCTGCTGATAGGGAGGTTTGAGCTGTGAGTACGGCTATGACGTCGCGACGGGATGACCAGTCCCATCTCCGTCCAGCGCCCACTGTTCGCTCACGTCCCCACGACGACACCTCGTCCCTACGGCGTGTCCGAGACAAGTTCTTCTCGACCGGATCCGCGGACCCACTCGACATCCGAGCGGCAGGGCTCGACGTTGCGCTGCTCGACTCCTGGCGCAGATCTCTCCGCTACGGTCTCGATGCACACCCTCAACACGAGGCGCGGTCAGGCAAGGTCGATGTTCAGAGTCCTCTGGTCAAGGTTGCCGACGCGGTCATCACCTCACGCGAGGCCGTTCTCGAACAGTCGATGTGCGGGCTGTCCCTGACCGACGCCGAGGGGCTGGTTCTCCGCCAATGGGTGCGAGATCCTGCACTGGGACGATGGTTCGAGCACCACGGCATCGTGCCCTCGGTGGCCGTCGATGAGACAGCGATCGGGACCTCGAGTGGGATCTGTCTGCTCACGGAGAAGCCGACCATGGTCCGAGGCCTCGAGCACTTCTACGAGGAGTACTCCGAGGTCACCTCTGCCGGTGTCCCCATCATCCATCCGGTCACCCGTCGAATCGTCGGATCACTGAACCTGACCAGCCGGTACCGCGACACCAGCCCGGTACTGCTGTCCTGGGTGATGGAGCTGGTCTCCGACATCCAGCACGCTTTCCAGGAGACCGCCACTCGTCGCGAGCGGACGCTACTCAACGCCTACCTGACAGAGAACCGCGACGCCCGGCATCCGTTGGTAGCCCTCAACGACCAGACGATCATCACAAATGCGACCGCCGCCCGCTTGATCTCCTCGGTCGACCAGGCGCTGCTGTGGGAGCACGCGTCACGTGCCATTCACGACGGCAGCTATGAGTCTCGGCAGCTGGTTCTCACCGACGGCACCGTTGTCTCCGTCCAATGTCGTGAGGTTGTGGACACCGCGGAGTCGGCGGGCGCCGTGATACGGATCCGACCGGTCGTAGAGTCGCGTTCTCGGGAGCGCGCAAGCAGCTCGGCGCCTGCCCTGCCGGGTCTGGTCGGGGATGGTGCGCGCTGGCGCGATCTGTGCCGCCAAGCGGCACTTGTTGGCAGTTCCGTACCCGCGCTCATCGTCGGAGAGCGCGGCACCGGAAAGATGTCGGTGGCACACGCGCTGGCGGGCGAGGCGGCCACCGTCATCGACGCTGCTGACGCAAACGTTGACGGCTGCAACGCTTTTCTCCGCCAACTGTCTGACCTTCTGAGCCACAGCGAGCCGTCCACAGTGATCATCCGCAGATGCGACGAACTGGACGAACCCACTGCAACAGCAGTGGCCAATCTCCTTCGGTCGCGGCGTGACGGACCGGTTCGGGTTCTCGCCACGACGACCAGGCAGGTCGAACACGGTCAGGTCGACTCGCTGTACGCTGAGTTCCCATCGGTGTTGCGGGTACCACCGCTGCGAGAGCGTATCGAAGACCTGCCCGCGTTGTTGGATTCTCTCTCGCGCGCGATCGAGACACGACTGGGACGCACGACTCACGTTCGGTGGATGCCCGATGCAGTCCAAGCGCTCTCGCGCCTGGAGTGGCGAGGCAATGTAGCGTCGCTCGAAACGATCGTGCTGCGGGTCCTGCAAAGCACCACCAATGGCTACGTCAACGCCGCCGACCTGCCCGCGGACGTGATCGCCAGCGCCTCCCGTCGCAGGTTGGCAGGTCTCGAACACGTAGAGGCGAACGCGATCACGGCCGCGCTACGCGAGGCCGGCGGCAACAAGAACAAAGCGGCAGACAGCCTGGGGATCGCCCGATCGACGTTGTACCGAAAAATCCGCACTCTGGGAATCGACCTCACCACCTCCGCGTTCTGACCCTCCGGACGTCTCGACGCCCGGCCCGCCGGGATGAGCGCAGCGTTCCAACTGTGCCACGATGGGACACCCACGCACCTTGTTCTCGCGGTACTTTCGTCGAACAAGGAGGTGGTGACCCAATGCCGACCGGAACTGCCAAATCGACTACAGCGCAGAATGAATCGTCGCTCACGGATGATGGCGAGATCACCTACGACGTCGCGGAAGCGATCGCCACCGTCACATTGAACCGCCCATCGGCTCACAACGCGCTCACGGTCCCGATGCTGCGGCAGTTGGCCGAGGCGATCGACGACGCGCGCACCGACAGCCAGGTCCGGGCCATAGTCCTCACGGGAGCCGGTAGACGCGCATTCAGCGCCGGAGGCGACCTCGGACAGCTCATTCCCCGGCTGACCGCCGGCGAATTGGAGATCTTGGTTCCGGATCCGGCAAAGAGATTCTTCTCCGACGTCTTCACACCCATCATCGCGGCCGTGAACGGCCTGTGCCTTGCCGGGGGCTTGGAGATGCTGCTCGGTACCGACATTCGTATTGCGTCAGATCGAGCGATATTCGGGCTGCCCGAGGTGCGCTGGGGCCTCGTTCCCGGCGGCGGAACACATGTCCGCCTCCCGCAGCAGGTACCGTGGGCGATCGCGATGCAACTGCTCCTCACCGGAGACCACATCGACGCAGCGCAAGCAGTTCGCGCAGGTCTGGTCAACGAAGTCGTCCCGGCGGGCACAGAGCTGGAGCGGTCTGTCGAAGTCGCCGGCGGTATCGCTCGAAACGCCCCCGTCGCAGTCCGAACCGCCAAAGAGATTGCGGTGCGAGCTCTCGGCAACGAGTCGCGCTTCGCACTGGAGGCATCACTGAACGAGCGGGTTCTGCGTAGCGCGGATGCGGTCGAAGGACCCCGCGCGTTCATCGAAAAACGCACCCCCCGTTTCACAGGACAATAAGAGGAGATCAGCCGATGTCCGTCGATACCGCCCCCACAGTGAACCCGGACAGCCGGGAGCTCGTCGCCTCGATCTTCGAAGCAGTCGACGGTATAGCAGCCGTCTTCCCCCGGTCGCTTTTTCTGCAGCGCGCTCGCGAAGGCGGACACGCCCGAGAACTCTGGGACGCGTTGGTCGCCGCGGACCTGCTGGCCATCGGCATCCCGGAAGAGCTCGGTGGAGCCGGCGGAGGTCTCACCGGCACCACTGCGGTCATGGAAGCTCTGGCACGTCAGGGGATTCCGCCCCTGCAGTACAGCCTCACGACGTTCTCCCGTGAGGCGATTCTGCGCCACGGTTCCGAACAACAGATCAGAGATCATGTCATCGCGACGATCACCGGTAAACGCAAGATCTGCCTCGGGGTGACCGAGCCCGAAGCGGGCACGAACTCCTTCGCCGCACGGACGTATGCCCGAAAGAGCCCCGACGGCACGTATCGCATCACAGGTCAGAAAGTGTTCATCTCCGGTGCGGACGAATCAGACCACATCCTCCTGCTGGCGCGAACCGCGCCGGCAGGGGAACCTCTGAGCCGGCGGAGCGGATTCGGCCTCTTCATCGTGGACATGTCGCTGCCGGGAATCGACTTGCGCCGCCTCGACATCGAGTGGCACGCACCGGAGAACCAGTACGAGGTGTTCTTCGACGACGTAGAAGTGCCCGCCGATGCATTGATCGGTACCGACGGGCTGGGGTTCGATCACATCCTGTCGTGTCTCAACCAGGAGCGAGTGACCGTGGCTGCTTGGGCGCTCGGGCTCGGAGAGTACGCGCTGGGCAAGGCAGTTGACTACGCAAAGGTGCGGGCACCGTTCGGGACGCCCATCGGATCGCACCAGGCAGTTGCTCATCCGCTGGCGCTGGCCCGAGCCGAGATGGAAGCCGCGCGACAGGTGATGTACTCCGCAGCAGCGTCGTACGACAACGGAATCGACGCGGGAGACCAGGCGAACATGGCCAAACTACTCGGCAGCCGCGCGGCCCTGTCCGCGGTCGACAGCGCGATCCAGACCCATGGCGGATCGGCCTTTGTCTACGAGAGTGATGTCGTCACGATCTGGCCCATGGTCCGGGTGCTGCAGATCGCCCCCTGAACAACGAATCGATCCTGAACTACATCAGCGAACGCGTCCTCGGACTACCGCGTAGCTGAGATCGGAGCAAGACGTGATTGACGTGGATCTGAACGAGGACAAAGCGACCCTCCTGCGACGCGCATTCGGTTGTTTTCCGACCGGTGTCGCGGCTGTGTGCGCCGTAGCCGAGACCGGCCCCGTCGGCATGGCGGTGAGCTCGTTCACCTCGGTGTCGCTCGAACCCCCGCTGTTGTCGGTCTGCATGCAGAACTCGTCGACGACCTGGCCGACCCTACGTCGGCAGGCCCGCCTGGGACTCAGCGTGCTCGCCGAAGGCCAAGCGGGTGCAGGCAAACGTCTCTCGTTGAAGAACGGCGATCGCTTCGCCGACACCGCGTGGCAGACTACTGACGACGGCGCCCTCTTTGTTCTCGGGTCCTCGGCATGGTTCGACTGCTCTGTTCACGCCGAGATACCCGCGGGCGATCACACCGTTGTCCTGTTACGGATTCACAGCCTGCAAATGCAGACCGAACTCGCGCCGCTCATCTTTCACGGTAGTCGCTTCCGCCGGTTGCATGACATGGAGTTGGTGGTCGAGTCATGAAGCCCCACTTCGATTCTCCGATGACCCCTCACCGTCGACTGCGTGTACGCAGAGCCGTCGAAGCACTGGCAGCCGGCGACTCCATAGTGGTCATCGACGACCGGGACGCGGCGCGCACACACGGGTATCTGGTCGTCGCAGCAGAGCGTGCAAGCGCAGAGAACGTCGCGTTCATGGTTCGCCACACCTCTGGGTTCTTGTGCGTCGCACTCCCGGGAGGTGAGTGTGACCGTCTCGATCTGCCTCCGATGCAAGGAGTCGATGATTCAGTACCGACCGAACTCTCTGCCTGTGTGACCGTCGACGCCATCGACGGTGTGACGACCGGCATCTCCGCCAATGATCGTGCCCGGACCGCGAGGCTGCTTGCCGACGGTGACAGCACACCGACGGACTTCACCCGACCGGGCCACGTCGTTCCGGTACGGTGCGCCAGTGGCGGATTCGTCGAACGGGACAGCGTCACGGAAGCCGTGGCACATCTCGTGGGGACCGCCGGACACCGGAGAGCTGCGCTGTTCGCGACGCTCGTAGGCGATGGGGTTCGCGGGTCGGACCTCCCTCACCGCGCTGAGCTGGAGGCCTTTGCCACCGCCCATAGCCTTCGATCGGTGTCCATCAGTGACGTCCGTGACCTGTACTTCAGCACCGGAACGCTAGTCGAGCGGACGACGAGTGCGCATCTGGCCTCGAATCTGATCGCGAACTACCGCCAGACTGGTTCGTCGGCAACGTATCTCGCGGTTGTGACCGGGTCGGTTGCATCGGCTCCGGGCGTGTTGGTACATGTGCACCGTGACGGGACCGACAGTCATTCCAGCTCGCCGAGTGACGCGCAAGAGCGGCTGGCGCTTGCCGAATCGGCGATCGCGGCTGCGGGCTGCGGTGTCATCATCTATGGCCGAGCCATCGATGACACGACCGGCAGCGCGTCGGCCGCTCCGGCGATCGTTGCGGCCATCGCGCAGGACGTCGGGCTGACATCAGTGCGTCTTGTGGACCGAGACAACGAAATCGAGCGTGCATTGCGATCGCGCGGCATCCCCGTCGAGTTCTCGGAACTGTCCAGTCCGAATGGTTCGAGTGGCCGATGGGAAGAGCACCTCGACATAGGTGCTTGAGCAGCGCAGGAATCTTCATGCGGAGAGTCCCCGCCTGATTCGTCAGGCGGGGACTCAGCGAACTGAAACCTGACTTTTATCAATTAGTGCGCAGGTTGCTGATGGCTTGGAGTGCTTCGTTGAGGTCGTCGGGGATGGGGTCGGCGGCGGTGATGGTCTGTTCGCCGGCTTGGATGGTGACGGTGCGGTAGCGCCGGGCGGTGGTGACGAATTTCTTGATCGACCAGCCGGTGCGGGCCTCGATGACCCGGGTGACGGCGAGGGCGGCGAACACGACGGTGAGGTGGGCGCGGATCGAGTCCTCGGTGCGATGGTAGATCGGCCGCGCTGCAAGGTCTGATTTGGACATGCGGAAACTTTTCTCGATCCGCCACAGCTCGTGGTAGGTGCTGATCACGAAATCGCTTGTCGGAGCGTCGATATTGGTGGCGTACGCTTTCCATCCGGCCAGTGTCCGGGCTTTGGTTTCCAAGCTGCGGTTCACGCTCGATTTCTTGTCTTTGAGGGTGACGAATCGGTTGCGTTTGATCGGGATCTTGCCCTCGACGGCCTTCTCGGCCTTGGCGATCTGCTCGTTGATACCGCGCACCGATCGGCGTGCCCGATCCGCCTTGTACTGGTAGTAGACGACTTGGTGGCGGCGATGGCGTGTCTTGCTGTTCGCCGGCCACGGCTGGGTCAGGACCAGGCCGTCGGGGATCTCACGGCCGGGATTATCGTTGTGCCACTTACTGATCACGTACGGGATGGTGGGGATCTTCTCGCCGAGGATGAACGAGAGCCCGGCAGCCTCGATCGCTGCTTTGTTGTCCGCGGAGATCATGCCGGCATCAGCGACGACGGTGACGTTGGTGAGGTGATGGGCAGTCATGAACGCGCGCAATGTCGGCATCAGCGTGAGGGTTTCGGCTTTGTTGCCCTCGAAGGCCTCCACCATCAGCGGAAACCCCGACGCGTCGGTCAACAAGCCAACGGTGATATGCGGTTCCAAGCGGCGTTCCTTGGAGAATCCGGGCTCCCGGAATCCGTCGGCCTTGTCGGTCTCGAAGTAAAGCGTCGTCACGTCGTACAGCACGAGCGTCGCCGATCCCAGCCCTGCGTAGGCGGCGCACGCGGCGGCGAGTTTCTGCCGCCAGAGTGGATCAGCGAATTTCGGGAGCCGCCGATTGAGCGTCGGATACGACATCGGCGCCAACCCCGCTTCCTCGAGGACGCGCAGCGAGTCCAGTTTGCTGGTCGGTTCCAGGATGCGGGCGATCACCAACTCCTCGAACACCTGGTCATCGCCGGTGGCACGGGCGAATCCGAGTTCGCGGTACACCCCCGAGAGCGCATCGCACAGGTGCGCCATCTTCGAGGCGGTGATCAGCAGCGGCCCACCGGGAACCGTGGTCGTGCCGATCCCCAGATCCAACTCGACCTGATCCCCAGCGATCCGCTGGGCGGCAACAGCTTTCAGCGCCGCGACAGCAGCAGCATCATGGGCTGAACCCAAATGCTCGATATCGCGCGACCCGCGCCTTGAGGAATGCACGATCTGGACCGCCGTCGCTCCCGACGCGGTCTTCACGGTCCGCACATACGCCACACCTTGTAGCCTACGAACCCCGGATTAGTGCGCAAATCCACGCCCGCCACGACCCATCACCGCAGGTCACGGCATCGCCGTGAGCCAATGTCCGATTCGGTGATAAAAGTCAGGTCCCCGCCTGATTCGTCAGGCGGGGACTCAGCGAACTGAAACGCCTAGGTGATCAAAGCTCGCCCAATTTCGAGTCGCCGGCGGGTAGCGGCTGCAGAATGGTCACATCCAGCGGCTCGGCGAGAATGTCACCGACGGCGGCGCTCAGCGCAGCGAACGCCTCCCCACCGCCGTGTGTCTGAAGGTTGTCGGCCGACGCCCACTTTTCGATGATGACGAAGCCTTCGCGGCCACGGACACTCCGGTGCGCCGCATACAGCTCGCAACCACGATCGTTGGCATGCGTTGCCGAAACCGCTTCACGGATGGCCGCTTCGACTTCGTCGTTCTTATCGGGCTTCGGGACAAACACGGCGACAACCACCACAGGTTGGGAATCGGACACGGCAGGCTCCTTCTGGCATTCGTTGATGGACCAGTCGAGCGTAGGAACGGGGCGAGGCGTCGGCGTGTTTCAAAACGCTTCACGACATCGCGCCGGGCGAGCGTCGAGGAACGTGAACCCGAACCCCCGAACTCGTCACGTCGTCCCGATATGCGACATCCACGCGAAGCCGGCCAGACCTAGTCTCACGGAAAGTCGACACGACGAACGTCGGTGCGGGTCGAGATCCGAGGAAGGTTTCGCAAAATGAACATCGTTAATGTCATCAGGCGGTCCGCGCGACGCAACCCCGGCAAGGTCGCGATCAACCATGGCGATGTCCAGGTGACGTACGGACAGTTGGTCGATCGATCCGCTCGCTTTGCCACATATCTCGTCGAACAGGGTGTTCGGCCAGGTGACCGAGTGGGCGTGTTGATGCACAACCAGCCGGAATGGATCATCGCGATGATGGGCGTCTGGCAAGCAGGCGCAACGTTGGTGCCGTACAACTACCTGTTCCATCCGTCCGCACTTCGACATGCGACGCAGGACGCGGAAGTGCAGCTAGTGGTCACTCCCGCGGGCGACGTGGAGCGACTCGCCGACGCTCTGCGTGGCCTGCCGATTGCCGGGCGGATCGTCTCGGTCGGTGAACATCACGACGCAATGATCAGTTGGGACCAGGCGTTGCAGTCACCACCGGCGCACACCGTGGTCCCGCGTTTCGACACCGATGACGCGGTGCTGATGTACACCAGTGGGTCGACCGGACAACCCAAAGGCGTGCGGCAGCCGCACCGCAGTATCGGTGCGGTATGCGAAGCTGAGTGCGAGGTGTGGTCCATCGACGAGAACGATCATGCGCTGGTGTGCACCCCGTTGTTCCATGTGGGCGGGCTGCAACTGATAACGCTCCCGTTGTTGTTCGCCGGCGGCACGGTCACACTCCGACGGTGGAACACTCGCGAGTGGCTGGCCGACGCCGTCCGGCACCAGCCGACGGTGGTCGCGCTGGTCCCGGCAATGATGATCGACATTCTCAACGAGCTGCGTGGAGAGACCCATCCACTGCCGTCGGTGCGAGTGTGCGCGGTGGGCGGCTCGGCACTGCCGCTGAGCCGCCTACGACAGCTCACCGAAGCCACGGGAATCGTAGCGGCGAACATCTACGGTCAGACCGAACAGATGGGCCTGTCGATCACGGAGCCGCTGGACCAAGATCGCCGCGAAGGCAGCCTCGGAAAACCGCTCGAACAGATCGTCGAGGTCCGGATTGTGTCCACCGACGACGACGACCTCGGTCGCGACGTCGAAATCGGGGAGACAGGTGAGTTGTGGGTTCGCGGCGACGCCGTGACCCCGGGATACTGGCGCCTCGACGAGGTCAACGACGCAAAGTTCGTCGACGGATGGTTCCGCACCAGCGACCTCGTTCGGGCAGACCGTGACGGCTACCTGTACTACGTCGACCGGGCGGACGACATGATCATCAGCGGAGGGGAGAACGTCTACCCCCAGATGGTCGAGGGGCATCTGGCAGCGTGCCCGCTCATCGCCGAGGTCGCAGTCATCGGCACGTCGCATGAGCGTCTGTCCCAACAGGTCACAGCCATCGTGGTGCCCACGAAACCCGGCGTCACGGCCGAAGACATCGCAGCCTACTGCGAATCGAATCCCAACCTGCGTGGACTTCAGCGACCCCGACGCATCGAGGTCGTCGACACCATTCCGCGGACAGCGACAAACAAGGTCGACCGGCCCTCTCTCAAGCGTTCATTCCGCTGACCAATCGCAACCGCAGTGCCCGCCGCGCAGAGCCGGGATGGTCCTCTCCGTCCCAGCGCGACACAGGCCTGCACGTACCGAGGGGAACCCCCACATGAACCTGGACCTGACGGGCAAAGTCGCGCTGATCACCGGTGGCGGATCAGGAATCGGAGCGGCCTGCGCACACCAGCTGGCGCAGCTCGGGGCACACGTCGTCGTCGCTGATATCCGACAACCCGACCCTGTCACGTTGGGTGTTGCGGATGCCCTGAGCCTCGGCGTGGACGTCACCGACCCTGAGCAGGTCGACTCGATGGTCACCCGGGTCCTCGATCGCCATGGCGCCCTCGACGTCGCCATCAACTGCGCCGGTGTAGGGATGCCGGTGAAGGCGCCTGTGGCGGAGACCGAGTACACGGAATGGCGCCGGCTGCTGTCGGTGAATCTCGACGGCACGTTCCTCTGTATGCGTTCCGAACTGGGCGTGATGAAGTCCGGGGCGAGCATCGTCAACGTGGCCTCGGTGACGGGCCTGGTGAGCGTCCAGGGTGCGAGTCCCTACGCCTCGTCGAAACACGGCCTGATCGGACTCACGAAAACCGCTGCGCTGGACTACGCCGCCGCGGGCATCCGGGTGAACGCCGTGGCGCCAGGTTTCATCGACACACCGCTACTGCGCGGACCCGATGCTGAGACCCGGAGTCGCCTGTCTGCCGCTCACCCTCTCGGACGGCTCGGCACCGCGGAGGAGGTCGCATCTGCGATCTGCTTCCTCGCGGCCCCCGCCGCCTCGTTCATCACCGGCTCTGTGCTGGTGGTCGACGGCGGATACCTCGCGCGCTGAACGACGCACGCACCACACCTCACAGGAGACCAACGTTATGAGTGCAGCTGTCGACACGCCGGCAGATCTTGTCGATCTGGTCGGCAAACCGCTGGGAGAAACGCCGTGGCGCGAAGTGTCGCAACCACAGGTGAACACTTTCGGCACAGTGACCGGTGACGAGCAGTGGATACACGTCGACGTCGAGCGCGCCAAAGCCGGCCCATTCGGCGGCCCCATCGCCCACGGCTATCTGACGCTTTCCTTGGTCGGCCCACTTTTCGCCGAACTGCTTGTCGTGCGCCGAGCGCGAATGGTCGTCAACTACGGACTCGACCGCGTCCGGTTTCCCGCACCGGTGCCGGTCGGGGGTCGAGTGCGCCTGTCCGCCACGGTTGCAGAAGTGACCGAGGTCAGCGGTGGCCTGCAATTGATCGCCGACGCCGTCATCGAGGTCCAGGGCTCGCCGAAGCCCGCGTGTGTCGCGCGGCCGGTCTACCGCTACTTCGTCTGAGTTCCCGGCCTGCTTCCTGGTCTGTGCACATGGCCGTCGAGTCTCGGCGGCGATCGTCGGTGCCGGACCCGGGCCTCGTGTTACGACGATCATGAACGCGTGAACGAGAGGCGCCGGCCTCCCCCAGGGAGTCCGGCGCCTCTCGGTTCGGTGGGAGTACCGTGTCAGACCTGACTAGGTGTCCCGGAATGCTGCTGGAGGAACCGGCCGATACGTTCGGTCGCTTCCCGGGCCTGTGGCAGGAAGTTGAACACCGGCCAGATATGCACCATGTCCTCGCCGATCTCCACATCGACTTCACCGCCGGCAGCTCGCACCTTCTCGGCCAGACGAATGGCGTCGTCATGTAGCCCCTCGTCGGTGCCGACCAGTACGCGCAGTGGAGGCAGTCCGCTGAGGTCGGCATACAACGGCGACGCCAGAGGTGTGGACTTGGGCTCCTGGCCCCCCAGGTACGCACCACCCATTGCTCCCACCAGAGCTGATGCCGGCAACGGGTCCAGGTGAGCACGCGTGGTGAGTGAATCTCCCTCTCCGGCAAGGTCGACGAGGGGTGAACAGACGACCGCGGCCTCCGGGCTGGTGTCGCTGCCGTCCCGAAGCTTGACCAGCGCCCCCATGACGAGCCCACCACCCGCCGAGTCCCCGACCAGGGAGACACCGCGGACACCGTCCTGCCGGCGGGCCCACCGATAGGCGGTGACGACATCGTCGAGTGGAGCCGGGAACGGATGCTCGGGTGCCAGTCGGTAGTCGACGACCAGGGCCCGGGCCCCCGAGGCCGCGGAGAGCCGATAACCGAACTCGCGGTAGCCGTGGGCGTTGCCCATGCAGAAACCGCCACCGTGGACGACGACGACCACCTGGTCGTGTGCGGCCCCGGGCGCGCTGACCCAGATCGCCGGGACACCGTCGGCGTCGACGCTGTCGATCTCGGCGTCGGCGGGTACCTCGAAATTCGCCAAGACCTCGTCGTACAGTCTTCGGTAGTCGTCCATCGTGGCCTCGGGTTCGGACACGAGATGACCCAGAAGATCTCTGGCTCTTGTCAATTCAGGACTGGTCATTACTTTTCTCCTTCGAAAGCGGTGCTCAGAGCTTTTCCAGCTTCGGCTTGACCTCGCGGGTGAAGAGTTCGTACCCCTTCGCTGCGGTCTCACCCTTGATGCCGCCGTACTGGAACACGGAGATCACTTCGTAGTCGCCCACGAGTGCGCGCCGTTCCTCGTGTTTGGCGATCTGCTCCTCCGGTGTTCCCCAGATCTGTGCGTTCGCGTAGACGTCACACACTGCTTCGATACCCATCGCGTCGATGGCCTCCTTGGCGGCGGCGTAAGAGGCATAACCCTTGGTGTTCTCGAAATGGCGGCCACCGAACTCGTAGTGCTCGACGCAGGTGAGGTAGTAGTTGGTGCAGGCCTCGTAAGCGACGCGCCGGGCTTCTTCAGAGTCGTTGTGGCAGTAGGTCAGGTCGATCATCATGGGCGGCGGAGCGTCCTCGCCATGGGTGTCCTTGAAGGTCTTTCGGTAGTCGTCGATCATCGGCATGTGCATGGTCTCCATCGGCCCCTGGATGAACGCCATCATCGGGACACCGAGCTTGCCGGCCACGATTGCGGAGTCGGGGCTCATCGCGACCATCGTGGTGCGTCCCCTGAAAGTTCCCAACGGCTTGGGATGGACGGGCACTCGCTTCTGCTTGTAGAACTTCCCGTCGTTCTCCACGAAGCCCTCCTCGAGGCCTCGCATGACCATTTCGGCGGCCTCGTCGAATCGCTCACGGGATTCGTTCATGTCGAGGTTGAAGCCTTCGTACTCACGACGGGCGAGTCCGCGACCCATGCCGAACATGGCGCGGCCGTCAGAGAGATTGTCGAGTAGAGCAATCTTCTCGACGACGCGCATCGGATCATTCCACGGCAGGATCACCGCGGTGGTGTGCAGCTTGGCGTTCGTGGTCCGGCCGGCGAGGTAGGACAGGAACTGCGTGTTGTCCGGGCACATCGAGTAACCGGGATCGAAGTGGTGCTCGACGCAGCCGATGCTCTCGTAGCCGTCGGCATCGGCTCGGACGGACAGCTCGATCTGATCCTTGAAGATCTCGTAGTCCGTGGACGCATTGTTGTAGTTCTGGATGAGGTTGGTCATATGGACCTTCACGTTCACTCCTTGTCCTGATGCGGGTTGGTTCACCGCGTTACATGAAGACCGTTGGCGCCCCGCGGGTCACGGTGTGTGCGGCGCTTCGATGTGGCGTGGCTTGTGATCGCTGTCACCAGCCGCACTGGGAAGAGAGTCGCAGCTCGCAAGAGGGAGGGGTTGTCTCATCGCGCTACAGTTGGAGCCCCCCAGATGGACCGTAGCGTTTTGGGACAGTGTCAGTGATGGCAGTCACTCTAGCGTCACTCAGCGACATGGATCGCATCGCCGTGTCAGCGGCACTCGACGAGAAGAGGCTCACATGGGACGTCTGGACAACAAGGTGGCACTGGTCACTGGCGCGGCGCGCGGGCAAGGTCGCGCCCACGCTCTGCGGCTCGCGGAGGAGGGCGCTGACATCATCGCGGTGGACATATGTGCGCCGATATCGACCGCGCCCTACCCCCTGGGTGAGCCCGGCGACCTGGAGGAGACGGCAAAGCTGGTCGAGCAGTTGGATCGCCGAATTCTGTTCCGCCAGGGCGATACCCGGGACCTCGAGGGCCTGCAGAGCCTTGTCTCCGACGGAATCGCGGAGTTCGGCGGAATCGACATCGTCGTAGCCAACGCCGGCGTGGCGAGCTATGGACCGGCGTGGGAGATCACTGAAGAGCAGTGGCAGGACGTTCTCGACGTCAATCTGACCGGGGTGTGGAAAACCGCCAAAGCCGCCATACCGTCCATGATCGAACGGGGGCAGGGCGGATCGATCATCCTGACGAGCTCGGTGGCCGGTCTGATCGCATATGCAAATCTCGGGCACTACACCGCCGCCAAGCATGGAGTCACGGGCCTCATGCGGGTCCTGTCCGTGGAGCTCGCTCCGCACAACATCAGGGTGAACTCCGTGCATCCGACGACGGTGAACACCAAGATGATCAACAACGAGGCGATCTACAACCTGTTCTTCCCGGGTGCGACAGACATGACGCAGGAGCAGGCCGCCGAGGGATTCGTCCACATGAACGGACTGAAGATTCCCTGGCTGGAACCCGTCGACGTCAGCAATGCTGTTCTGTTCCTGGCGTCTGATGAGTCGCGGTACGTCACCGGCACGACCCAGGTCATCGACGCGGGCGGCACCGCGCCCTACAAGATCCCACACGGCTGACAAGCACAACGACGCACCACCGGAGATCCCGATTCGGTGCGGGTTTCTCATCAAGACACTCAGTCGAAAGGGCAATACATTGAGCGACAACGTTTATCGGGTGACAGAGATCGTCGGGACCTCGACAAACGGCATAGACGACGCCATCTCGGTGGCGATCCAGCGCGCGTGCACGACGATCGATCATCTCGACTGGTTCGAAGTGACCGAGACCCGTGGCCACATCGAGAACGGCACGGTGGCGCACTTCCAGGTCACCTTGAAGGTGGGATTCCGGATCACGGACTGACCTGGCTGGTCATCGGTCGCAGAAGTGAAAAGTGGATCGGGACGGGAAGTCGACACCGTCCCGATCCACCGTCTGTGTCGCCCTAGGTCTGTGCGGTTGTTTCTCGGGGCACCACGACCGCCCGGCCGAGGACTTCGCCCCTGGCCAGGCGCTCGTAGGCGGACGGCGCTTCGTCGAGCGTGTGAGTCTCGACGGTGACGCGCACCCGACCGGCGCGGGCGAGGGCGATGACCTCCCACAGCTCGGACCGACTTCCCCAGAACGTGCTGCGTACCGAAACCTCGAAGGCCTGACGTCGATACCCCACTGGAAGGGCGCCGTGGCCGACGCCGACTACCGCGATGTCCGCATAGGTGGCCGCCACTTCGCCCGCCAGGCGCACGGTCTGCTCCGAACCGACGAAATCGAAGACGGCGTCCGCGCCCGCGCCGGCGGTCACCCGACCGAGTTCGTCAGCAGCCGCGTCGCCGTTGACGACGCAGTGGTGCGCGCCGACCGCCCGCGCGAGTTCCAACTTGTCGGACGCGACGTCCACAGCAATCACGGTCGCCGCTGTCATCGCTCGCAGAATCTGAACCGCGACGTGGCCGAGTCCACCCGCGCCGATCACCACCGCATGCGTGCCCGCGCCCAGGTGATGCATCGACCGTTTGATGGCGTGAAAGGCGGTGAGCCCCGCGTCGGTCAACGCGACAGCCTGGACCGGATCGAGATCGCCCAGCGGAACGAGGTGGCGTTCGGCGTCGACGAGCAGGTACTCGGCCATGGCACCGTCAACAGCTATGCCCGGAGGTTGCACTCCCCGCGCGTCCGTGCAGTAATTCTCCTCTCCGCGTGAACAGCTGGCGCAGATGCCACATCCCCATGGGCCGTACACCAATACCGCTGTGCCCGGCGCGAAGTGGTCCGCCCCGGCGCCGGTGGAGACCACGATTCCGGCGGCTTCGTGGCCGAGGGTCAAAGGCAATGGTTTGTAACGATATTCGGACGGGGACGCCGACATGATGTGAAGATCCGAGTGACACACGCCGGCCGCGGTGACTGCGAGCAGAACCTGACCCGGACCCGGGGTGGGGCGGGGGACCTCGACCACCGTCGGCGCGTCCCCGAAAGCCCGGTACTGCAGTGCTTTCACGTCTTCTCCTCGGTTCGCGGCTCGTTGCGTGCCCGTCACGCCGGTTGGACCCACGCTACGAATCCGCCCGTTCGTTCCGGTGTCCCAAGTTGAGACAGCCCACCCGATTCCGCGGACGCTGTGCCGCGCTGGTGTGCCGACGGCGTCCCATACTGCGACAACGCGAGGTGACGCCGGTCACCTACGGTGTTGGTGCTCGCGGCTCACGAGTTGTGATCCTCGCGCATCCCGTCTGTCGAAGGAGCTGACACGCATTGAGTTTCGCAGTCTCGTCGAACGCCGACTCGGTCGGCGATGTTCGATCCCGAATCGAAGAACGGGTGCTCGGTCGCGAACGGGAGCTCAAGCTCGTACTCGCAGCGGTCGCCTCCGGGCGCGACCTGTTGCTCGAGGGTCCACCCGGCACATCGAAATCAACTCTCCTGCGGGCGATTACCGCGGAGTGGGGAATCCCGCTGGTCTTTGTGGAAGGAAATGCCGACCTGACACCGACCAGGCTCGTCGGGCATCACAATCCTGCTCGCGTCCTCGCTGAGGACTACAGCGCGGGCAACTTCGTCGAGGGGCCGCTCCTGGAAGCGATGCGGACAGGCGGATTCCTCTACATCGAGGAATTCAACCGAGCACCCGACGATACTCTCAACACGCTGTTGACAGCGATGGCAGAGAGGGTGATCACCGTGCCCCGGGTGGGCAGCGTAACCGCGCTTCCGACGTTCCGGGTGGTCGCGTCGATGAATCCCTATGACAACGTCGGCACCACGCGTCTGTCGACCTCGGTTCACGATCGCATGTGCCGCCTGGTGACGACGTATCAGGACTCGGCAGCCGAACGAGAGATCGTGTCGCGGCGTACCGGGGTCGTCTCGGCCCGTCTCCTCGCCGACGCGGTCGCCTTGACGCGAATGACCCGCGAGCGTGCCGACATCCAGCAGGGGAGCAGTGTGCGCGGAGCGATCGATCTCGCCGTTATCGCCGAACAACTCTGCGCCCTCGACCAGGTCGTCGTCCCGGCAGTCGAGGCCGTGGCTCCTCCCCGTGGTCTGCCCGAGACCTATACCGCGGTGATACTCGACGCGATGCTGCTGGCGCTGTCTGGTCGAATCCACCTCGACGACGCGACGTTCAACATCCCCGAGGCCGTATTGCGGGAGATCTGGCAGGACTACTTCCTACTTCTGCCGGCTGCGGCCGATCCCGGTTGAAGAGCCCTTCCCGCCACCGACGCGATGACGCGCAAGCGTCCACCCCTACACGCCGGCCCTGTCACCAAGAAGCTGAAGCCGCTTCGGCGAAAGCCGAAGCAGCTCGACGAGGAACCCCAGTTGCGCACCTTCGGCGGAAGTGGCAGTCGAGCAGTCTCGATGTCTGCGGGCCGCGGTGGGCCCGGTCGCCCTGCCACTCCCGTACCGGGTGGCTCGGCGCCCGGTCTGACCGACGAGAACGGTGACGTGGTGAGCCCGAACCGAGGCCGTTCGGTAGACGAGGGCGCGCGACAACGGGCACAGGCCATCGCGCGCAGACTCGCACGGGCCGACCCGACTCGGCGTCGTCGTGGCCGTCGCGCGTCCGGAGGAACGCTCACATCGCTGCGATACCGCGGGGCGTCGGACGAGATCGACCTCGATGCCACGTTGTCGGCAGTCGCCGGGAACCCCCTCCCCACTGACGACGACATCATCGTGCGCGAGCGGGTACGCCGGCGACGCTCGATAGTGCTCGTCGTCGACGTCTCGGGATCGGCGAAAGGTGAGCAGATCCGAACCGCAGCCGCCACCGTCGGCGCGATGGTGGGGCAGTTGAGCCGCGACGACGTCGCAGTCGTCGCGTTCTGGTCGGATGCCGCGCTCATCTCTACACGCACACAACGGAAATCGCCGAATCAGGTGTTGGACGAGATTCTCGAGCTGCCCACCCGGGGGCTGACCAATGTCGCCTTCGCGCTCGAAGTGGCCGAACAGCAACTGGCCGGCGTCCCGGTCGCGGACGCTCGCGTCGTGTTGCTCAGTGACTGCGTCCACAATGCCGGCCCGGACCCGCGAATCATTGCGTCCAGGCTGCCACGACTCGACGTCCTGCTGGACACATCGGGGGAGAACGACATGGTGCTCGGTCGAGAAATGGCAGGCCTCGGCCGAGGGCGGTGCCGGCCGGTGAATGGCCACCGTGACGTGGCCCCCGCCCTCGCCTCGATCTTCACCTGACTCTGGCCCTCGATGGAACCGTGTACCGATATGGGACGTCTGAGATGACCGCGCCGAGAGTTGAATCAGTATGTGGTGGAGTGGACCGAAGGGTGAGGCTCATGGATGACAGCGATCGTGTGCCGCCTGCCGAGTCCGCCACGGAGCGCACCCGGTTCGGTGGGCATCGTGCGCGCGACTCAGTGGCGTGGGATTGGAAACCGGTAGACGACATCGACATCGAGGATCTCAGAGAGCGAGTCGCGCGGTACCGACCCCCGGTCCTCTCCCGAGCTTCCGGATGGGGTCGGGGCGTACCCACGGACTACCTCGGCGCGCTGACGGAGCACTGGGCAGGCTCATTCGATTGGCGTGTCCCCGAAGTGCGTATTCGTTCGTACCCGTGGACCCGTGTACACATCGACGGCGAACCGGTCACCGCGATACACCAGCGCTCGATCGATCCCGACGCGCCGGTGGTGGTCTTGCTTCACGGATGGCCAGACTCCTTCCTTCGGTTCGAACGCGTGCTTCCGCTGCTCTCGGACGTCCACGTCGTCGTTCCTTGCCTCACTGGGTACCCGGGTGCGGTGACAGCGGGGATACAACCAGCCACTCCGAGGGTGATGGCCCGCCAGGTGGCCGGACTGATCGAAGCACTGGGGTATGAGCGGTACGTGGTCTCGGGTGGTGACGTCGGTAGCGTTGTGGCTACCCATATGGCGAGAGCACATGGTGATTCGGTTTCTGCTCTGCACCTGACCGACCTGCCGGCATTACGGGTTTCCCCGGATCTGCGAGGGGATCTCACCGAACGCGAGCAGCGGTACTATCGCGATGCTCGTCGGTGGCGCGCAACGGAAGGTGGCTACCGTCTCCTGCAGGCGACGAAGCCCCACACCCTCGCGCGGGCACTGTCGGACTCGCCGGTGGGCCTGGCCGCCTGGATGATCGAGAAGCTGATCGGTTGGTCAGATTCTCGAGGTGAGAACGGGTTTGCGTTCGACCGCGACGACCTGCTCACGTGGGTGAGTCTGTACTGGTACACCGGTGCGATAGGAACGTCGTTCGATCCGTACTCCGCCGCGCCCCTGGATGTCGGCTTCGTCGACACCCCCACCGCCGTCAGCATGTTCCGTCATGAAATTCTTCCGCCGGGCCCAGACCTCTTCCGGCGCTTCTACGATGTGCGATCCTGGACCGAGTACGACGTCGGTGGTCACTTCGCGGCCTGGGAGCGGCCGGCAGAGTTTGTCGTGGGACTACGCAACGCCTTGGTCCTCGCTGAGGGCGTCAGGCGTGGAACGACGGACACTTGATCTCGAGGAGTTCACCTGACCGGCGGCCACTGAAACACCGCCGGCGCCCGGTGGGCCCACCACGACGGGCTTCGATGCGATCACGCCATCACAACGGCTGCCGCGTCCCGGTGCGATCGGAGCCGGTCGTCCTGTTCCTGGCTGCGGCGGATCGCCTGCTGGGCGTTCTGGGGCAGGTCGGGCAACATCGCGTGCACGCGCTCACGGTGCCGGGCGATCGCCTTGCGTTCGGGCATACCGGGATTGGGCTGCACCTGCGGGATGATCTCGGTGAAGTCCTCCTTGGTACCACCACCGGAAATACCCGCCGCCGCCATCGCCGCCTCCTGGGCGACAAGGGCCTCGTCCTTCTCCTCGGACATACCGATCGGACCGAACCGATCACCGGAGAGGAACTGCTTGACCACCGGCTGCTCCGAGGTCAACAACTGCTCCCGCGGACCGAACATCACCAACTCCTTGCGGAACAACATGCCGATGTTGTCCGGAATCGTCCGCGCGATGTTGATGTTGTGCGTCACGATCAGGATCGTCGCATCGATCTGGGCATTGATGTCGATCAACAACTGCGAGATATAGGCGGTACGCACCGGATCCAGACCCGAGTCCGGCTCGTCACACAGAATGATCTGCGGATCCAAAATCAGCGCACGCGCCAGACCGGCACGCTTGCGCATACCACCGGAGATCTCACCCGGGAGTTTGTCCTCGGCACCGGTCAGACCGACGAGGTCGATCTTCTCCATCACGATGTCGCGGACCTCGTTCTCCTTCTTCTTCGTGTGCTCACGAAGCGGGAACGCGATGTTGTCGAACAAACTCATCGACCCGAACAACGCACCATCCTGGAACAACACACCGAACAGCTTGCGGATCTCGTAGAGCTCCTTGGCCGAACACTGCGTGATGTCGGTGCCATCGATGATCACCGACCCCTGCTCCGGATGCAGCAGACCGATCAAGGTCTTCAAGAACACCGACTTACCGGTACCCGACGGCCCCAGCAGCGCCGACACCTCACCCGCCGGCAGGGTCAGAGAGACATCACGCCAAATGTTCTGCGAACCAAACGACTTCGTCAGATTCTCAACACTGACCTCGACACCCATGATTGAACCTCCGTCGATCGGGAGTACGGTAGCCGCAGCGCGATGAGCGTACAAAGACGCCGGCGCGCAACAATGCGTCCGGACGAAAGTAGCAGCTGCTGGGGCGGCCCGGAAGAGGCGTCACTCGGCGCCCAGGCATCCCGGTGATCGGCGAATATGCTGTTCACACTCCATATCTGCAGTTTCTCGCAGCAAATGCGTGTCGCTATCTGCCTCCGGCTCGGGGGCCAGAATCACCCGCCGTGGTGACGCGCGGAGACCTCGGTCGGACGAGACTCATCACGGGATCTCGATCTCCACGGAGTGGTCGCCACACGCGGCGCCGCCGGCGCTGGGGATCGAGATCGTGTCGGCCTGTACCAGCGAACGGAGTGTCCGTGATGCAGAATTCACCAATGGCGTCGGAGCGCCCGCTCGTCGTCGTCGGAGCCGGGCACGGAGGTGCCAATCTGGTTGCGCTGCTCAGGCAGGACGGGTTCGCAGGCGAGATCGTGATGTTCGGGGATGAGGAGCACACGCCCTACCACCGGCCGCCGCTGTCCAAGAAGTTCATGGACGACGACTCACTGCAGCAACACCTGCGTCCGCCGGACTTCTACCGGGAGAACGCAATCGCCCTTCGGCTCGGTTCAGTCGTGTCGTCGATCGACCCTGCGGGGAGAACGGTCACCACCTCAGCCGGCGAACGCGTCGCTTACGAGTATCTCGTGCTCGCCACCGGTTCGCGCCCTCGTTCGTTGACGATACCCGGGACCGATGGGTCGGGAGTCCTGTCGCTGCGTACCCTTGACGACGCGGGTCACCTGCGTCGAGCCATAGAGCGTGGTGGCCGGTTGGTCATCGTTGGCGGCGGGTACATCGGCCTTGAGGTCGCCGCACACGCACGCACCCACGGGATCGAGGTGACGATCCTCGAGCGAGAAGCCCGCGTGCTCGCTCGTGTTGCCAGCCCCGGCTTTTCCGATTTCCTGACCGGCCGCCACCGGGCTCAGGGCATCGACATCCGTACCGCGGTTGACGTCGTCGAGTTCGTGGAGAAGTCCGGCTCGGTTGTCGGGGTCGACCTGGCCGGCGGTGAGCGCATCGAGTGCGACTCGGTGCTCGTCGGGGTGGGGGCGGTTGCGAACGACGACATTGCCCGCGAAGCCGGAATCGCCTGCCAGGGAGGTATTCTGGTGGACGACCGCGGCCGCACGAACCGGCCCGGCATTTATGCGATCGGTGATGTCACCTGCCGACCACTCGGGGATGGGTTCTTTCGGTTCGAGAGCATTCCGAGTGCTCTGGAGCAGGCGAAGAACGTTGCCGCGCACATCGTCGGATCGCCCGCGCCGCGCCAGGAGGTCCCGTGGTTCTGGTCGGATCAGTTCGATTTGAAACTGAAGATCGCCGGCCACGTCCACCAGGGGATTCACGCAGTTCGGCGCGGTGACGAGGCCGACGGGAAGGTCGGGATCTTTCACCTCGATGCCGCCGACCGGGTGGCCGCCGCCGAGACGGCCAATGCCCCGGCACTTTTCATGGCAGCGAAGAAGTTCATCGCCAGCAGTGCAGTGCTGAACCCGCAGCGATTGGCCGATACCGGGTACGATCTGCGGGACTGTGTGGTTCACGGGAACAGGCGGGAGTGACCCCTGGAGACCCTGTGTCGTTCAACCCTTGTCGAGGTAGAGCGAAATCGCCTCGGATCGGTTGACGGCGCCGATCTTTCGCAACACCTTCTTCACGTGTGACTTGACCGTCTCGATCCCGATGAAGAGGCGGTCGGCGATCTCTGCATTGGACAACCCCTGCGCGATGAGGCGCATGACCTCGGTCTCCCGGCTCGTGAGGCAGTTCTCGATCTGGAGGTTGACGGCCGGGACGGCCAGCGGCGGTGGATGTACCTCCGACGGGACTTCGGCACCGATGTCGAAGTCGTCGGCGGTGACCCGGCTGGCGTCCTCGACGATGGTCTCGGCGGCTCGTCGAACCGCGGCATGGTGAGCGATGGCGATATCGGACCAGACATCGCGCGAGAATGCGGCACTCGCGGCACCCTGGTAAGCCCCCAGGCATCGTAGATCGTCGTCATCGATCGCAAGAGGTGCCGCCGGAACGACGTGGACGACGGCAGACACCGACGACGACATCAGGACCGGCGCGACCGCGTATGCCCTGGTGGCGAGCAGCTCTGCCATCCTCGGATCGGCGTCAGCACTCTCGACTCGCCGGGGCCCGCCGGCTGTCGTGATACACGTCTGTTCGGCTGAGTCCTCCGCGACCTCGACCCGCAGGTCCCCGGCGAACTCGATGGATTCGACTCCGTCGCCGGTGGCCGTCGCCTGGTGCGTTGGCCGGAGCGCGCCGTCGCACACCCCGGAGAACACCGCACGCCCGAACCCCGCGGTCGAGACCAGCTCCTCGCACAGCACCCGTGTCATCGTCCGATCGTCCACTCCGCTGAGCCGGCGGAGCGAGGACGGCAGCGCCTGCATCGTGGCGGTGCGTCGTTCGACGAAGAACTTGTGCAGCGTCAGTTGCAGCGACAGTGATCGCGAGATCAGGGTGGCATCGACAACGGCGGTTCGCGAATCCACCCGTACGGCAAACTCGGTCGTGTGCCGGGCGTCGCGCAGCACCGACTGCAGAGACATCGGCTCGGACGCCGGTGGCAGATCCAGCAATGCGCGGAGCTGCCGGTCGAGATCAGATAACGCGTGACCGGCCCGACCGGCGCTCGCGGAATTCATGCCCCGTGGATGGACGACTGGTGGGTGAGTTGCGCGAAGCGTGCGACGGCCGCTGACCGCGTCGTGGTGCCCAGCTTCTTCGAGATCTGCTTCAGGTGGGACTTCACGGTTTCCTCGGAGATCACCAGGGCCCGGGCGATCTGAGCATTTGTTGCGCCGGTGCTGATGTGGGCCAGAACCTCTCGCTCGCGAGGCGTCAAAAACGCAGGTGCGCCGGCCGCCTTGTCCGGCAGTGCGCCGAGGTCCGGCACAGACCTCTCCGCCGTGGCAGGCCGCCGGTGGGGGAACGTCGCTGCCTCGCCCAGGTGCGAGACTATGTCCCCGAACACACGGTCGACGTGTGCGGCGCTGATCTCGAGTCGCTCCTGGAGCTTGGCGCGCTCGAGGACCGAGGAGAGGCATTCGCCCAGGGCGCTGACGACGGTGAGATCTCCCGCGCACACTTCCGAGCGGCCCTGTGGACGATCGGCGTGCAGGATGCCGATCGTGCGACCCCGCGAGACGATCGGTGCGGCGACGTACCCGTCCGAGCGGGACACCGCGACGAGTTCTTTGAAGGTCCGTCTGTCGTTCGTCGCGCGTTCGGTCATCGTCGACGTGCGGGTTCTGACGATCTCGGTCTCGAGCGGCGCGTGAGACAACGGGATGTGTGCGCCGTGGACGTAGTCCAGAAAGGTGTTGTTCTCCGGGCTGTCATCACTCTCGATGTGCAGATGACGAGGGACCCACACGGCGGACCGGATGGAGGAGATCATCGCCCGGCCGAAGGACAGATCGCGACACATCCGCACCGGGATGTCGGCAACGATCTGATCGGTAGCCGAGTCGAGCAGGTCTTCGATGACCTTACGAACATGGCCGAGGGCGTGTGCGGTCCGTTGCGATTCGCGCGCGAGGAGCGCGGACTGGTCGTTGTGGACGTCGAACAGCAGCCGACATGCATCGACGCGTCGTCCGTCAGCTATCTCCGGTCGGGTCACGAACCGTTCCAGACCGGTGCGGACGGCGTTCAGCATCTCCGCCAGATCGGATGTCGGTTCCGGCGGTGGCGGACCGAGGAAGTCCAACCCGTCGTGCACGTGGTCCCAAGCGCGATCGATCAGCCAGGTGTCACTCCGAACCCCGGAACCGGCCACATCAGACGTTGTCTGATTCGGAGCCGAGCAGTCGCCCATGGCCCCCCTTCCCTCTGAGATGTACGTCACTCCGAAGAACCATGGTGCCCTACGACTCACTTTCGGGTCAAATGGTTAGACCAACGAAGGGGTGGCGACTCACCCTGGCTCGGGGGTGATCGGGGGGTGTTGGAGGGAATCGTCCCGAGAATCCTCGTCACCGCCAGGCTGGGGTTCCTAGTGTCGGACGGTGTCGGCGAGTCCAGGAGGACGCTGAGCTGCAGGGACCGCGCCGACTCCACAGGCGTAATCGGCGGGTGTACTCCCGCCCGCCCTGCCGGCAGATCGTCGGACCGAGGACTAAAGGATCACGCATGACTAATGCAACAGAACACGACAGCTTGTTCGTGGGCGGGGAATGGCGGTCACCGGCGGGTACCGGTCGAATCACGGTGGTGTCGCCGAACACCGAGGAGGGGTTGGGCTCGGTGCCCGAGGGCACCGAGCCCGACATCGACGCCGCGGTCTCCGCGGCACGTGCCGCATTCGCCGATCCGAACGGCTGGGGCGGATGGAGTGCCGGGGCACGCGCCGACGCGATGGAGCGACTCGCCGACGAGTTGGACAAGCGATCCGAGGACATCGCGCGGGCGGTCAGCAGCCAGAACGGGATGCCGATCGCGGTCGCGCAGCAGTTGGAGGCGGTGTTCCCGCAACTGTTGCTGCGTTACTACGCCGGCCTGGCCCGCGAGTACCCGTTCGAGGAGACCCGGCCCGGTTTGCTGGGCGGGTCGACGCTGGTGACCTCGGAACCGATCGGCGTCGTCGGTGCGATCGTGCCGTGGAACTTCCCGCAGGCCCTGGCCGCTTTCAAGTACGCGCCCGGACTCGCGGCAGGTGCGACCTTCGTCATGAAGCCGTCCCCGGAGACAGTCTTCGACAGCTTCATCCTCGCCGACGCCGTTGCCGCTGCCGGCATTCCTGAGGGCGTCATCAACATCGTCCCGGGAGGTCGGGAACTCGGTGCCTACCTGGTGTCGCACCCGGGGATCGACAAGGTGGCGTTCACCGGGTCGACCGCTGCGGGTCGGAGTATTGCGGAAACTTGTGGTCGGCTGCTGCGTCCGGTCACTCTCGAGCTCGGCGGGAAGTCGGCGGCCATCATCCTCGACGACGCTGATCTCGACCTGAGCAAGATCGGTGAGCAGCTCTTTGGTTCCACTCTGCTCAACAACGGGCAGACATGCTTCCTGGGAACGCGAATCCTTGCGCCCAGCAACCGATATGACGAGGTTGTCGAGACGCTCACCGGATTGGCCGCCTCGCTACAGGTGGGCGATGCCCTCGACCCGACCACTCAGATCGGGCCGATGGCGACGTCGCGTCAACGCGACCGGGTCGAGTCCTACATCGCCAAGGGCAAGGGCGACGGAGCGCGACTGACCACCGGTGGCGGACGTCCCGAGGCCGCCGATCGCGGGTGGTTCGTCGAACCGACGGTCTTCGCCGACGTCGACAACAATCACGCCATCGCCCAGGAGGAGATCTTCGGTCCGGTGCTCTCGGTCATCTCCTACGACGGCGACGACGAGGCGGTGGCGATCGCGAACGCCAGCGACTACGGACTCGGCGGCTCGGTGTGGACCTCCGATCACGACCGCGGTGTTGCCCTCGCGCGCCGGATCGCTTCGGGCACATTGGGAATCAACAGCTACCTCCCGGACCCCACGGCGCCGTTCGGCGGAATCAAGGCGTCGGGGCTGGGGCGTGAACTCGGGCCGGAAGGACTCGCTGCCTACTTGGTGCCCAAGTCGATCTATCTGTGACACGTCTGACTCCCAGCCGTGTCCGAAACCCAGCGGTCGGCGCATCGTCTCGACGATGCGCCGACCGTCGGCATTGTGCACTCATCCGACGACCGCGCTGCGGTGGTCACCGGTCCCTCTCCGAGGGACCCCAAAGTACCCAGCAGGGGTGATGTGTACCAGTCCCGTTCTGGCCAGACTGGTGTCAGGGACTCCTGCCCCTGAATCTTTCGACAGCTCAAGAGGAGTAGGCATGACTTCAACGACGAGTGCAGCACGCGCGACCACGGTGCCGAAGGAGATCGCGGAGCAGATCATTCTGCCCGAGGGTCATCGCGACGAGGTGGCGCTGTTCAACGCATACCGGTGGTTGCGGGACAACAATCCCTTGGGCGTCGGTGAGGTCGAGGGCTACCAGCCGATCCATCTGGTCAGCAAGCACGCCGACATCATGGAGATCGAACGTCAGCCGCACATCTTCACCAGCGGTGGTGGCGAGAACAAGGGATCGGAGAATCCGATCCTGACCAACATCGCCGGTGACGAGTTCACCAAATCGATCAACAACGGGAGCCTGCGCATCCTGGAGACGCTGACCTATCTCGACCCGCCCGAGCATACCGTCATCAAAGACATTGCGGCCGACTGGTTTCGGCCTAACAAGCTCAAGCAGTGGGAGGACACCATCCGTGGCCTCGCCCAGGAGTCGGTGTCCAAGCTCGTCGCAGGCAACGGACGACTCGACTTCGTCAAGGACTTCGCCATCTCCTTTCCGCTGCACGTCATCATGAGCCTGTTCGGTGTGCCGGAGTCCGACGAGCCGCGGATGATGTCACTGACCCAGGACTTCTTCGGCACCGCCGATCCCGACGCCGTCCGGGAGGACGTGACGCCCATGTCGCCGGAGGCCGCAGCCCAGCAGTGGGCGGCGACCATCGCTGACTTCTTCGCCTACTTCGAAGTCCTGCTGCAGGATCGGCGCGCGAACCCTCGCGACGACCTGGCCACCCTGATCGCCACCGCGCGCAACGAGGACGGCGAATACTTTCCGCCACAGGTCGCCTACGGCTACTTCATCGCGATCGCGACCGCCGGTCACGACACCACGTCGTCGACCCTGGCAGGCGGCGTGCACGCACTCTCGCAGGACCCGGCACTGCTTGCCCGGGTAAAGGGCGATCTGTCCCTGGTTCCCAACCTCGTCAACGAGTCGCTGCGGTGGGCGTCGCCGGTCAAGCACTTCATGCGGACCGCGTTGGAGCCCTACGAACTCCGTGGCCGCTTGGTCGAACCGGGAGACCGGTTCATGCTTCTGTACCAGTCGGGTAACCGCGACAGTGACGTCTTCGTCGATCCCGATGTGTTCAACATCGACCGTCGCCCCAACAAGCACATCGCCTTCGGCTACGGCCCCCACATGTGCATCGGCCAGCACCTGGCAAGGATCGAACTGCGTATCATGTTCGAGGAACTGCTCCCGAAGATCGAAGCCATCGAGGTGACGGAAGACACCAAGGTCATCCAGACCAACTTCGTCGGCGGCTTGAAGAACATGCCCGTCGCGATCGACTTCGTTTCGTAGGGACCGTCTCGCCTGAGACCAGCGGCGGCCGGTCGGTTCTCCCGACCGGCCGCCGCTCAACACCTTTTCGCACGTCCAGGTACACGAGACAACAGCATCGGCTGTCCCCATCGCGCCTCTGTGATGGCGACCCGAAGTGGGGTCTTGTCACGTCCTTCGGGGCTCAACGCTGGCGAGAAGACCCGGACTGGTTGTAACGGACGGACATTCGATCCGGGTGAGTCCGCCGATGCCGGTGCCCGCTGCCTGTGCAGATGCCGCCGAGCTCCTCGAGGCCGATGTGGATCAGGTCGCCGGGAGCGTCGTGTCAATGGCGGCGGTGTGATCTGTCATGTCGGCGCCGGTCGGCCTCGCCGCAGCGGCCACCGATCTCCGACGACGAATGGTGCCGGTGCGAGACGGCCACGTTCGGTGAGAAGACAGTGCCGGTGAGGCTCGGTGACACGAACAGCATTGGCCGACCACCCCTCGTGGTCGGCCAATGCTGTTCGTTCACCGGCAGTTTCGGATCGTCTGCATCGGGTCACACCGGCTGGAGGCCGCCGATCTTCCACTGATCACCCGATCGGACCGCGGTGACCTTGACGCGGCTACCGTCGAGCTGTGGAGCGGGCTCCTCTGAGCTCGTCGTGGTCTGGTTTATGAACATCAGAACACTGACGGAGTCGTCGGCGACCGAGATGACACCGGATTCGGCGATCTTTGCGTTCGTGACGATGCGGTGCGCGGCGGCGGCCGGAATGATCGAGGACTTGGTGAGAGTGGTGAAGTCTTCCCGGAACTTGCCGGTCAGCAGGTCGTACTTGGCGGCAAACTCCTGGTTCAGATCGTTGTTGCCGTCGTAGGACAAGAGTTTCGGGACGTTGCTTTGCATTGCAGCAAGGGCTTGGGCACGGTCGTCGCGTTGATTGTCCTGAAGACGGACCTGGTAGGTGAGGTACCCGGTTGCCGCGATGGCCACCACGCCGAGCAGACAGATGGCGGCGAAGACGATCCGGGCTCGACGGGCCGGTACCCGGTTGACCCGGTGAATAAGCCTGGAACCGATGCGACGGAGAGGCGAGAGGGACTTGCTGAGCGTGTTCATGAGACGAACTCCACATCGGAAACGAGCCAGCGGCCGCCGACATGGGCGAGCTGTAATTTCATCCGGTATACCCGAGGCTGGCCTTCAGGCGCCTCGGAGTTCTTGACCTGTGAGGTCACCGCAGCGATCGCGGTGGCGGTCTCGTCGTTCGACGACAGTATCGCGACCTCGTCGGCCTCGCCGATCGAGTCGACCTGCCCCTGCTTGAGTACAGCGGCAAACCCCCCGGTGGTGTCACCGATCTGGTTCAGGAACTCGCCGGTCGCCCCGTCCCGGATGCGTTGCACGTCGGCATCTGCCGAGCCGTGACGCAGGGTCACGAGGTTGGCCACCACCTGCCGGGCAACGGTGGTGATGTCGCTGTCGCGTGCGAGCGTCGCGTCATTGGTCGTATAGGTCCGGCCGAGAACGAGTGCGGCGACGATAGCGGCCATAACCACGGTGACGCTCGCCGCGAGATAGATGGTCCGGCGGACTCCGAGCGCCTCGGCGCCGCTCTGGGCGACCGTACCGCTGGCTCCGGAATCCGCACCTTCGGAGTCGTCATCGGTCGGGTCGTCGGTGTCCGTGGAGCCAGCGTCGGGGGCGCCGGTATCGAGGGCGTGTCCGGCGAGCTGCTCACTCTCCACAACCTGCTCCGTCGGTGCGGTGGATTCCTCGGGCGGGTCATCGTGCACGGACTCGGCGGTGCCGGGATCGGCGGCTACCGCGGGAAGAGTTGCTGCCATTGGGTTTTCACTCCTTTGTCATTCGGTGCCATGATCAGGTTTCCGATCTGGAACGTGGTGCCGTCCGGGGTGTGAAACCGTCCGGTCTGCGGGTCATAGGGAACCGCGACTGTCGAGGAGTTCCGCTGCCGGCCGCGTGTCCCGGGGTCTTCACCGGACGGAGCGACGCCCCCGGTGGGCCGGGCCAGCATCTGCCGCCAGGTAGACGGCAGGCCGCCGGGGCACTGACGCAGATCGGCGGTGCGCACACTCGGATCGCTGGCACACGGTGCATTACGGACACCGCGAGCCACTCGCGGATCATCTTTCGGCAGGGTGCAGTATGCGGTGGGGGAAGGATTCACCGGACTCAGGTCGCTCGGATCGCGGCGACGGGTCTCCTGATAGCCCTGCGTACAGGATGGGGGATTGCTGCTGTTGCCGAGCTTCACGTCGAGGTTGCCCTGCCCGGACAACAGGTCGTCGGGGCGCTGCACGCCACGGTGCATCGCGTTGATCGCCGTCGCGACGGCAGGATAGACCACCAGGACATGTCGCAGGCCAGGGACGTTGACCCGCAACACTTCTCCGGTCGACTGCAGATTTGCGAGCAGGATCGGCAGGGACGGCGTCAGATCGCGGAGCGTGCCACCGAAGGCGTCGAAGAACGGTGCGCCGGTGCGCAACACCTGGGCAATGGAGTCATCGCTGAGCGTGAGCTGACGAGTAAAACTGTTCAGGTTGGTGGCAATCGACGAGATCTGTGGCCCGGCGGCGTCGAGCCTGCCGAGCACGGGGTTGAGATCGGTGACGAGACGCGTCGTCGCACCCAGATTTCGATGCGCCTGGCCGATCAGCTGGCTCGCTGCGATCAACGCCCTGTTCAGCTCGGGACCGACGCCGTTCAAGCCGGCCGACGCCTCGTCGACGACGGTTCGCAGTGACTCCTTGGGTACTGCTTCGAGTAGGCCGTAGACCTTCCGGATGACCTCCGTCGCCGGTATCGGGATGTTGGTGTTGCTCTGTTCGATCCGTGAACCGTCAACCAGATCCGGTCCGCCTGGACCCGTGGGGACCACGTCGATGAACTGCTCACCGGCGACCGAGACACTGCGCACGTAGGCCTTGCTGTTGGCCGGGATGTGATTGCCGGACTTGATCTGCAACCGGGCCGACGCGCCGTTGATCCCGGCATCGAGGGCGGTGACCACGCCGACGTCCACCCCGCGGTACGTGACCAGGGCATTCGGGTACAGCCCGCCGGCGTCGGACAGGTCGGCGGTGACGGTGTAGGTACCGATTCCGGTGTAGCGCTGGAATCCGCCGTAGGCGTAGCCGGTGTAACCGACGGCGCAGATGGAGATAATCGCGAAGACGGCGAGCTGGACCTGAACCAGACGGGATCTCATCGGTGGGAATCCTTCTGTATGCGCAGCGGGGCACGTAACGGATCGGTGTTCCCCGCGCCGGCGCCTGGTTGGGCGCGCGGGTGATGCTCGGGATGACGGTCTTCGCGAGCTTGTCCGCGCTGATGTCCAGAGTGAGGAACAGGTTCATGTAGTCCCCGCGCAATCCCTTGTGCGCCGTGCTGACCGGGAACGGGATGGTCAGCGCGATCTTCAGCGCCTCGGTGAGGTTGCTGCCGGAGTTCGCCAGCTGCCCGAGGATCGGTGGCAGCGCCGAGATGTCACCCGCCAGGTCGTCGCGACTGCGGTTGAGTATCCCGGTTGCGGCGTCACCGAATTGACCGAGCGAACCCAGCATCTGCACGAGCTGGCCCTCCTGTTCGTTGAGGATGTCCAGCGCGGGCTGGATGGAGTCGATACCGGCCGAGATGGTCTGCTTCTGGTTCTGGAGTTCGTCGGTGAGTCGTGCGAGGGAATCGAGGGCGCGTTGAATGTCCCGGCGCTGATCGGACAGGCCCGACACAAAGGTGTTCAAGCGGGTCACCAGACTTCGGGTGGTGTCCTCCCGGCCGTTGACTACGCGGTCGAGCTGACCGGTGATGGTACGTAGCTGCTGGAGGCCGGAACCGTTGAGAACCAACGACAGCGAAGACAAGACCTCCTCCACGGCGGGGTACTCGGACGTGTCCTCGAGAGGGATGGACATGCCGTCGCGCAACTGCCCACGGGCTGGTTGGTGGCCTGGCACGACCAGTTCGATGTATTGCGAGCCGAACAGGCTGGTCTGGGCCAGGCTCGCGCCGACGTTGGCCGGTACCTGCGAGTTGCCGTCGATCTCCAGGACAGCTTTCGCGATCCAGCCGTCGCGGGTGATCGAGCGGATGTTGCCCACGGTGACGTTCTCGAACTTCACCGGGGAGTTGCCGACGAGGTTCTGCACATCGGCGAACTGAACACTGACTTCGTAGGTGTCCGACGTGGAGGTGTTGCCGGGCAGTGCCCATGAGTTGACGCCATCGAAAGAGCAGGCACCACAGGAGGTCATGACGAGGAGTGCGCACGCAGCCGTGCGGAGTCGGTGCACTGTCGGTCTCACCTGTGTCCACCTCCCTGGATGCCGGTGCGAGTCGTGGCGGCCGCGGCGTTGCGATGCAGTTGGGTGATGGCGGTGCGGCACTGGTCGGCCGGCGCATTCACCGTGGTGAGCAGTGCACAGATCAACGAACGCGGATCCGGGATGTCGGGTATGCCCAGCGCACCCGTCAGCGAGTTCGCCTTAGGGTCATAGATGTTGTAGAAGTCCGACAACGCGGTGGGCAGCCCGTGCAGAATCTCGGCCAGAGTGTCCATGCGCTTGACGAGCAGACCGGAGATGGTGTTGGCCTTGCCGACGTCACGCAGTAGCGCGGCCCGGTTGGTGTCGAGAAATGTCTTCACTCTGTCGAACGTGCCGTTCAGGCTGGCCAGCAGGGAGGCCAGTTCGGTGCGATTGTCGGCGAGAACGGTGGAGAAGCCGGCGAGCTGGTTGGTGAAAGCTGATATCTGCTGGTCGGATTCGGACAGCGAAGAGGTGACCGTGGACAGGTTGCGCACGGTGGCGAAGAGGTCGTTCCCACCGTCGTTGAGGGTGGTGGTCGCTTTCGACAGCTGAGTCAAGGCATCGCGGAGCAGTGAGCCGTTCCCTTTCAGCGTGGATGCGCTGGCATCAAGGAACCTGTTGAGTGAGCCCTGCTGATCGGTGGTGGACGGACCGAGGTCGTCGGACAACTGCACCAGTTGTTGCTTGATCTCGTCGAACTCGACTGGTGTGGCGGTGTTCCGGACCGAGATCGACGAATCATCAGCCATCTGTGGCCCGCCGGTGTAGGCCGGGGCCAGCTGAACATACCGTCCCGACACCAGGGTCGGTGCGATGATCGCGGCCCGGGCATCGGCTGGGACCGGGTGGCCGTCCTCGACGGTGACATCGACTTTCACGCCGTCGGGCCGGGGTTCGATGGCATCGACGGTTCCCACCGGAACCCCGAGGATCATCACTCGGTCGCCGACGTAGAGGCCCGCCGAATTGCGGAAAGTGATCGACAGGCTGGTGGAGCCCGAGCGCACGTTGTACATCGCCGTGACAACGGCCACGATGGCGATCGCCACCAGCACGACCAGCACCTTGCCCGGTAGGGAGCCGGCCGCCGAGGTGGCCGATCGTTTCTGTTGGCCTGCCTTGTGTCGTCGGATCATCGCGGGGCTCCTGGGCTCAAGGGTGTCTGCCCGCTGAGGGTGGCGGGCACGATGTTCTGGAGGAGGACGTTGAAGAAGGGGCCGGTGCCCACCGCCTCACCCAACTGGAAGGTGAAGGTCTTCAGGCCGGAGATCGACCGGTCGATGTTCTGGTAGTTGCGATTGAGCAGATCGAGAACCGAATTGAGTTGGTCCAGGGTCGGCTTCATCGACAGCCGGACATCGGCGGAGAGGCCGTCGAGGGCGTCGGAGATCTGCTGGGCCTGCACGATGACACGGTGAATGGTGTTGGCGCGCTGGTTGAGCGCCGTGAAGAGGGCTGCACCCTGACCCATCATCGCCGAGATCTGGGTATTTCGGTCAGCGAGGACGGAGGTGGTCTGGGCGGAGTTCTCGAGTAGGCTGCGCAACTCCTGGTCGCGGGACGCGATGGTGGTGGACAGCCGGGTGACACCCTGCAGCGAACTGCGAAGGTCGTCGGGCAGCGCGTTCTGGATGCCGCTGAGCTGATCGAGGGCGACCGACAACGTCTCCTTGTCGGTGCGTGACACCCGCTGGGTGAGTTCCTGCAGACTGGTGGTGATGTCATAGCCGGAGGCGGTGCGGGTCAGGGGAATGACCGCACCATCCGCCAGCGACCCCGAGCCGGCTGGGGTGAGATCGACATATCTCTGACCGAGCGCGGTTTTCACTCGGATGGCTGCTGAGGTCTCGGTGCCGAGCCGCTGCTGGCGGGTGTCGACGTCCATCGTCACCGCCACCTTGTTGCCGCTGAGTCCGATCTTGCTGACCGTGCCGACCTCGACTCCGGCAATCATCACCGGGTCCCCGGTCATCAGGCCGCTCGCGTCACCGAACTCGCCGACAATGGTGTCGTGAGAGTTGACGACCGGCAGGGACCGGAAGTTGAAGGAGAGAACCAGAATCACGATGATCGCGAGCGTTCCGACCACACCGAGCGTGACAGGGTTGCGCTCGGTCATGGACTTGTGGATGTCGATCACGGGTGGCACCTCGTGGCGGGAGCGGTGAACATCGGGGTCTGGTCGGCACTGCCCGGTCCGTACTTGATGGCCAGACCGCAGACGAAGAAGTTGACGAAGCTGCCATAGGACGATGCCCGCGCAGTCAGGCGGTAGGTCTCGGGAAGAGAACCGAGGATCATCGACAGCGTGTCGGCGCTGGTGTTGAGGTTGCCGGACAGCCGGCCGAGATCGCCCACACCGGCCGCCAGGTCCGGTCGGACCGAGCTGACGATGTCGCCGAGCGCGGCGGTGAGACCGTCGATCTTCACCAGCGATCCGCTGATCGATCCGCGGTCCCGGGACAGATCACGAACCAGCATGGCCAGTCCGTCGATCAGGTTGTCGAACTTCTGGTGACGACTGTTGATGGTCGAGAGCACCTCGTTGAAGTTGGTGATGATCCGGCCGATCGCCTCATTGCGGTCGGCCAAGGAGGTGGTCAGGACCGTGAGCTGGTCGACGAGGGTCGAGACGGCCGTCTCCTGTCCGTTGAGGACGGCGATCAGCGAGGTCGCCAGGCTGTTCGCCTGGTTCGGATCCAGTCCCTGCAGAAGGGGTTTGAATCCGTTGACCACCTGGTCGATATCGAGGGCCGGGGTGGTATTTGCCAGCGGGATGGCCTCGCCGCGATCAAGCCAGACCATCTCGCCGCTGCCCTGGCGCAGTTCGAGGAAGCGGTCACCGATCAGGTTCTTGTAGCGGATCAGCGCCTGGGTGCCGCGGGTCAGGCGGATGTCCTCGTCGACGTCGAAGGTGACGACGGCATTACCGGACCCGTCGAGTTCGACACCGTCGACCGTTCCGACCGGTACACCGGCGATCCGGACCTCCGAACCACCGGAGACACCCGACGCCGTGCTGAACACGGCGCGGTAGGTCTCCGTCGGTCCGAACCGCAGGTTGCCGGCCAGGACCGCCACGAAGGCCCCCGAGATCAGGGTGACGACGAGGAACGCGGACAACTTGAGGAGGATGGCGGTGAGTTTCATCGGTCGACTCCGTACAGCATTGTGGCCAGGGGATTCCCGATCAGGTCGTCGGGACTGTCGATGGGCCGGTAGGCGTCGCTGCCGTCGTCGAAGGCGATGTGCGGGGTCGGCGAGGACGAACTGGCGTAGCAACTCGGCGAGGTGCCGGACAATCCGACCTTCGGGAGGTTCTCCGGGTAGGTGTAAGGCGGGTTACCCATCAACAGGGTGCTGGCGACGTTCAGGCCCGGTCGGGCGCTGCCGCCGACGGTCCGTTCGAGAAAGCGGTTGGTCTGGGCCAGGTTGGACAGGAAGCATGGGTAGATCGGACTGAACTCGGACAGCAGGTTCAGCGGCGCGTTGAGTGAACGCGCGGCTCTCTGCAGTGGAACTCCGCCGCGGACGAACAGGTCCCGGCCCGCCTGACCGAAGTCGCTGAAGCTCAGTACGAAGGCGGCGAACTGCGCCTGATTGTCTGTCAGAGTCCGTGCGGTGACCGACGCCTGACGCACCGTGGACATCAATTCCGGCGCCGCCGAGGCCAACCGGTCGACGACGCCGGCGCCGAGCCGCAGGTCGTCTCGTAGCTGCGGGAGGTAGGGGTTGAAGTCGCGTAGATAGCTGTCGAGCTGATCGACGAGAGTGCCGACCTGGTCGCCGGTACCTGCCAAGGCTGTCGAGAGGTTGGCCGTGGTGGTGGAGACCTTCTCCGGGTTGATCTCCTGCAGCACACTGACGAGCGAGGTGAGCAGATCGTTGACCTCGGTGGTGACGGTCGTCGTGCGGATCACCTCCCCACCGGTGAGATGGGTACTGGCCTCGTTCGGCGGGGGTACCAAGGTGACGAACTTGCGGCCGAGCAGCGTCGTCGGGTCGATGGCGGCAGTGATGTTGGACGGAATACGCAGGGCCTGGCCGGTTTCCATGGCCAACTTCATGTGGACCTGGTTGTCCCGTAGCGAAATGTGTTGGACCCGGCCGACCACGACGCCGTGCAGTTTCACGTCGCTACCTTCTTCGAGCATCAGGCCCGACCGGTCGGTGACGAGCGTGATGCCGGTGGTCTTGTTGAATGCACCCCGGTAAAGGCTGATCGACAGCGTGACCGCACCGATGATCGCGACGATCAGCAACACGCCGAGCGCCACATTGGCGCGTCGACTCAGTTCTGCGAAGTGATTCATCAGCCGGACACCTTTACCGCACCGGAGGGGCCGCCGTAGACGGCTAGACCGACCAGGAGGTCGATGAGCATGACGGCGATGAGAGAGGTGCGCACCGCCCGCCCGACCGCGACCCCCACGCCGGCGGGACCGCCACGAGCGTTGTACCCGTGATAACAGTGCACGCACATCACCACGACCGCCATGATCAGTACCTTGACCGCCGACCACAGCACATCTTTGGGGATCAGGAACACACTGAAGTAGTGCGCATACGTGCCACTGGCTTGCCCGTACAGAACCACGGTGACGAATTGTGTTGCGGCGTAACCCACGATGAGTGAAACGGCATAGAGCGGAATGACGGCGATCGTGCCGGCTATCAGCCGGGTGGTGACGAGGAAGGGCAACGACGGGATGGACATGGTCTCGAGAGCGTCGATCTCCTCGCTGACCCGCATCGCGCCGAGTTGTGCGGTGAAACCGGCACCGACGGTGGCGGTCAAAGCGATACCCGCGATCGCAGGGATCGCTTCACGCGTATTGAAGAAGGCAGAGATGAACCCGGCGAACGCGCCGAGGCCGATCCGTCCAAGTGAGGACGCGCCCTGCTGGCCGACCTCGTAACCCACGGCGACCGACAGCATCGCCACGATCACCACGGTGCCGCCGATCACCGCCAATGCGCCGCTGCCCATGGACACTTCAGCGAGAAGCCGGAGCACCTCGAGGCGATAGCGATTGATGGTTCGAGGGATCGCGGCAACGCTCTGGCCGTAGAACGAGAGCTGCTTGCCCATGCCGTCGAGCACCCCGACGGGGACCTCGGCGGCACGTTGTGTCACCCGACGATCCGGCCTCGGGTGGGACGGCTCTGTGTCGTAGTCATGTGAGTTCCTTCGGTCGGTTCGGTCAGTGCAGGGCGATCGTCGTGATGACCGAATTCGCAAGGAAGAGCAAAAGGAAGGAGAAAACGACCGTCTGGTTCACGGCATCTCCGACGCCTTTGGGGCCGCCTTTCACGTTGAGGCCCAGATGGCAGGCCACCAGTCCGGCAAGGAGGCCGAACACCCCGGCCTTGATCTCACTGACGAAGAAATCGGGCAGACCGGTGATGACGGAGATGCTGGTGATGTACTGGCCGGGGGACGCGCCCTGCAGGTAGACGGTGGAGATGTACCCGCCGACGATTCCGACCGCCGACACGAGTCCGTTCAGCAGAATCGCGACCAGCGTGGAAGCGACAACCCTTGGGACGCAGAGACGTTGGATCGGGTCGATGCCGAGGACTCGCATCGCGTCGATCTCCTCGCGGATAGTGCGGGAGCCCAGGTCCGCGCAGATCGCCGTCGATCCTGCCCCGGCGACCACGAGAACCGTGATCACCGGCCCGATTTCACGGATGATTGCGACGCCGGCCCCGGCTCCGCTGAGGTCCACCGCACCTACCTCGGCGAGCAGGATGTTGATCTCATAGACGAACATCATGCAGAACGGGATCGACATCGCCAGCGCCGGAAAGATCGATATCGAGGCGATGAACCAAGCCTGCGCGAGGAACTCCCGCGTCTGGAATCGCGACGTCACCAAATAGCGCAGCGTCTCCAATGAGGTGGCATAGAAGCCGCCCACCGCCTTGGGCAAGACGGTACTTCCCGTTCGAAGCGCACGCATTCTTCGAGACCCAACATCGACGACGGTCACACCACACCTCTTCTATGAATGCTCCGGCACCCGGGGCCGGGCGGTACATCCCCGTTGGGCTGAGCGACGCGACTACGCGTCGGCGGGAGATGTGCGCCGGTTCACAAATGGTCCCGGCTGTGATGTCACGCTAGCCAGCACCGCACTGATGCGGGAACCCCCGCGCTGGGGATATCGGCGCTCCCCCTGCCGAGGGAGCGGGGTGATGTCGGTGTACCGCCGCGACGCGTGGTGGTCGGCCCACTCACTCGGTGGGGGAGGAAGGAACCCCCACTGGGGTGATGTGCGTCACCCCTGGGGTTGCCATCCTGATCGTAGGCAGTGGGTGGGTTCGCGTTCTCCGCTGTCGCGTCCGCACAGCCGGCGGGTATCGGCGTGGACGAGTTCACAACACAAGGAGTTCCTCTATGAAGACGCGCGGAGCGGTGCTACGTCAGGCGCCCGGAAAATTCGAGATCACCGACCTGGTCCTCGACGACCCACGGCAGAACGAGATTCGGGTGAAGATGGTCGCGTCGGGCCTCTGCCACTCCGACGACCATATGGCCACCGGAGACCTGCCGGTTGCGGTCTACCCGGTGTGCGGTGGTCACGAGGGGGCGGGGATCGTCGAATCCGTGGGCCCCAACACCCCTGGGTTCGAACCGGGTGACAAGGTCATCTTCTCGTTTCTGCCGGCCTGCGGTAAGTGCCGGTGGTGTTCGTCGGGGCATCAGAATCTCTGCGACCTGGGCGCGAACGTACTCGTCGGCTCGAGGTGGGAAGACCCCACCAGCTTCCGTCTGCAGCTCGAGGACGGGACACCGGTCGGTCAGGCCCTGGGCATCTCGACCTTCTCCGAATACACCACGGTGGCCGTTGATTCAGCCGTCAAGGTGCCCGACGACACGCCGCTGGAGAAGGCCTGCCTATTGGGCTGCGCCATCGGTACCGGCTGGGGCTCGGCGGTGCGGACCGGTGAGGTCAGTGCAGGCGACACCGTGCTGGTCTTCGGTGCGGGCGGCATCGGATCGGCCGCTGTACAGGGTGCCGCCCACGCCGGTGCCGCACGCGTCATCGTCGTCGAGCCGGTCGCATTCAAGCGGGACCAGTCGCTGACCTTCGGCGCGACCCACGCTGTCGCCACGGCCGAGGAAGGCATCGAGCTGGCCCAGTCGTTCACCAACGGACAGGGCGCCGACGTCGCCATAGTGACTGTCGGTGTGATCACCGGCGAGCATGTGGCACAGGCATTCTCGGGAATCCGGAAGCAGGGGAGCGTGGTGGTGACCGCGCTCGGTGACGCGACAGCGGTCGGACTGCCGATCTCGATCCTCGAACTGACTCTGTACGAGAAGAAGATCAAGGGCTCGCTGTTCGGGTCGTCGAACCCCCGGGCAGACATCCCCAAGCTGCTCGATCTGTACAGCGCCGGCTATCTCAAGCTCGACGAGATGATCACCACCGAGTACTCGCTCGACGACATCAACCAGGGTTACGAGGACATGCACGCGGGGACCAACATTCGCGGCGTGATCCGGTTCTGATCAGAGATCCGACGATGGTCGTCAGCCGCGAGCCCGGCCGAGGACCGGCGAGCGGTCGCCCAAGCGTGATGAGAGAAGCCTGACGATGTCAGGTCTCCTGCGCGTGCTTCTGCACAAGGCGGGCGGGCTTCGTCCCGAACGCCGTCCGTTGACGAATTGAGGAGGTTCATGTGTCTGCATCGGAGTCGTTCAGTGCTGCCAAGCCCTCGGAGCTCGTCCGATTCGCCCTGGCCTGGGCGCCTTTCGAGGACCCCGTCGAGGAGATCTTTGTGACCTTCGGCATCAGCTCGTCCGTCTTCTACGAGCGGGTCCTCGAGGTACTGACCGCAGGTGGGGTGCAACTGGATGTCGGACGGAGCGCAGCCCTCGTCCAGCATTGTCGGGACCGCTTGCGGCGGAAAGTGTTCGATGACGGTCGGGCGCGGTCGGTCGCGTAGGGATTCCTGGACAGCAGTGGTGCCCCCGGCCGTCGCGGTCGGGGCACCACTGGTTGTCCGAGCAGGCGACGTCACGCGAGGAAGACCGATGTCCGACCACTCCGACGAACTCGCCCGGCCGGATGGCGGCGGCCCGTACATCGGGTGTGGCGAAGGCTCGCGGCGACGATCTCGACGAGAACAGACACCCCTTGTGAAGCTCGTGGGGCACCTCCGGCACGGAATCACCCCGATGAGGTCCGGGTTGTACCCCGTTCTGGTGATGACGAAGAGCATCGAGGTCCGCACACTTATGTATCAGGCGCGGTTTCTGCTGCGCATCAACCCATTCTCGTGAGGTCGGTGGATTCCGATACCTCACCCCGAGACCAGGAGGCCCAATGGCACATGTCGTCTACCACCTGCCTGACGGCACTGTCAGCGCGGTGAACGTTCCCACCGGACAAAGCGTGATGGACGGGTCGGTGCGCAACAACTTGCCCGGCATCGTCGCCGAGTGCGGCGGGTGCTGCTCGTGCGCCACTTGTCACGTGCTGCTGCCCGAATCCAGTGCGGGGTTGTTCCCGGAGCCCACCGACGAAGAGGCCGAACTCGTCGAGTTCCTCGACGGTGCGCAACCCAACTCGCGTCTGTCGTGCCAGTTGATCATCGAAGACCAGGATGAGGTGCACGTCGAGGTCGTGGACTCGAACCTGTGACCGGCGCCGAGTGGGACCGCTCCCGCCTTGCTTTTTAGGTCAGACCTTTTTATCGTGGGCGAGCACGGGCACGCGGACAGGAGGCTGACGCAATGGCGAGTGGACGAGACCTCGGTCCGTACTCGACGTGACCGCGACACAGTCGTCTCCCGAGTTCGTTCTCGCCGGGGCCGAAGCCCTGCTGCGCGTCAGTGCGGTGAGGCTTTCAGCACAGCGAGCCGAGCTGTCCGTCCCTGCCGGGGGTGGTTCGCGGACCCGATCGCCGGGCGCTGCCGATCGGCACTCGGTGTTCCGCTCGACGATGTCACCGGCTATGTGGTCGCGTCCGGAGCACCGCCCGGTCGGTGGCCGGTGAGTCTCGGAATCCGGCTGGATTTCCTCACCGACCCGCCGGTCGATGGACCACCGATGTCGGTGACGGGTGAACTCATCGCACGTGACCACGCGAGCGGGACCACCCGCGGCAGTGTCGTCGGGGGCACGGTGAACTCATCGCGCTGGTGACCCAGCGTTCGCATCTCGTGAGCGTCACCGCAACTCCGGCCAATGTCGCCACCACGTTCGACGTGCCGACCGCCGACGTGCCGGTCTCCGAGGCCCTTGGACTGCGTGATCGCGCGGCGGGACACGTCGAGATGCCGCCGAATGAGCTGGCCGCCAACGCAATGGGCAACGTGCATGGTGGTGTGCTCCTGATCGGGTCGGAAGTCGCCGCGATGTCGGCGCTCGAGGCGTCAGGTGAATTCCGAACCACCAGCATCGACATCGCGTACGTCCGCCCGGGTGACGGCCGAAATACGGTCACCTTTGGCGCCGAGGTCCTGCACCGAGGCCGTTCGGTGGCAGTCATCGCAGTGACGGCGTTCAACTCTTCAGGCAAACCATGCTCGAACGCCACCGTCGTCGTACAACGGAGGAGACCATGAAGTCCATTGTCATGTCGCGGTTCGGTGGGGCGGAAGAGCTGGTGGCTGCCAACGCACCCGACCCCGTTGCGCGCGATGGATGGGTTGTGGTGAAAGTTGCTGCCGCCGCGCTGAATTGGCACGACATCTTGGTTCGACGTGGACAGTACCGTTCACCGCTGCCGCACACGCCGGGCGCCGATGGTGCGGGTGTGCGTACCGATACCGGCGAAGAGGTCGTGATCCTACCGTCGCTGTTCTGGGGTGAGCGGACCGCCGCACCGGGGCCCGACTTCGAGATCCTCGGCGACTCCACGCCGGGTACCTACGCCGAGTACGTCAGCGTTCCCGAGGAGTGTCTGGCGTCCAAACCCGCCGGTTACTCCTGGGAGCAGGCGGCCGCGCTCGGTCTGGTCGGGGTCACCGCCTTCCGTGCCCTGTTCACCCGCGCGGGACTCGCGGCGGGGGAGTCGTTACTCATCATCGGAGCCGGCGGCGGTGTGTCGACGATGGCGCAGGCACTGTCGAACGCCGCGGGCGCCACCACCTTCGTGACCGCATCGTCGCCGGCAAAGCTCGAACGCGCACAGGTAGGCGGCGCCGAGGGGGTGTCCTGCACACCGACGACGACTGGCCGCAGCGAGCCAGGAAGGCATCCCCGGGCGGTCAGGGGTTCGACGTGATTCTCGACCCGGTGGGTCTCTGGGACCGGTCGCTGGGCGCCCTGCGATCCGGGGGCCGACTGGTGGTCCTGGGCGCCAATGTCGCCGAGCAGGCAACCCTGCCGGTGCGACCCTACTTCTTCGGTCAGTACAGCCTGCTCGGGACGACGATGGGAAGTCCAGCGGACTTCAGTGGACTGCTCGACCTCGTGGCGGCCGGAAAGGTTGCGCCGCCCCCGATCTCGCGCACATTCCCCCTCGCCGACGCCGCCGAGGCGCATCGTCGGCTCGAGGCCGGCGGCGAGTTCGGCAAGGTCGTCCTGCTCCCATAGGGCAGACCGGCGGCCCACGGGGTTTTCGGTCTCACCCATGCGGTGTCGGCCTGACGAGGTGGGGTCTGCACTCATGCCCGCGTATCGCGGGCGTTGCTTTTGCGCGCAGTAGCAATCGCGGGCCTGCCATGTCCTCGTCGGGAGAGAAGCCTATCGAGTTTTGGTCAGACCCTTGATCCTTATGTAATGAACGACCTATAGTTGTGGGACACAGTAGATGGTGTCCTCCCGATGGGACGACACACGGATGAGGATGTAGAGCAGCCTGATGGTCTCGTTCGAGTTTTCCCCTGAGCATTCCGCCTTCGCGGACACACTCAACACATTCGCCACGCGGGAACTGCTGCCGCAGTACCGTGATCGCAGCGCGTCCACCGAGTTCCCGTTCGAGGCGTTCAAACAGCTCGGCGATCTCGGCGTACTCGGCATCGGCCTGCCCGACGAGTACGGCGGGACTGGCGAGGAGGACCCGGTTCTGCTCGGCCTCGCCACCGAGGTCCTCGCGGCCGGTGACGTCAACATCGCGTCCGCACCGGTGCAGATAGGCTTGGTCGGTTCACAGTTCCTGCACTGTGATCGGGCCGTGCAGGAGCGATATCTGCCACCACTGATCCGCGGTGAGGAAACCGTGGCCATCGCGCTCACCGAACCCGGCTCGGGGTCGGATGCGAGTGCGCTGCGGACCACGGCCCGGAAGGTCGACGGTGGTTGGCGCCTGAGCGGTGAGAAGACGGCGATCAGTTGGGCGATGAACGCGACCGCCACCCTGGTCTATGCCCGCACCCCCGGCACCACCCGGTCGCAGGGCATAAGTTGCTTCGTGGTTCCCATGGACAGCGAGGGCGTCACCGTCCATCACATGCTCGGAATGGGCTGTCTCCCATTGGGTTGGGGCTCGGTCCATCTCGACGACGTCTTCATTCCCGAGGACCACCTCGTGGGCGAGGAGGGTCGCGGATTCCACACCGTGATGAACCACTTCGACTTCAGTCGTGCGGCACTGGGCCTGCTGTGCCTCGGCGCCGCCCAACAGAGTCTCAACGAAGCGGTGCAGTACGCCAAGGACCGGCACACCTTCGGCAAACCGCTCAGCGACTACCAGGGGGTGTCGTTCCTGATCGCCGAGCACACGACGATGCTCGAGGCGGCCCGTTGGATCTGCTACAAGGCACTGTGGCTGCGGGCTACGGGTCAGCCGCACACCGCGCTCGCGTCGATGGGCAAATGGTGGCCCCCGCAGGTGGCCAAGAACGCCATCGAAGCCGCCATGCGCATTCACGGAAATCTCGGCTATGCTGCGGAATTTCCTCTGCAGCAACGGTATCGCGATGTCACGGCCTATCTGATCGCCGACGGTACGGCCGAGATCCAGAAACGCATCATCGCCGGCGATGTGTTCCGCCGAGGGACGGTGACGTTGTGAGCGGGCTGCCCATCGTCGTGAAGGAGACCGAGGACAGTGCCGCCCTGATCGTGGGCGGTACGGCCGGAATCGGTCTGCACAGCGCCATCGCGATGGCCGATGCCGGTGTCCGCCGGATCGCCCTCGTCGGGCGCACGGTGTCGCGCGGCGAGGACGCACGTGACCAGCTGGCCGCCCGGGGTGTTGACGCCCACTACCTGCCCGGCGACGCGCGGTCGGCGGAGGCGGCTGACGATATCGTGGCGCGGGCGCGTGAGGCGCTGGGCGGCCTCGACATCATGATGTGTACGACCGCCGCAGACACGCGTCCGGAACTGTTCAAAGACATTCCCGCGGAGACAATCCCGTCGATCCTCAATGATCTGGCGCTCCCGGCGATGTTCATGGCGGCAGCCGCGCTGCCGGGTATGCGCGAACAGCGAGGCGGGGTGATCATCAATGTCGCCTCCGACGCGGCGAAGACGGCCACCCCCGGCGAATCGGTCATCGGTGCCGCCAAAGCAGCCCTGGTGATGTTCACCCGCGTGCTCGCGATCGAGGAGAAGCGGCATGGCATCCGGGCCAACGTCCTGACACCGTCGCTGGTCCGCGGCACCGCATCCACGGAGCGGATCACCGAAGGCGGGTTCAGCGGAAAACTGTTCGCACGGGCTGCCGAGCAGGCCCATCTGGGTGTGGCCACCGCCGACGACATCGGCGCACTCGCGGGTTTCCTGGTCACCCCGGCGGCAGCGAAGCTCACCGGGCAGGCGATCAGCGTGAACGGTGGCATCTCCGCGGCGTGAGCTCGCCGGTCACCCGTCCGAGGGAGACACCGGGGGATATCAGGGGGGTGTGGCACAGAAAACGCCATGGCCGGATGGCAGCGGGATTAGCCTGCCCGGCAAGGACACGACGTCGGACGCCGAACCGGCACGTTGGAGACCGGTTGAGATCGATCACATCACGCGAGGAGCCCAGAATGGCCATCACCAAGAAAGCGGCAGACATTCGGCCGGAGGATCGTTACACCGCAGAACAGCTTACGACCTTCCGAACGCGCGGAGACTGGCGCGACGAGAACCTGGCTCAATGGGTTGACCACTGGGCTTCGACCCAACCCGATGTCATCGCGTTCTCCGACGGCGATGTCGAGATCACCTGGGCGCAACTCCGCCACCAAGGATATCGCCTGGGCGCCGAGCTGCGACGGCGTGGCATCGCGGCCGGCGACCGTATTCAGGTTCAACTCCCCAACTGGATCGAGTTCGCGGTCGCCTACGTAGGGATCTCTCGCATCGGTGCCGTACTGGTCCCGACGATGCCGATCTACCGGCACGACGAGGTCGAGTACATCGTCAATCATGCAAACGCCCGCATTGCGTTCGTAGCACATACATTTCGTGGTTTCGACTACACCGCCATGCACGCCGGCATCGCGGACCGGTGCCCGGGCCTGGAGGCAGTGGTGGCCGTGCGAGCCGATGACTCGTTCATCGGAACCCGCTGGGAGGACCTCATCGGCGACGGGCCCACGCCTGGTGACGACGAACTCGGCCCGCCGCCCACCGGAGACGACACCCACGCCATCATCTACACCTCAGGGACCGAATCACGCCCCAAGGGCTGTCAGCACACCTTCAACACCATCTCGTTCAGCCTGTACAACCTGTGCCGCGACATCATGGCGATGGGGCCCGGAGAGGTCATGTTTCAGCCGTCGCCGGTCACCCATGCCACCGGTTTGATGACCGGGGTATGCGGGCCCATCGTCCTCGGCGCGTCGGCGCATCTGATGCCCGCATGGGAGCCGGTCGACGGCCTGCGTCGTATCGAGAAGTTCGGATGCACGATGAGCATGACCGCGACACCGTTCGTGCGGATGTCACTCGACGCACTGGCACAGCACGACATCGACGTTACGTCGTTGCGAACCTGGGTCTGTGCCGGGGCGCCGATTCCCGAGTCTCTGCTGCGCGAGTGGCAGCAGACGATGCCGACCACCTCGCTGCTGCCGCTGTACGGCTGCAGCGAGGGCTTCATCATCACAGCGTGCAGCCCGACCGATCCCGGCGAGAAGATCGTTGGATCAGACGGCAAGGCATCGCCGGGTGTGTGGATCGAACTGCGTGACTCCGACGGCAAACCGGTCCCCGCGGGCACCGACGGCGAGATCTGTCACGGTGGGCCCGGCTTGATGCTGAGCTATTGGGACAATCCTGAACTCACTGCGCGCGATATCGATGCGCGTGGGATGAAGCGCTCCGGCGACATAGGCCGCATGGATGCCGACGGCTACCTACGTGTCACCGGACGCATCAAGGACCTGATCATCCGGGGCGGCACCAACATCTCCGCCCGTGAGATCGAGGACCACCTGGTCGCGCATCCGAGCGTCAGCGCGGCGGCGCTCGTCGGGTATCCCGACGAACGGCTCGGCGAACGGGCGTGTGCCTTCGTGGTGACCGTCGACGGTGCGTCGATCGATCTCGAAGAAGTCAGCCGCTACCTGCGGGATGAACGCATGATCGCGGTGCAGAAACTTCCGGAACGTCTCGTCGTCGTGGACGCACTGCCGATGACCGCTACCGGCAAGATCCAGAAGTTCGTCCTGCGCGACAAGCTCGCGGGTTGAACGTGGATGAGAATCTGCTGGCAAATGGGTTCGGGCCGAGCGGCTTCGAGACGGCGTCGTCGATGAGGTCCGCAAGATGCCGCTCGACCAAGATCCTTCGGCGAGTGAGCGCGCGGAACTGACCAGGCTGCGTGCCGACCTCGCCGGGAAAGCCCGTGATATCGCGTTCCTGAAGAGAGTATCGGCGTACTCTGCGGCAGCATCATCGGTGAGTCGTCTCGAACTCATCGCCGCGGAGTGCGCCAACGATGATGTCACGAAAATCGTTGCACTTCGCGGTGTTTCGCGGCCCGGATACTATGCATGGGCACATCGGCAACGACGCCGTGCCGAATCGACGCCGCGACAGCTGCGGCGCCGCGATCTGGAAGTGAAGATTCTGGCGCACGGGCAGGCCCCGCGACGCATCTACGGTTCCCCGCGCGTCACCGCCGATCTGCACGCCGAGGGAGTTGCGGTCCCGGAGAACACCGTCGCCAAGATCATTCAAGCCAACTGTGTCCACCTTTTCAGGGAACCTCAGTCGGCATGGACGAGCCCCGATCCGTGCCCGCAGTCGTCGCGACTGGGACTTGATCCCGGAACCGACCGGAAGCGGTCGACCCCATTGCTCGGTAGGTCTGTGATTCCGGTACCAGGGGCTGCGTTGCGCCTCGAACGGCTCTGGTCATCAGTGTCCCAATGAGCTACATCCCCTGATCGGTTTGCGGCCCAATCTGGAGTGTGCGGCATCACCGTCCGCTACATGGACAACCAATCAGGAGTCACACCATGGAATTCGGAGCGTTCCTCGCACCCTGGCACAAGGTAGGAACCGACGCCAACACCGCTATCCATCAAGACCTGCAGCTCGTGGAGCACATGGACCGTCTCGGGTTCGCAGAATTCTGGATCGGCGAGCACCACTCTGGCGGAGTGGAAATCGTGGCGTCACCGGAAATGTTCTTGGCGGCAGCCGCTCAGCGGACCGCACGGATAAAGCTGGGCCTGGGTGTGGTCTCGCTGCCTTACCACAATCCCTACATGGTCGCCGACCGGATCGTACTCCTGGACCATCTCAGCCGCGGCCGAGCGATTTTCGGTGCCGGCCCCGGACAGCTCGCCGACGATGCGCACATGATCGGCATCGATCCGGTGCAGAACCGGCGAAAGATGGAGGAGGCCTTCGACGTCATCCACCGTCTGTTGGCGGGTGAGACCGTCACGGAGCAGACCGACTGGTACACCCTGAAAGATGCGTACCTGCACGTCGCTCCGTACTCGGACATCCAGAAAGCGGTCACCGCGACCGTATCCCCCACCGGACCGAAGCTGGCCGGCAAGTACGGTGCCGGCATTCTGTCGCTGGCCGCCACAAACCCGGTCGGAGTCGAGCTACTCGCCGAACACTGGGGCATCGTCGAGCAGCTCGCATCCGAGAACGGTCGGGAGATTTCACGTGACCAATGGCGGTTGACCGGCCTCATGCATGTCGCCGAAACCGAGCAGCAGGCTCGCGACGACTGCCGGCACGGGCTGCTCGAATTGATGAACTACTTGTCCCACGTCACACCAGGGTTCGAGCAAGCCCCTGATGTCGACACGCTCATCGATGTGGTCAACGAGAGCGGCCTTGCGGTCATCGGGACGCCCGACATGGCGATCGCACAGGTCGAGCGACTCCAAGAGAAGTCCGGCGGGTTCGGGAAATTCCTCGTACTGCACGGAGAATGGGCACCTCAACCCGCCGCGCTGCGGAGCTTTGAGCTCATCGCCGAGCGAGTGTTCCCAGCCTTCAACGGATCACATGCTTCCCGCCAGCGTGGATTCGATCAGGTTGTCAACAGCAACCGCGCCGGCGCGGAGGCGACCGCAGCGGGCCAGGAAGAAGCCCGCAAGCGGTACGAGTCCGAGCGAAGTGTCGCAGTGTCGTAATAGTTGTCGCACTGAAGCAGCGGGGACCGAGCATGCTCGGCCCCCGCTGCTGTTGGTTCTGTCGGGCGACGATGTGTAGCAAACTCACACATGATGTGACCCTCGGCACATCTAGTTTTGGTGAGTCATGGGAGATCGTCGAAAGGAATACGTATGGGAACCCTCGATGGAAAAGTCGCACTCGTCACCGGCGGAGCTCGCGGGCAGGGTCTGTCGCACGCGCATGCATTGGCGAAGGAAGGTGCCGACGTCGTACTGCTTGACATCTGCGACCAGATCGCGTCGGTTCAGTACGGTCTGGCAACGGAAGAGGATCTCACGTTGGCGGCCAAATCAGTTGGCGCACTGGGTACTCAGGTTGCCGAGCATCGGGCCGACACGCGATCATCGGCATCGCTCGACGCCGCGATCAGCGAAACCGTGGACGCCTTCGGGCACATCGACATTGTTGTGATCAATCACGGCATCTGGACTCGGGGGCCCTGTGGGATCTCACCGAGGACGAATGGCTCGACACCATCGACGTCAACCTGAATGGTGTCTGGCGAACTCTGAAATCCGTGGCGCCGCAACTGATCAAGCAGCGATCTGGTTCCGTTGTCATCACCTCATCGGTGAACGGCGTGGAAGCGCAGGCTGGCGCGGCTCACTACACCGCAGCAAAGCACGGCGCGCTGGGGCTCATGAAGTCAGCCGCACTGGAGTTCGCTCCCTACAACGTCCGCGTCAACGCCATCCTCCCGGGATTCGTCGATACGGCGATGACGAATTGGCAGGGCTGCTATGACATGACGGGCGGGAAGCCGGGATCCACTCGCGCCGATCACGAGATCGCTGCCCGCCACTGGCACGCCTTCGGGGGATTGATCGAACCCGATGAGATCAGTGGGGCCGTAATCTTCCTCGCCTCAGATGCGGCGCGGCGGATCACGGGCGTAGAGCTGCCGGTCGACAGCGGCCACCTTGTCCTGTCGACCTTCAATCCCAATCCAGCCTGAACCACTGAGCCACCGGTAGACGTCGGATCGATAAAGAGACGGTCGGGGTCGCGGTGCACTCACCGCGACCCCGACCATCGATCGATCTGCGACCCGAAGGCGCCGGACTTCTCTCCGTACGAATCTCTTTCGCTGAACCGTCGGTATGGACTACTTGATCAAGCACCCGGCATCGACAGGGAGGGTGGCACCTGTGATGTAGCGCGCTTCGTCAGAGGCCAAGAACAACAGCGCATTACTCACATCGACGGGGTCGACCCACGGCACAGGAAGCGCATTTGTCGCCGCTGAGGCCGGCTCGAAGTCTTCACGGGAAGGGTTCTCGAGATCGGGCCGGAAGATACGGTAGGTGCCCTCGTTCTGGATCATCGGGGTGTCGACCTGGGTCGGATGGATGGAGTTCACCCTGATCCTGTGCGGCGCAAGCTCATTGGCCAGGCTGCGCATGAGGCCGACCACACCGTGCTTGGCTGCGACATAGTGCGCGATGTGTGCATAACCCTTTAGGCCTGCCGCCGAGCTGGTGAGGACGATGGCACCGCCGCGGCCTCCTTCGATGAGATGAGGGATTCCGGCCTTGACCGTGTGCCACACCCCGGTCAGGTTGATGTCGAGCATCTGCTGCCATGTATGGGCTGGAATCTCGTGCGCCAGGTGGGGGTTGCTGGCGATTCCGGCGTTGGCCGAGATGATGTCGAGCCTTCCGAGCTCCTGGACGGCGTCGTCGACGCCCTGCTTCACTGCGTCAGCGTCTCGCACGTCCGCTTGGATGGTGACGATCCTGCGGTCGAGCTCCTCGACCGCTCGGGCCGTCTCGAGCAATTCCTCCGTGGTGCCAGATGGGTAACTCACATCAATGATGTCGCCCGGTATGTCGAGCGCGATGATATCTGCGCCCTCCTCCGCCAGACGAATGGCATGGGCACGGCCTTGGCCACGCGCTGCCCCGGTGATCAGGGCGACCTTGCCCTCGACACGACTCATAGTTTGTGCTCCTCGATGGTGCGATTGTGTGTTCTAGAGCACAGTGTTGCGAATCTGAGAGGACGGGGATGTCGCGATGTGCGACACCACGGCGCTGGCAGTCGAGGCCGGCGGGTGTTGTGCCGCCCGGCCTCAAGCCACTTGTACTGGTCTCTCGAGCTCAGAAGTTCGTTGACTCGATGTTGATACCCAACGATCGAACTTTGCGATAGAGCGTTGATCGCGCGATTCCCAGCTGGTCTGCGGCCGCCCGCTTGTTGCCGCCGGCGTCGCGGAGAGCACTCATAATGGCTTTCGCTTCGATCTGTTCGAGGCCCTGGAGTTGTCGCCGCGTCGCCTGCACGCGATAGTTGATCGGGAGATCCTGCGCGTTAACGTATTGCCGATTGCCCGCGGCAACAAGCTCTCGGACAAGGGATTCCAGTTCACCGACATTGCGTTCCCAGCGCACTCGATCCAACGCCTGGATCGCGTCTGGCATCCAGTGCACACGCATGCCCCGCGGTGTGCACGCATTGCTGACGGCTTCCAGGAGCAAGGGGAGATCACCTTGTCGGTCGGCGACCGAAGGAACTTCGACGATGCGGTCGAACCATTCAACGATCTGGGAAAGCCGAGTGGGGGAGGCGCTCGTAGTTGCCACGACACGCACTCCGGCAGATCTCGCGGCAGCGACAGCGCTCGCGGTGGCCCTGAGGCCGTCAAAACCCAACTCGTCGATGTGACGGACGATCAGCAGCTCAGGCTCGGCATCGATCGCCTCGTTGAGGATTTGCGCCCACTCCGTGCCGGAAGTTCGTCTGGCGACAGCATCTACGACGACCGTCTGCGAGGCATCTGCCAGGGTGCTGGCCACCGCGAACTTGCCGACACCCGGCTCTCCGGTCAGCAGGAGGGCCCGGCTCGAGTTGTCGGTCACCGCCCGACACATGGCCCGCCATGCCGGCGACACGCCCACCAGGTTGCCGAGAGGAGTGGACGGTCCGGTCGCCGTTTCACCACGCGACGAGTGCGTGGCCATCTTGAGCCGCACCAGGGCCCCGACAGTCGTCGAACCGTCTGTGACTGGCAGAACGTCGACATCGACAGTCGCTCCGCCGGCGAGGGACACGGTTGTGTTCGTTGTCGTTCCGGGGGTGTCGCCGGCGTCCAGTGACCGCGCTGCGAACTCCCAGAGGGTGGATTGGTCAGACGGTCCGATCAGTCGTGCAGCAGCCGCGTTGCTGATGATGGTCTTCTCGTCCAGGCAGACCACCGCATGCCGGCTGTCCCGATTGTCTGCGAGGAACGACTGAAACAAGAGCTGTTCGTGTCGATGCGCCATCGTCGCGAACGCTTGCTCGATCTGGGCGGCGACCTCGCAGACCCACGACAGCATGATCGGGCTGGTGTCGCTGTAGCGGCAGGTCAGGTTCAAGGTACCGACCAGGCGTTTGGTGTTCGGCTGATAGATCGGTGCCCCGGCGCAGGTGAGCTGCAAAGACTCCGCGAAGAAGTGTTCAGGACCGGCGACCATGGCGGCATGGCCGGTTTCCAGCACCATCCCCCCACTGTTGGTTCCGACGGTCGTCTCCGCGAATGAAAACCCCGGTAGGACGTCGTGCTGGTCAAGGCGCCGGGAGAAGCCGCGGTCCTCAACCCACCGCGCGACCACGTATCCATTCGCGTCAGTCAGCGCCAAGCTGCTGGACGAATCGACCAGGGCGCTTCTCTTCGATTCCACCACCGGGACGCCGACCGTCAATAGCTGCTCGGCGGACTGGGTATCGGTTCGAAAAGTCGGGCGACTGCGCTCAGGTTCGAGGCCGTACATCAACGAACGCTTCCAGGAATGAGCGATCGCGGGACGGACGATGCCACGCTCGGTAGGGTCTGCCCCCTCCAGGAAAAGTTCCCGCTCGCGAAGCAGAGTCCTGGTGTGTTCGTCGATCGCCACGAAAAGTCCTCCTCACAGGCCCGCTCCAGCGGATACGCCGCTGATTGCCAGTCATCACTCCACCCCGCGCGATGTGAGGTGGGACACGCTGATGATGCCAAGCTACTGACATTGTGTCAACAGTGGATCCACTGGGTCGGATGCCGGGCCGAAAGGGTAGGGCTCAAGCGTGCCAATCGATGTGCGCTTCCACGATCCCAGTGTCCACCCGGTACCACCCTTTGCTCTCTGCGTACGCCAGCATCGCGTCGAACCCGCTCTGCCATTGGGGAGTCGGCTCGGCAAGAAGGGCGTCACTCGCGAGCGCGCGCAACATGCTCGCGTCGATAGTGAGACGCTCCTGCTCGGCGGAATCGCGCGCAAGCCCCACAGCGCGCAAGCTTGCGGTCACCTCGGCCAATTCAAGTCTCGAGCTCGCAACCACCGACAGGCGTTTCAGGTCCTCTGGCTCACGGACCGTCGGCGCCTCCGGCGGTGCCACAACTATGTACACGACAGCTCCTTACGTCTGGGGCGTAATCCGGCTCTTCCTGATTGACGGTGCGTGGAACAGGTTCTTGCGACCACAAGATGTAGGGGTGAGCAAGATCGCGGGGTGTGGGCGGTGAGCCTGGAGATATAGGCGGGTCCTGTGGTGTGAGGATGAAAGCTCTCACACACCCACCCGGACACCAACAGGACCCACGTTGCAGCGTAGCGCTATTGCCGACACCATCTGCCGCACCATCGAGCTCGGGGTGACGATCACCGGTGCCGCCCTCGACGGCGAGGACCGCACCCACGTGTTCTGCCAGGTCCTGGAACCGAAGAACACATGTCCCGGATGCGGACAGCCGGGTCGGCTGCGTGACCACATCGATCGTGAGGTCGCTGATCTGCCGATCGTGGGGCATCCGACTCGGCTGCATATCGCGGTGCCGCGCCACCTGTGCGAGAACCCGGACTGTGCCACCACGATCTTTCGTGCCGACATCTCGACCATCGTGGCGCCACGGGCCCACGTCACCCGCCGCACCACCACGTGGATTCTGCGGGCGATGATCGTCGACAAGATGTCGGTCAAGGCGGTCGCCGCGGCGGTCGGGTTGGGTTGGAACACCGTCAACACGCTCGCACTCGAGGAGGCCCGCATGCTGGCGTCCGCACCGGCCCGCCTGGACGGTGTGCGGGTCCTTGGGGTCGATGAGCACAAGTGGAAACACGTTCGCGGCAAGGGGGATTCGAGTTTCGTGACCGTGCTCGTCGACCTGACACCGATCGTCGATGGTACCGGCCCGGCACGCTTGCTGGACATGGTCGCCGGCCGCTCCAAAGCCGCGTTGAAGGATTGGCTGACCGCGCGCGATCCTGCATTTCGTGACCGGATCAAGGTCGTCACCATGGACGGGTTCGCCGGGTATCGCACCGCGACCGTTGAAACCCTGGACAAGGCGCGTGCGGTGATGGATCCGTTTCATGTGGTGCACTTGGCCGCAGACAAGCTCACGGTGTGTCGTCAACGCGTGCAACAGGATACGTGCGGACACCGCGGCCGCACCGGGGACCCGCTCTACGGCATCCGCCGCCCTCTGCTCACCCGAATCGGCTTGTTGACCGACAAGCAGAAGACCCGCATCACCAACGGCCTCGAAGCGCGTGAGGAACATCTGGCGGTCGCGGTCACCTACGCCGTCTATCAAGACCTGATTGACGCCTACGGCCAACCGCACAAGCGTGACGGGAAGATCGCGATGTACAAGCTGCTCAAACGCATCCACACCGGCGTTCCGAAAGAACTCGCCGAACTTGCCCAACTCGGCCGTTCGTTGTGGGCCCGACGCAAAGAGATCCTGGCGTACTTCGACACCGGTGCCTCCAACGGCCCGGTCGAAGCGATCAACGGACGCTTGGAACACCTGCGCGGGATCGCGCTCGGCTTCCGCAACCTCAACCACTACATCTTGCGGTCACTCATCCACTCCGGCGGCCTGGCAGAACGCCTACACGCACTCTGAATCAGGAAGAGCCCGTAATCCCTTCCTAGCTTCGCTGCACAAACGCGACGGGATGCGTCGCAATTCGAAACGATCGGCGGTTGTGGCGAGAGTGTAGTGATCTGGGACATTCGCTGTGATCGGGACGACATACCGTTTAGGGCGGCAATACTCACGCCTCATGTCAGGAGATCCCGAGTGACACAGTCGATCCAACGTCCCGAGTGGGCCGATCCTAAGTCGCCCGCCGCCCAAGCCGCAGGAAACGAAGAAGAACTGGTATTGGAGTTAATGCAGGCGCTGAGCAGCAACAACGCTGACCAGTTAATCGGCTATTTCGCGGACGAGGCCATGTACCAGAACATGCCCTTGCCTCCCGCCTACGGACGCGACCAAGTGCACGCAACGCTGACTGGTCTGTTTCAGGTCTTGCGCATCGACAGGATCGATACTTTTCACATCGCGTCCCGGGCGGGCGTCGTGTTCACCGAGCGTGTCGACCTGCTCACCGCACTCCCAACCGGTAGGTCATTCGAACTCCCGGTGCTCGGTGTACTGCACGTGAACAACGGAAAGATCTCGGGATGGCGCGACTACTTCGACCTCCGTAGTTTCGAGGATGCCGTCGACTTCCGGCTTGGGGGATAGAGGCGGCCGGAGTCGCCCGGATCGCTGTGCGCGGGCGGCTCCGGCAGTCGGCCCGCAACGAAATCCTATCGGCATTAAGAGGTTCGGTCGCGATGCACTCAAACCCGCTAGTAGTGCCCCATAGAGTGGTGTAACTCGGTGGCCGAGATCGTGTCTGACGCTGTGTTGTTGACCGATGCAAAGCGGCCACCGCGTGATCCTTCGAGTCAACCTTCCACAGAATCCTCGAGGAGTCATCGCGATGACCGCACCCCATATTGTCGACCCTGCCGGCCTACTCGGCCAAGCCCTCGCAGACGCGTCACCGGATCTGATGCGCGAACTGCTACAGACTATGATCAACGCCCTGCTCTCGGCGGATGCCGACGCCGTGTGCGGTGCCGAATGGGACGCACGATCTGCCGAACGCACCAACCGCCGCAACGGCTACCGTCACCGCCCCCTCGACACCCGGGTCGGCACCGTCGACGTCGCCATTCCGAAGCTACGCTCGGGCAGCTACTTTCTCGAGTGGCTCCTCGAACGTCGCAAGCGGGCCGAGTCAGCGCTGATCACCGTCGTGGCCGACTGCTACCTGGCCGGTGTATCGACCCGCCGGATGGACAAACTGGTCAAGACACTCGGCATCGCCTCACTGTCGAAGTCGCAGGTCTCACGCATGGCCGAAGACCTCGACGAGCAGGTCGCCGCATTCCGGCACCGCCGCCTCGACGAAGCCGGACCGTTCACCTTCGTCACCGCCGATGCGTTGACGATCAAAGTTCGTGAGAACAAGCAGGTCGTCAAGGCCGTCGTGCTGCTGGCGACCGGCGTCAATGGCGACGGCCACCGCGAGGTGTTGGGCATGCAGGTGGCCACCAGTGAGACCAAGGCATCGTGGAACACCTTCTTCGCCGACCTGGTGGCCCGCGGCCTGGGCGGGGTGCGCTTGGTGACCTCCGATGCTCATGCCGGGCTCATCGAGGCGATCGCAGCGAACCTGCCCGGCGCGGTATGGCAGCGCTGCCGCACCCACTACGCCGCCAACCTCATGGCAGTGTGCCCCAAGTCCATGTGGCCGGCGGTAAAGGCGATGCTGCACAGCGTGTATGACCAGCCGACCGCCACCGCGGTGCACGAGCAGTTCACCGGCTCCTCGAATACACCGACGGCCGGTTGCCCGAGGTCGCCGACCACCTCGGCGACGCCCGCGAGGACCTGCTCGCCTTCACCGGGTTCCCCGACGACGTGTGGCGCCAGATCTGGTCTAACAACCCCTCGTGAGTATCGGTCCGCAACCACAGCCATTCTCGCCCCTGTCGCCCGTTGTGCTCTGGATCACTTGTCGGCTAGAAGCTAGTGGAAGATCACCGATAGGTCTAATGGTCGGTCCATGCATTTGCGCTGATCAGAGCGATTCGACGGCCCGTCACGTGCGATCCTCTGGCCTGCAGAAACACAACTTTGTGTTGCGCCGATCACAGTAGGATCGACAAGGGCCGCGCAAGATCCGGGCACGACGACCGGGACTGGGCTCGGTTTGGAGGAGTGATGGACACCAACGCTCGACGACTGCGCCCGGTGGACCGGTCGTGCGGTGATGATTCGGCGCCGGCAGGGGAGAAGCCGCCGGTGTCTGAGATCCGGAGGTTGGTGGAGAAGCCGACGTACATGATCGGTTCGGTCCACAACGCTCTGGTCTTGCTGACCGAGATCCGCGACCAGGGCGGGCTCCGCCTTCGTGATGCGGCGCGAGAATTGGGTGTCGCCGAGTCGACTGCGCACCGCCTACTGTCCACGCTGGCTTACCACGGGTTCGTTCGTCAGGAGGCCGACCGTCGGTATGTCGCCGGACCCCAGATGGGGATCCAACCCGCTCTGGCCGGAATTCAGCGCGCGGTCCGCGACGCGAGTCTCCCTGAGTTGGATCGGATCACCAGGGCGACCAATGAGACGGCCAACGTGATGGTGCGCACCGGGTCCCTGGTGCGGACCGTCGCCTCGGTCGAGTCGACCCGACTGCTGCGTATCGGTAGTCGGCTGGGGCATGTGACCGAGGCGCATCGGGCCGCGGGCGGGCGCGTCATGCTCGCCGAGTTGGACGACGAGTCGATCGCTGCTCTCGATCTGGATTCGCCGCTTCCGGAGGGTTTCTCGCGAGTGCTGGCCATGGCTCGGGAGCGCGGATACGCGACTTCCATCAACGAGGTGGAGGATGGCCTGAGCAGCATCGCGGTCGCAATCCATCATGACGGCGAAGCCGTCGGTGCCCTGGTCCTGCTGCTGCCCTCCACCCGATTTCCCTTCGGAGCCGAAGGTCGACTGGTCAAGCACCTGGCCCACACCGTCACCCGGATCGAGAACCGATTGCTCCGCGACTTCTCGTCGTAGCCGATTGACCCCCGCGTTTTAAGGTCCTACCATAAGACCGTTAATGGACGACGAAGGGACTGAGACGTGGCCGGTGTGTGGTTCGACGAGTTGTCGGTTGGGCAGACATTCGATCATCCGATCCGGCGGACGGTCACGGAGACCGACAACGTGATGTTCACGGCGATGACGCACAATCCGGCGCTGCTCCATCTCGACGAGGAGTACATGAAGGGCACCCCCTTCGGCCAACGGATCGTGAACAGCGCGTTCACTCTCGGGCTGATGGTGGGCATTTCCGTCGGCGACACCACGCTCGGGACGGCCGTGGCGAACCTTGGGTGGGATGAGGTGCGCTTCCCGAAGCCGGTCTTCCACGGAGACACCCTCCGGGTCGTCACCGAGGTGATCGAACTCCGGGACTCGAAGTCGCGTCCCGACCAGGGGATCGTGACGTTTCTCCATCAGGCGTACAACCAGAACGACGAGCTCGTGGCCTCGTGTAAGCGGAGTGGACTCCAGCGGAAGAAGCCGGCATGAGCCGACCAGTTCGTTCGTTCCTGTTCGTCCCCGGCGACAGCGAGAAGAAGCTGTCGAAGGTCGCCACCTCCACCGCGGACGCGGTGATCCTCGACCTCGAGGACGCGGTGAGCGCGAACCGGAAGTCGGTTGCGCGGGAACTCGTCGCGGAGTTCATAGCGGGCGCCGACCGCGGCCGGCCCGGCCCGCAGCTGTGGGTCCGGGTCAACCCGCTCGACAGTGAGCACGCCTTGCCCGACCTGGCGGGCGTCGTCGGGGCCGCCCCGGCGGGCGTGGTCGTACCGAAGATCAACGGACCGGCCGACGTGGCGCGGATCGCCCACTATCTCGATGCCCTCGAGACGGCGCACGGTGTCGACCCGGGCAGCGTCCGTCTCCTGCCGGTGGCGACCGAGACGGCCCGGGCACCCTTCCGTCTCGGCGACTTCGCCGACGCCGGCATCGACCGGGTGTACGGACTCACGTGGGGCGCTGAAGATCTCAGTGCCGCACTCGGTGCGTCGACGAATCTCGGGTCGGACGGGCAGTGGGCGGTCACGTATCAGTTCGTGCGATCGCTGACTTTGATGGCTGCCCATGCCGCGAGCGTGGAGGCGGTGGAGACGCTGTACGTCGACATCCGCGATGAGGCGGGACTCGCCGAGTCGTCGCGCCGCGCCCGCGCCGAGGGTTTCAGTGGCCGTATCGCGATACATCCGGCGCAGGTCGACGTGATCAACGAGGCGTTCACGCCGTCGGCGACCGAGATCGAATTCGCCACACGCGTGGTGGAGGCCTTCGCCTCTGGCGTCGGGACGGTCGCCCTCGACGGGCGAATGCTGGATCTGCCGCATCTGAAGCAGGCGCAGCGCGTGCTGGCCCTTCAGCCCCCGGCATGTCAGTAGGTTTCCGCTCCCGTCAACGTTCCGTGTGCCAGAGGCCGAGCACTTCGATAGAAGTCTCGATCCTGCGCGCCGTCTCGTGGATTCGCGCGATGCCTCCGGCGTCGATGAAACCGCGATATCGGCCGGTCGGCAGCGCAACCACCAGGGCGCCGACAGCGACGCGCTCGACTGTGCGCAGGCAGACCGCGACGCTCGACAGGCCGCTCTCGACCTCGTCGATCGCCGACGCATGACCAAGTGCCCGGATGGCGGTCATTTCCTTCAGCAGACCGTCTGTGCGGTCCTCGTCACGGAACAATTTGCGCAGTGCCGAGTCGTCGAGTTCGGCCAGTAGAACCTTGCCTCCAGCGGCGCTCCGCGCGGGCGGCGCATGACCGACCCGGTTGCCCGCACGGAGGAGTCTCGGCGATTCCACTGACGCGATCACCCGGGCGAGTTTGTCGGTTCGGACAACGACGTTCACCGTCTCCTCGGTAACCTTCGAGAGGGCGCACATCTCAGGAAAACTCAGGTCGCGAAGCCGGCGATTCAGTTCCGAGGTGGCGGGGCCGACCCCCACCAGGGGTCCGGCTCGGTACCGGCGATCCGCATCCTGCGCAACGTAGCCGTGGTAGGCCAACGTCGACAGCAATCGATGTGCCGTTGAGTCTGCAACGCCGATCTCCCTGGCGGCCTCGCTCACTCGGACTGCCCCTTGATCCCGGATGGCATTCAGAAGCACGAGTGCATTGTGAACGGACTCGACCATGTAAGCGGGCCGCTCCACGGGTGCGCGTGCCCTGGGACGCGCGGGCATTGTCTGTTCGGGTGGGGTCACCGGCGACCTCCTAGACGTGGACGACATCGGGTGGGTCGCTATGGAAGCGGCCGAATCGGTCATTGAGTTCGCGAATGTGGTGCGTCCGCATGACGATTCCATACCCGTCTTCTGCGCGACCGCCGTAGGTCCACCGCATCAAGGACAGATGCACCAGGGCGCTGGGTGCGGCTATCCAGGGTGCGCCGATGTCCGGGGACGCGTGTGACAGATGAATGCCGGTGAGTACGTAGTAGTAGGTCGCGAAAAGGTTTGTGGTCGGGGAGATCCCGCCAGAAGAGAGATGAATGTACTCGTCGGCCTTGATGATCACGAAGGCGATACCGAAGAGAACTGTCACGCCCAGCAGGACACGCGCGCGCCGGACTCGACTGTCTCGCAGCGCATTCAGCGCAGCCAGAACACAGAACGAACTGGCCAGTAGGACGATGGTGTTGATCAGGCCAGACCACACGTCGAGATGTTCGGCTGTCGCAGCGAACGTCTCCGGAGACTGCTTCCTGGCCACCACGAAAGCGAGGAAGAACACCCCGAACAGGGTCATGTCCCCGAGAATGAAGACCCAGAGTCCAGGCTCTCCGGGGATACGGCGGCCGAGAACGTCTTCCTGTGGGCGAGTTGTGTCCGGCATCTCGACGGGCGCCGCGGTGGCGCGCTCCGAGTGGATGAAGGCAGGTGCGGCGGGCCGGCGCCGGTCCGCCGACGAGGCTCGGGCGTTGACGTCGGCGGTCATACGGGCACCGACTCGGTTGCGCTCTCTCGTCGGACCGCGGCGCGGATACTGAATCCCATGATGAACGCCCACGAGGCGTAGGCGGACAGCGCCAGCCAGAACGAGAAGATGCCCTGCCAGGCGAACGGGCCGCCCTTGAAGAAGTACGAGAGGACTCCGGGTAGGAACAAGAACGCCACCCAGAGGTTCGCGTAGGCAACCCAGCGAGGAAGGATCGGGTCGTCCACGCGGTCACGCAGGATGACGAGGGCGATCGCGACGTTCTGGACGACGAACGGAGCGACGGGCGGTACGAAGAGCAGCCATGCGAGATCATTCAGCATCACGGTCAACTCCGGCGACCGATCCGGCCGGAATGCGGCCACGTTCATGACGACCAACGGTACGAGCAAAAGAACCCACGTCACCGTCCCGGCCACAAGTTGCACGAAAGACAGTGTGGGGGAGCGCCCCTCGGCCTTGAGAAGCTGAATGGTGACAGCTGCCACGAGTATCCCCATCCCCGAGATCCCGAAGATGGACAGTGTCACTCCCGCTTGGAACGTGGCGGGCGCGTCAGCGTAGAAGGCGACGAGTTCAGCGGCGTCGAGGTCTGCGGCCGGCGGTGTGGGAAGTATCCCGGCGATGAGCCAGCCGATCAGGGCGACTCCGATCGCGATCGGTCCCGCCAGCGCGCTCCAGATATGTGTCTGCTGCGATTTCATGTGACTCCCTCGAAATGTTGCCGGGAGTCGCGGCGCCGGCCGGTCATCCCCGAGTACGAACATGCCAAGAGCAGCTCGCGTGGGGCGGGGATCGTCCGCGGTTATCTCGAACGAGGGATGCGGGACCGTTCCGCGATGGAAGGCGCCTGATCCCGCGGTACAGAGACGTCGCGGGACCAGGCGCCGGAACGCGGAGCTCAGTGACTGTCGAAGACCAGGACGGGTTTGACCACGTCGCCGTCGTGCTGAGCGGCCACGGCCCGGTTGATGTCGGCGAATGGGAATGTCGTGACGAGCTTGTCGAGGGGCAGGCGACCGTCTCGATACAGTGAGACGAGTTCCGGGATGAACTCGTCCGGCACACTGTCGCCTTCGATGATGCCCGTGACCGTCAAGCCCAGGGTCAACGCAGCGATGATGTTCAGGTCGATACCTGCCGCCGGATCCGAGGGCACCCCGATGAGGCCGATGGTGCCTCGGACGGCCACGGCGCCGATGAGCCCCTGGATCACACCGGGGATACCGGTGGTGTCGATGACGTAGTCCACGCCCCTTTCGACGACGGCGCGGATCTGCTCGGCGACGTCGCCGGAGGCCGGGTCGATGGCATGGGTGGCGCCGAGTTCGAGTGCGAGGCCCCGCCGTTTCTGGTTGGGCTCCACGACGATGATGGTCGCGCAGTCGGCGACGACGGCGCCGAGCACAGCCGACAGGCCGACCGATCCGCCGCCCGTGATGGCGATGGCGGAACCCTTCTCTGCCTTCACGGACCGGGTCACCGCACCGAACCCGGTCTGCACGCCGCACCCCAGCGGCGCGAGCAACGCGAAGGGGATGTCGGAATCCACCTTCACCACGTTGCGTTCGTTGGCCAGTGCCACCCGGGCGAACGATGACTGACCGAAGAACAGACCGCCGACCGGAGCGCCGTCCCGGCTGAGCGGCTTGCTGCCGTCCGGACGGACCCCACCGTAATTGACCTCGTTGAAGTGCTCGCAGTACGACTGCCGTCCCGTCGTGCACGTGACACATTCGCCGCAACTGTTGAAGGTGATTCCGACCTTGTCGCCCACCTGCACTTTGGTGACGCCGTCGCCGATCTCGAGGACCGTTCCAGCTCCCTCGTGACCGACCACGCCGGGGAACTCGATCGGGAGGACCCCGTCACGGGCAGCCAGGTCGGTGTGGCAGATGCCGGCTGCCTCGACCTGGACCAGCACTTCGCCTGCGCGTGGGCCTTCGATGTCGATCTCGTCGACACTGAAGTCGCTGCCTTGCCCGGTGAGCAGTGCGGCTTGCGTTTTCATGGATCTCTCTCCTGTGATGTGGTGATGCGGTTGTCGTTGTCAGGAACCGACCGGGGTCGCCGCGGTGACTTCGTGTAGCGACACCGACGGGTCACCCAGAGCGCCGGGTGACACCGGGGTACGTTGCGCGATGAACTTCTTGCCGGCGATGAAGTCGGACGGTGCGTTCGCGGCCTCCACCGCGTGGACCGTCTCGTCGGCCCCGAGGTGGTAGAGGGCGAAGGAACCCGGCTTCTTGCCGGGCCGAGGTACGATCCGAGCCCCGGGCCTGACGAGACCGGCGATCTTCAGTTTGATGTCGAACTGATCCGACCAGAACCATGGAACCTCGGGCTCCGGCTGCGGTCGCCCGGTCAGCGCGGCCACGACCTGCTTGGCCTGGTCGGTCACGTTCGGGATCGACTCGAGCCGAACCAGGTCACCGGTGTCGTTGATCGGTCGACGGGCGACGTCACCGATCGCGAAAACCGAGGGATCGCTTGTCCGCCCGCACCAATCGACGAGCACGCCGCCGTCGCAGGCCAGGCCCGCCTGATGGGCGAGTGCGTCGTCCGGGATGGCGCCGATCCCCACCAGGACCGTGTCGGCGGCAATGGTCGAACCATCCGCCAGGTCGACAGCCGTTGCCCAGCCGCCCTGTTGACGGACTTCCGTCACGGTCGCGTCGACCCGGATGTCGGTGCCGCGTGCACGGTGATAGTCGGTCAACCGTTGCGAGAGATCTGGACTCGCCACTCTCGCCAGGATGCGGTTCTCGCGCTCGACGACGGTGACGGGCACGTCGTGCGACCGTGCGACCGCGGCGACCTCCATGCCCACGTAACCGCCGCCGATGATGGCGAGCGTTCCGCGGGCCTCGAGGGATCGGCCCAGCGCCGCGGCGTCCTCGATCGTGCGCAGGGTGAGCACTCCCGCCGCGTCCGAACCGCGGACCGCCAGTCGTCGCGGTGACGATCCGGTGGCGAGCACGAGATGGGCGTATCCGAGCCGCTCGCCGGTCGACAACCGCACAGTCTGCGACGATCGGTCGAGTGCGGTCACCGATGCTCCCGTGCGGACCTCGATGTCGTTGTCGGCGTAGAAGTCCGGCGGCCGAATGGGCTGCTGAAAACCCGGGTCACCGAACTTCTTCGACAGCGGCGGCCGGTGATAGGGGAGGTGGGGCTCGGACCCGATCATCACCACGGGTCCGTCGAAACCGGCCTGCCGGAGCAGCGCGGCGAGCGTGGAACCGCCGTGCCCGGCCCCCACGATCACCACTGGACCCGATTCTGGACTCATCGGCCCGCGAACTCGAGTTCGACCGGCATGTTCTTCAGGCCACCGACGAAGTTCGTCTGGATGAATGTGGTGTCCCCGGTGAGATGCACGGCCTCCAGGTGAGGAAGAAGTGTCTCGAACATGATGCGCAACTCGATCTTGGCCAGGTGCTGGCCGATGCACATGTGCGGTCCGTAGCCGAAGGCGATGTGCTTGTTCGGTCGACGGTCGATGTCGAACAGGTCGGGCTCGTCGAAGACATCGGCATCGCGGTTGCCCGACTGGTACAAGAGCATGAAGCGGTCTCCGGGCTGGATCGATCGCCCCCGCAGCTCGTAGGGTTCGAGCGCAGTCCGCATGAAGTGCTTGACCGGTGACGCCCACCGCAGGGCTTCGTTGACGAGGTTGGGCACCAGCGACAGGTCGGCCTTGAGCCGCGACAGCACCTCCGGATGACGCGCCAGCGCATGGATGGCGCCGGCCATCGTCGACGAGGTGGTGTCGTGTCCCGCGGTGGCGATGGCGATGAAGTATCCGTAGGCCACTTCCTTCGGGAAGTACTCACCCTCGGCGGTTTTCGCCACGGCAATGATCGACGCCAGATCGTCGGTGGGGTTGTCGCGTCGATCCATCAGGAGTGCATCGAAATACGCGTAGAAGTCTTGGATCGTTGCGACCCATTGTTTGGCCGCCGCATCGGGGGTCAGCGGTTCGACGTCGTCGCGTGCCGCATCGGGATCCGCGGTGCCGAAGAACTCCTGGGTGAGGGTCATCATCCGCGGTTCGTCGGACTCGGGCACTCCGAAAAGGCTCATGATGACGTGCAACGGGTACTGAAGCGCGAAATCCTTGACGAAGTCGATCTTTCCGTCGCCGGCGAGGAGTCGATCGACCGATTCCGTGGCCAAGCCACGGATGGTGTCCTCCCACTGTTTCAGGTTCGCGGGTCGGAACCAGTCGGCGGCGATGTCCTTGACCACGGTGTGCTCGGGAGGGTCGAGATAGGTCAAGGTCTCCAGGATGCGCAGGCTGCCGTTGTTGATGGTTTTGGTGAACTCGTCGCCGGCTCGGTTCGCGAGAATCGGATTGAACTTGCCCTTGTCCTCGCCGCCCGCGCTGGAGAAGACGTGCGGCTGGCGTTCGATCTCCATGATGTCGGCGTGCTTGCTCACGAGGTAGACCGGGTCATACCCCTCGACCTCCGCGACACCGAGTGGGTTGTTGTCGCGCAACCATCGGTATGCCTCGAACAGTTGGGCGTCGTCTCGGTGCCCTTCGGGAAGGACGATCTGCTGCGCGATGTGGGCCGGGATGGGCGCGGACGGGGCGGGCTGCGCTGTCGAGGGCTGCACTGTCGAGGTCATGGGTCTCCTTCGAGCGATGGGCTGTACCCGTACAGCATGTTGTCCACATCACATTCACCGCATCACCCTGGCAGGGTATATCCGTCGCCCCGAAGAGGGATTCTGGTGTGACAGAGGTTCGGTCGAATCTGGTGTACCTCTGTCGGACAGACGATTACGTCCCGAAGAGGGATGCGGATGCGGCCTGAGACCCCGCACCATGAGTACCGGGCCGGTGGCCCCGTCATATCAACCACACCCAGAGGAGGTCTCGTCATGGCGCGAGTCGTGTATCACCTGCCCGACGGCACCGAACAGGCCGTCGACGTTCCGACCGGCCAGAGCGTGATGGACGGATCCGTGCGCAACAACCTGCCCGGGATCGTCGCAGAGTGTGGCGGAAGCTGTTCGTGCGCAACGTGTCATGTCTTCCTCGAGGGAGCGGGGGCCGGGCAGTTCGACCCGCCGTCCGACGAGGAGGCCGAGCTCGTCGAGTTCTTGGAGGGTGCCCGTCCGACCTCGCGGCTGTCCTGCCAACTCATCGTCTCCGACCAGGACGAGGTGCACGTCGAGGTCGCCGACTCGTCGTTCTGATCCCGACGGTCACATCGAGCGTCCGATCAGCTCGGCCCGGTTCGTCGCCCCCAATTTGCGCAGGATGTGCTTGACGTGTGTCTTGACCGTCTCGACCGACAGGGTGTACTTCTCGGCGATGGCCGCGTTGGACGCTCCGGCCACAACCTGTTCGAGAACCTCACGCTCCCGCTGAGTGAGCAGGGCTGCCGCAACAGCCAGATCGGACGCCGCGACGGTCTCGGAAGCCTCAGCGGCCGAGTCGAATCCGAGGTTGAGAAGCCGGTCGCCGAGTCTGCGGTACCGCAACTGCTGCTCGGCCACGAGATCCTCACTCTGCATCCGATCGAGCGCTGCGGTGGTGAGATCGATCAGGAGCCGACAGACCTCGGCTCCGTCCTCATCGAGCTCCCGGTAGACGACGAGAGTGATGTCCGGTTGCACGGTGAACGTCGTGGCCACGTCCGTGGACAGCGAACGATCCCGGACGGCGACGGACTTGCCCTCGGCAGCAGCGTGATTCGCATCGGCAGTCCCGTCGTCGCCGTCGGGTCCGGATCTCGCGACCTCCCTGCTCCCGGCATCGAGCAGGATGACCATCGTCGCGGGGACGCACTTCGCCACACCGTCACAGAGGGCGGCGGCCAGCTCCGTTCGGTCCGGTGCATCGAGGATGGCCGCCGCGGCCAGGTCGAGTTCCGGTCTGCTCGAGGGTTGAGGGGTCATCGCGCCGCAGTGGCGGTTCTGACTTCTCGATGGAAGGCCGCCGCCTGGGCGCGGGAACTCACGCCGATCTTGCGGAAGATCCGCCGTACGTGACATTTGACCGTGCCGTCGGAGATGAACAGACGATCGGCGATCTGCTGGTTGCTCGCGCCCGTGGCGAGCAACCGGAGTACTTCGTCCTCACGTTCGGTGAGTTCGACCGTCGAGCCGCGGGTGTGTTCGTCGGCTCGGGACCCGGGGTGTGTCTCCTCGGCGAAGTATGTCTGGGGCCGGCTTGCGAGGGTCGGGTGCACGATGTCGTCGACGAGTGCCGCCAGCTCCTGGCCCACCCGGCGGACACGACGGCGATTGTTCCGGGCGGCGATGACCGTCCCGGAGATCCGAGCGGCGAGGAGCAGGAGCCGGACGTCCTCGTCGGTGATCTCGTCACGGTTGCGGTCGACGTGCAGGGTCGCGACGGTACGGCCGTCGGCCACGATGGGTGCGGCCGCATAGGCGGCGGGATCGGAGAGATCGATGAGGGGCCGGTAGGCCTCCCGATGATAGGCATTGCGGCCTAGTACGTAGGGCCGTCGATGGCGGATCAGGTCGGCCTCGCGCGGCGCGCGGAGGAGCGGTACCGCCGTGCCGTCGACAGCGCTCAGCAATTCGTCGAACTCGTCGCGGATGCCCTCCCCGACGTGGACGTACTTCGGTGCCCACGAGGCGTCCCGCACCCAGGAGAACATCGCCTTCGAGAAACCCAGGGACGTGCAGGCCTCCCGGCAGGCGACAGCGCCCGTCGCGGATTCGTCGGCGCTCTGCAGCTCGGACAGAAAGCGACGCAGTCGCTGTGCGCTCGGTGCTGCTGCATGTGCGGAGTCCGCCGTCGTCATGAATGAGGTCTTTCGGATGGTTCGACTTGTGACGCAGAGCACACTCTAGCAGGGTGCTCTGCGTCGACGCCGCGGTCAGCCCGCCGGGGGCAGGTAGACGGTGTGCAGATGCTGGAAGGTGTGCAGCCCTTCGGGGCCCAGCTCGCGTCCCATGCCGCTGCTCTTGATGCCACCGAACGGGGCGACCGGATCGTTCGTGTAGTGGTTCACTCCGACCGTGCCGGACTTGACCCGGCCGGCGAGTGCGGCGGCGCGTTCGACGTCGGACGACCACACCGAGCCACCGAGGCCGTACTCGCTGTCGTTCGCGATCGCCAGGGCTTCTGCCTCGTCGCCGAACGGGATCACGCTCAGGACCGGACCGAAGATCTCTTCGCGGGCGATGGTTGCCGTGTTGTCGAGGTCGGCGAACACCGTCGGCTGGACGAAGTAACCGCTGTCGAGGTCGGTCGGACGCCCGCCGCCGGTGGTCAGACGAGCCCCCTCGCTCTTGCCCTTGGCGATGTACCCCTCGACACGTTCCCGCTGGCGCGCGGAGACGAGGGGACCGACCTTGGTCTCCGGATCGAGGGGATCGCCGACCTTGAGGGACTCGGCGAGGCCGGTGAGCGCATCGACGACCTCGCTGTACCTCGATCGCGGCGCGAGCACGCGGGTGTTGAGCCAGCAGATCTGACCGTTGTTCAGGAAGGTGACGCCGAACAGGGAGTCCATCGACGCATCGAGATCGACGTCGTCGAGCAGGATCGCCGCGGACTTGCCGCCGAGCTCGAGGGTGACCGGCCGCAGCAGCCGGCCGCACGTCTCGGCGATCGAGCGGCCCGCGGCAGTCGAGCCGGTGAACGAGACTTTGTCGATTCCGGGGTGTTCGACGAGATACGCGCCGATCTCGCGTCCGCCGGGCACGACGTTGAGAACGCCGGGCGGCAGTCCCGCGGCGGCCGCTGCCTCGGCCATCAGGAACGCGTCCAGGACGGTCTCCTCGGCGGGCTTGAGCACGACCGTGCACCCGGCCGCCAGGGCCGGCGCGAGCTTCAAGAAGCTGATGGCCTGCGGCACGTTCCACGGGACGATCGCGGCCACCACGCCGATCGGATGCCGCGTCACCCGGGCGGTTCCGCCGAGCATGCCCGCACGCTCGTCGACCTCGGGGGCCTCGACCATCATCTGGCTGAAGTAGCGGAGCAGGACGGCTGGGAAGCCGCCCTCGAACTGTTCGGCGAGCCAGATGGGCATCCCGTTCTGGATGGACACGCGACGGGACGTCTCGGCGGCCCGTGCTTCGAGTTCGGTGGCGAATCGTTCGAGGATCTCCGCACGCTGTTTGGGGTGCATCGTCGCCCAACCGTCGGCAGCGTCGAAGGCCGAGCGGGCGGCGGCAACCGCGCGGTCGATGTCGGCGGTGGATGCCGAGGGCACACTGCCGATCGAGCTCTCGGTGGTGGGCGAGTGAACATCGATGACATCGGTTCCGGCTGGACTCTGCCAGCCGCCGTCGATGTAGAACTCGCGGTAGTCGATGGTTGTCATCCTCGCTCCTAGATCAGCGCTTCGGCGGCGTACCGCTTTGTGAACGGCGTCACCACAGCATCGTCGATGATGCAGTCGAGTGCAATGGTTTGTTTGGTACGACCAAAAAATATCACCCGGCGAATGCGGCAACTACCCCTTTCGGGTGATCTTCGGCTGATCAGGGGATTCTGGGCATGGTGGTTCGGTCTGCTGGGTGCACGAGGCTTGCAGATTTGGTCCAACCATTCTAGCCTTCGGGTGATGTGCGCAACAGACCAACGGAGGATGGCGTCATGACGAGCGAACACAACCTCGGCCGATACACCGCGGCGCAGGTCGACGAGTTCTATGCGAGCGGTCAGTGGACCGACGAGAACTTCACCGAACTGCTACGGTCCCGCGCCGAGGCCAGTCCCGACAAGGTGTTCGTCACCGACGGCGTGCACGCCCTGACGTATACGGACCTCTACGACACGTCGCAGCGGCTTGCCCTCGGGCTTCACCGCCGGGGGCTCGTGGCGGGAGACCGCGTGGCGGTTCAGCTGCCCAACTGGGCGGCCTTCGTCGTGATCGCCGCGGCGCTGTCCCGGATCGGGGCGGTCATGGTCCCGATCATGCCCATCTATCGCAAAGACGAAGTCTCACATGTTGTCTCGGACGCGTCGGTGAAGATGGCCGTCGCGCCGGTCGACTTCAAGGGCTTCGACTACGTGTCCATGTTCGACGAGATCCGGCAGGATTCGGACACCCTGACCTCCATCGTGGCGGTGCGCGCTCCCGAATCCGTCCGTGGTGAACTCGCCGACCGCGACGTCCTCGTATTGGAGGATCTGGTCATCGGGGGCGTGTCCGCGGACCAGGTCGACGCCGAGCTGGACGTGCGTGTGCACCCCGACGATCCGTTCGTCATCGTCTACACATCGGGAACGACCTCGCGTCCCAAGGGATGCCTGCATACGTTCAACACCTACGCCTCCGGCGCCCGCGCGCTGACCGTGGCGTTCGGACACACCGAGGCCGACGTCCAGTTCGGGCCGTCGCCCATCACCCACACCACCGGCCTGGTGACGAGTGTGCTGATCCCTCTCCTCGCCGGCGCGTCCACGCATGTGATGGCGGAGTGGAATCCCGTGCAGGGTCTCGCCGAGATCGAGAAGTTCGGCTGCACCGCCGCGGTCACGGCCACGACGTTCCTGCAGACACTGATGGCCGCCGCCGACGAACATCCCGACGCGGACCTCTCGTCGCTGCGCGTGTGGACCTGCGCCGGTTCACCGATTCCGTCATCCGTCGTGGAGAACGCGAAAGCCAAGCTCCCGGGGGCCAGCATTCTCTCCCTCTACGGGCGCAGTGAGAATCTCTCGACGACCACCTGCACGATCGAGGACGATCCGCAGCGCGCCGTCACCTCGGATGGCGCGGCGCTTCCCGGTGCCGAGGTCAGGGTGGTGGGCGAAGACGGCTACGAAGTCCCGCGGGGCAGCGAGGGCGACATCGCCTACCGCGGACCCTCGCACATGATCGAGTACCTCAACCGGCCCGAGGAGACCGCCGAACTGTTCACACCTGAAGGTTTTTCGCGTTCCGGCGATGTCGGCGTGATGACCGACGACGGATTCGTCCGGGTGACGGGACGGACCAAGGACATCGTCATTCGCGGCGGCATGAACATCAGCGTTCGCGAGGTCGAGGACAAGCTGGCCGACCACCCGGATCTCTTGGCCCTCGCCGTGGTGGGGATGCCGGATGAGAAACTCGGCGAGAAGGTCTGCTGTTACGTCGTCGCCAAGGCCGGACACACCACACCGACCGTGGACGAGCTCCGCGACTACCTCACGAGCCGCGGTGTGGCGATCCAGAAGACGCCGGAGCGGGTCATCGCGATCGATGAATTGCCCATGACGGCAACCGGGAAGATCCAGAAGCACGTCCTCCGTAAGAAGGTCGCCGACGAACTCGACCAGCCGTCTGCCGCGGGTGCACTCTGAACGCGGGCCGGATCCCAACCGACGACTTCGTCGTCAGCGGCGCGGAAGCGCTTCTGCGCGTGCGTCCGATTTCACTCGGGGCGGATCGGGCCGAGTTGGCTGTCGAGTCCGGGCCATGGTTGGCCGACCCGATCGCCGGCGTGAGCCGAGGCTCCCTCGGGGTGGCTCTCGACGACGTCACCGGGCATGTCGTCGCGCGCGGAACCGACGAGCACCGATGGCCGGTGAGCCTTTCCATCCGTATCGATTTCCTGGCCGACCCACCGCTGGACAAGACGTCCATGAGCGTCCACGGTGAATTGATCGCGCGTGACGAGCGCAGCGGAACGACGCGCGGTTCGGTCACAGACGACTCCGGGCGGACCATCGCGCTGGTCACCCAGCGGTCGCACCTTGTCGCGGTCGAGGCACAGCCGACGAGTCCGCGGACATCGTTCGACCTTCCCTCGGTCGAGACGACCGTCCGGGACGCGTTGGGATTCACGGTCTCCGCCGGCGGCATTGTCGAGTTGCCGCCGACACCGCTGGCGGCCAACGGGATGGGCAATGTCCATGGCGGCGTGCTGATCTGCGGATCTGAGTTCGCCGCCATGTCGGCGGTCGATGCTGGTGGTGTCCTCCGCACCACCAGCATCGACATCGCCTACGTCCGCCCGGGGAATGCCGGTGATACGACGACCTTCGCATGTGATGTCGTCCACCGTGGTCGTTCCATGTCGGTGGTCCGAGTGGTTGCGGCCGGTTCGACCGGAAAGCCCTGTGCCGTGGCGACGGTGATCGTGCAGACGGTGCCCGCGTGAAGGGATGTGCCCGCGGGCGTCTTACGTCGGTGGGGCGTTGTGGGTGAAGGGCTCATCCCGGCTGCCCGATCCGTGCCCGTAGCCAAGCGACCAGTTCGCCGATCACCTCGATGCGGTTGGTCTCGTTCAGCACTTCGTGGCGGCCGTCGGGGTACACAGTGGCGGTGACATCGGTGAACCCGGTGTCGCGGAAGCGTGCCACCAAGGGTTCGAACAAAGCCAGTCCCGCGTTCACCGGGTCCTTGTCGCCGACGGCGAGGTAGATGGGTAGATCCTTACGGACGCTCGCGAGCGCGGCCGGATCCGACAGCGCTCGGGCGCCGAGGAACATCGCGCGCGTCCCTTCCACGTCGAGACCGAAGCCGCACAACGGGTCCGCGACGTAGGCGTCGACGATCGAGTCGTCGCGGCTCAGCCAGTCGTAATCGGTGCGCGGTGGCGCAAATCCGGCGTTGAACATCGCCAGATCCAGCGGTGTGTCGAGATCCAGGGCCGGCTCGAGAAGATCGAGAGCCGCGGTCCCGGTCAGTGCGATCGCGTCGAACAGTTCGCTGTCTCGCAGCAGCGCTTGCTGAGACGCGAACGAGCCCATGCTGTGCGCGACCAGACCGAGCGGCAATCCGTCCTCGCGTTCTCGGACATGTTGTGCGAACTCTCCGATGTCGGACACCAAGGAGGGCCACCCTGAGGCGCCGACGTATCCGGGTTCCAGAGCGCCTGTCGACGCGCCGTGGCCGCGCTGGTCGTATCCGTAGACGACGAAGCCGGCGTCGTTCAGTGCATCGACGACGTGCTGGTAGCGACCGATGTGTTCGCCCATTCCGTGCACCAGTTCGACAGCGGCCAGGGGGCGCGTCGGTGGTGACCATCGATGGGCTGCCAGGGCGACTCCGGCGACATCGGTGAAGGTGAACGAGTCATGCATCTGAAGTCCTCATCTCGATGTGAACCCACGAACCGCTTCAGACTCTAGTGACAACGGCGGCTTCTGGAACCGGGTTCCACCCTTCCGCGCGAAAGGTCCTACTTCGAAATTGGCCCTACCAATTGTCGAATGGTCCATTTACAGTCTGTGCAGCGCATCACATCGATGATCGACACCGGTTCGGATCACATCAACCGATGCGTGCGTCGGCGCAAGTCCGGCGGTCGCCATGCCTCCGATCACGCTGACGTGCGGAAGCAACCTGTTCAGAGAAAGTGGTGGGTGATGGATCTCGACGAGTCGGAGTCGAACCGCACGTCAGGAAAGGTGCCGATCGGCCGCAGTGCATACGACACTCTCGAGGAGGTGATCGATCGCATCGGAATGAATCCGGTCCACCTGCGGATCTTGCTGATTGCCGCATGCGGCGGGCTGTTCAACGTCATCGAGCAGTACAACATCGGTTATGCCGCACCACTTCTGGTGGAGCAGTGGGATCTGTCAGCGCGTTCGGTGGCGTGGCTGTCGTCCGCCACCTTCCTGGCGATGGCCGTCGGGTCGGTGGTGTCCGGCATCTACGCGGACAGGCTGGGACGAGAACCGCTCTTCATCGTCAACATCCTGATCTACAGCGTCGGTGCTCTCATCGCGGCCTTCGCGCCGAACTACGAGGTGCTGCTGTTGGTGCGGGTCATCGTCGGAATCGGACTCGGCGGTGAGATGGCACTCGGATACACGCTGGTGGCCGAGTTCATTCCGCGCCGACAACGTGCGGCCTCGAGCGCAACGATGAGCCTCATGCATGGCGGAGTCGGGATCTGGGCGGCATCGCTGCTCGCCGCTGTGATCCTCGGGCCAGTGGCTGCCGTACTGGGCCACCCGGAATACGCATGGCGAATCCTGCTGGGAGTCATGGTCTTCCCTGCGATTCTGGCGTTGATCGCGCGACGGAGCATGCCCGAGACCCCGCGATTCCTGCTTCGAGCGCATCGCATCGACGAACTCAACCTGACGCTGACCGCCCTCATGCAGAAACGCATTCGCCTGGGTGCGGGAGACGACGTCACCGTCTTCGTGGAGCCAGGGACCCGGCCGGAAGACGACCCCGCGGCGAGGCTACGGGACCTGTTTCATCCGAAGCTGCTCCGTAAGAACCTCATTGCGTCGGTTCTCGCCACGACGCTCTTCGCCGGAGTTGCATCGCTGACGGTCTATGTCCCCACCGTTCTCGTCGACCTCGGTTATGAAGCGAGTTCTGCGGCCGCGATCTCGACCCTGATCACCTTCGGCGGACTGCTCGGTGGGGTGATCGGAATCGTGGTGGGGCACCGCCTTCCTCGCCGCTTTGTTCTCGCGACATGCGCACTCACCAGTGCGATCGCGCTCGCCGTCTTGGTCGCACATCAGACCACTCTGCTGGTCGTCGTTCTGGGGTTCGCGACAGCACTTGCGTTGCAAGTGTTCTCGGGTTCGTTCTGGGGATACCTGCCCGAGCTCTACCCGACACGTGTCCGGGCCCTGGGGGTTGCCTTCGCGACCACGGTGGGCCTGGTGGTCGGCGCATCGCTCGGGCCTCTGCTCGCCGGCACGTTGTTGGACACCTTCGGTTCGACGACGATGTTCACCGCTCTCGCGGCGGTGATGCTGGTCATGCCGACGGCTGCGGTATTCGGTCCAGAAACGCACCGACGCGCGTTGTCCGAGGACTAGCGCGCCGATTACCGGAACCGCTGTGCCCGTGTCGACGACGATTCGGGCACAGCGGTTCTCAGGTGAACCAGAGTGAATCGACCCGATCGGGGGCGGTCAGTTCGACGCCACTCGGGCGCGTGCCCGCGCGCTGACGACGACCCGGTCGCCGACCGTGGCCTGTAGTGAGAGGTTGGCGACAGCGGTGTCCGCGGTTGTTTCGATCGAATCGACATCGCCTGCGAGCGTGAGTGTCTCGCCGATCTGCAGGGGTGAGGCGAAGCGCACGGAGAACCCGAGGAGGTGTTCGACGTGCACGAGGTCGGCAACCCATGCGGCGAGCATCCCCGCTTGCATCTGCCCCATGGAGATGACCCCGGGCAATCCGGCGCGCACCGCGTACTCCGGATCATGATGCAGCGGATTGAAGTCACCACCGGCTCCGGCGAATCTGACGATGTCGGTCTGGGTCACCGGGCCGATCGACCGGGGTTCGAGGTCCTGGCCGGCGGTGAGTAGGACGGGTTCGCGCATTGGTTCAGGCACCTCTCTCGATCAGGACCTCACGTTGTACGACCACGGGTTCACCTGCGGCATCGACCCACGTGGTCTCCAGGGTGACCAGCCGCATCGTCCCGCCCCGCTTACCGTCCCGGGTCGTATCGTCGACGATCCGCCGGGTGCCCGTGAGGTGATCCCCGGCGAGCAACGGTCGCCGGAACTCCCACTCGACCGAACCGACGACCACCCGCTCGATGGCCAGGCCGAGTGCGGCCACGAACTCGGCCTGATTGCGATGGTGACCGGCGACGACCACATGTGTCGGGGTCGCCGGAATGCGCTCGAACCCGGCTGCCGTGGCGGCCGCGGGATCGACGTGCACCGCGTCCTCGGCGTGTGTCGCACGAGCGAACTCCCTGATCTTGCCCGACTCGACGTCGAACGAGACGACGTCGAGGACGTTGTCTCCCGGCACCGCGAGTCCCATTGAATTCCTCCCTTGGGTTTTTGGTCTGACCTATTGTAGCGTTGGTCCGTAACGATGTGGAGGTTCGAATGGATCTGAGCGATTCGCCCGACGAAGCCCGCTTCCGGACCCGCGTCCGCGACTGGCTGACCGAGGTGCTGCCGACCCTGCCGTGGCCTGAGCCCTCCCGGCTCGAGGACAAGCGCGAGTTCTGGTCCGCGTGGCAACGACAGCTCTACGACGCCGGCTTCGCGGGCCTGTCCTGGCCCGAGGAGTTCGGTGGCGCCGGAGCCGATGCCAAGATCAAGGCCATCTTCAACGAGGAGATGGACCGCGCCGGTGCGCCGGAGCGGCTCAACATCATCGGCGAGGATTTCGCCGGCCCGACCATCGTCGCCTTCGGGAACAGTGAGCAGAAGCAGCGTTACCTCGGACCCATCCTGAAGGGTGAGGAGATCTGGTGCCAGCTCTTCTCCGAGCCGGAGTCCGGCTCGGACCTCGCTTCGCTACGGACGAAGGCCACGAAGGTCGACGGCGGTTGGAGCATCCAGGGCCAGAAGATCTGGACGTCGCGGGCGCAGATCGCGGACAACGCGATCCTGCTGGCACGCACTGGTGGTGGCGATCGACACAAGGGCATCACCTACTTCCTGCTCCCCATGGACTCCGCGGGTGTGACGGTACGTCCGCTCGAGCACATGCTCGGCGAGGCCGAGTTCAACGAGGTGTTCCTCGATGACGTCTTCGTCCCCGACTCGGCCGTTGTCGGCGAGGTCGACGGTGGCTGGAAAGTGGCGATGGGCACGCTCGCCTTCGAGCGAGTGGGAATCGCCACCGGCCGGGTGAACACGACCCGCGCGGTCAAGGACCTCGTGGCGCAGGTCTCCTCGACGACCGACGAGAACGGTGCTCCGCTCTCCTCGGATCCCACAGTCCGGCAGACGATCGCAGATCTGTACGGTCGGGCGCTCACCCACTACCTGATCGGCCAGCGGGTCATCACCGGTGCGGCGTCGGGTGAACCGCCCGGCCCCGTCGCCTCGATCGGGAAGCTCTACTTCTGCCCGCTGGTGGAGGACATCGCCGACTTCGGACTGTCGCTGGGGGAGATGGGCGGCCAGCTCGGTCTGTCCGACGGCCCGGCTGACGCCGTCCAGCAGCGGTGGCTTCGGCTCGCGTACCAAGCGCGTGGTACCGCGATCGCCGGCGGCTCGACATTCATCCAACGCAACATCGCGTCCGAGCGTGTGCTCGGGATGCCCCGCAGCTGAGAGGTCGCGACATGAGTTCCTACGTCTGGAATCCCACCGCCGAGCATCTCGAGCGTGCCAACGTTCTTCGATTGGCACGCCGGCACGGCATCGAGTCGATCGACGAGTTGCGCCGACGATCGACGGCCGATGTGTCCTGGTACTGGGATGCCGCGGTGCAGGATCTGGGCATCCCCTTCGCGACCCCCTACGAGGCCGTGCTCGACACCTCCCAGGGCATCCAGTTCCCCGAGTGGTTCGTCGGGGGCACCTTCAACGCGGTGAACGCCTGCATCGACCGATGGCTCGCCGGCAGCGCGCAGCGCCCCGCGATCGTCCACGAGCGCGAGGACGGTGCGGTCACCACTCTGACCTACGCCGAGCTGGCCGAACAGGTGGGACGGGTGGCGGCCGGCCTGATCGAGTTGGGTGTGGGCGAGGGCGACGCGGTCGCGATCTACATGCCGATGGTTCCCGAGGCGGTCATCGCCTGCTATGCGGCGGTCGGGATCGGCGCGATCATCGTGCCTCTGTTCTCCGGATTCGCCGCCCCGGCGATCGCGTCTCGGTTGAACGACGCCGAGGTCACCGCAGTGGTCGTGGCCGACGGTACGGTCCGGCGGGGCCGGACGGTCGGCATGTCGGGCGAGTTGAGCAAGGCGCTCGCCGACACTCCGTCGGTTCGATCCGTGATCACCGTCCAGAACGTCGGCGCTGACGTCGATCTCGGGGTCGACGGCAGGGATGTCACCGTCACCGAGTGGGCGTCACTGGTCGCCGACGGCAAGCCGGGTCACGTCTTCCGGCCGTTCCCGGCGATGCAGACGATGATGCTCGGATACACCTCGGGCACCACCGGCAAACCGAAGGGTGCGGTTCACACGCATGCGGGCTTCACGATCAAGGTGGCCACCGAGGTGGCGTACTCGTTCGACATCTCCGAAGGCGACTCGTTCTGCTGGATCACCGACATGGGTTGGGTGATGGGCCCGCTCGCGGCTTTCGGCACGCACGCCAACGGCGCCACCCTGGTGTTGTACGAGGGGTCGCCCGATGTGCCGGACACGGCCCGGCTGTGGGATCTCGTCGCACGCCACCGGGTGACCATGCTCGGCGTGTCGCCGACCCTGATCCGGGCACTGAAGTCGACGCCGCTGGAGCAGATCTCGCGATACGACCTCGGGTCGGTCCGCGTTCTGGGATCCACCGGCGAACCCTGGGATCCGGACTCCTATGACTGGCTTGCGGCCGAGGTCTTCGGCGGCCGGGTCCCTGTCATCAACTTCTCCGGCGGCACCGAGGTGGGCGGCTCCTTCCTGGCTCCCTATCCAGTGGAACCGATTCCGAGCTGCTCGCTGGGCGGCCCGTCACTCGGCATGGATGTCGACGTCGTGAGCGACGACGGAACGCCGCTGCGTGGCGCGATCGGCGAACTCGTGTGTCGTCAACCGTGGCCGGCGATGACCCGCGGGGTCTGGCGTGACCGCGAACGGTATCTGGAGTCCTACTGGTCGACCTTCGAGGGCATGTGGTGTCACGGGGACTTCGCGCTGGTCGACGACGACGGCCGGTGGTACATCCTCGGTCGTTCCGACGACGTGATGAACGTGGCGGGCAAACGACTCGCGCCGGCGGAGGTCGAGTCGGTGCTCACCACGCATCCGGCAGTGGCCGAGGCGGCCGCGGTGGGGATTCCCGACCCGAAGAAGGGCGAGACGGTGTGGGCCTTCTGGGTTCCCCGCGCCGGTGCCGACACCGAGAGCGTGTCCGACGAGCTGCGTCGACTGGTCGCTGACGGTCTGGGCAAACCCTTTGCCCCATCACAGGTCTGGATCGTCGACGCGCTGCCGAAGACGCGGTCGGCGAAGATTCTCCGCCGGGCGATCCGAGCGGCTGCCACCGACACCGACCCCGGCGATCTGTCGAGCGCCGAGAACCCCGACGCGGTGGGCGCGATTCGAGACGTCGTCCGCGGCACGTCGGCGAACTGAGGAGAAGCGTATGCACTGGGAGTTGTCCGACGAACAGGAGATGTTCGCCTCGTCCCTCCGTGAGTGGATCGGCGCAAAGTTCCCGACCGACGCGGTGCGGGAACTGCAGTCCGGGGGCGATGCGACGAGCTTCGGCGCCGCACTCCTCGGTGAGGGCTGGTGGGGCGTCGGCTATGCCGAAGAGGCCGGGGGTGAGGGCGGCGGTGTCCTCGAACTGGCCCTGGCGTCGCGCGAGTTCGGCCGAGCTGCCGTTCCCAACTCGCGGTGGCTGGCCGCGGCGCTGGCCGCTCCGCTCCTGACTGCCGACGAACTCGCCGCCCAGGTGGCGGGCGAACGCCGGTTCACCGTGGCCACCCGGGCCGACCGCGTGCCGAGCTGGAATCCGGTGGAGACGAACGGGTCGGAACTGACCGGATCGGTCGCTCATGTCCTGGGCGCCATCGAAACGGACGTGTTCCTCGTTCCGGTCGACGGTCCCGACGGCCCGGGATTTGCGCGTGTCGAGGCATCGCAGACCACGGTGACCGCGGACGATCTGCTCGATCGATCCCGTGCGACGGGCATGGTCGACTTCGCCGGCGCGTCGGTCGCCGAGGTCGTGGGCGGTGTCGACGGTCTCGCCGAGACCGCGAACCTGGCGGCGGTGCTGGTCGCCGCCGACGCACTCGGCAGCGCGGAGCGGATGCTCGAGCTCGCGGTCGACTACAGCAAGCAGCGCAAGCAGTTCGGGCAGTTCATCGGCTCATTCCAGGCGGTCAAGCATGCTGCCGCGCAGATGCTGGTGACCGTGGAGGCGTCCTTCTCGACCGTGCTCTATGCCGCGGCAGCTGTCGACGCCGGCCTCGAGGACGTCGAGCCGATCGCGGCGGTCGCCAAGGCCCAGACCACCAAATCGGTCGCGGATCTCGCCGACACAGCACTGACCGTGCACGGCGCGATCGGGTACACGTGGGAGCACGATCTCCACCTGTTCTACAAGCGGGCCAAGCTCGATCGGACGCTGTTCGGTGGTCCGAAGGCGTGGAACGAACGGATCGCCTCGGCTCTGTTGGACGGCACACCGTCGGAATGAACAGCCCTCTTGTATTTGGTCAGTCCATTGATATAGTTGCGAAGAAGTGAGAGACGGAGGACCGACGTGGATTTCGAGCTGACAGACGATCAGGCCACGATCCGAGATGCGGTTGCCGAACTGGCCGCCAAGTTCGACGACCAGTACTGGGCCGAGAAGGACGAGGCTCACGAGTTCCCTCGTGAGTTCTACGATGCGTTTGCCGAGGGGGGCTGGCTGGGCATCACCACCCCGGAGGAATACGGCGGCCACGGGTACGGGATCACCGAGGCGTCGATCCTTCTCGAGCAGGTCGCCGCGTCCGGCGCCGGGATGAACGGTGCCAGCTCGATGCACCTGTCCATCTTCGGTATGCACCCGGTGATCGTCCACGGCAGCGAAGAGCTCAAGCAGCGCACACTGCCCCGCATCGTGAGCGGTGACCTGCACGTGTGCTTCGGCGTGACCGAGCCCGGCGCCGGTCTCGATACCACCAAGATCACCACGTTCGCCAAGCGTGACGGGGACAAGTACGTCGTCAACGGTCGCAAGGTGTGGATCTCCAAGGCCGTCGAGTCAGAGAAGATCCTGCTGCTGACCCGCACGCAGAAGTTCGACGAGTCGCCCCGCAAGACGGATGGGATGACGTTGTTCCTGACCGACCTCGATCGGGACAAGGTCGACATCCGCCCGATCAAGAAGATGGGTCGCAATGCGGTCACGTCGAACGAGCTGTTCATCGACGGCCTCGAGATCCCCGTCGAAGACCGGGTCGGCGAAGAGGGCGAGGGCTTCAAGTACATCCTCGACGGCCTGAACCCGGAGCGGATGTTGGTCGCGGCAGAGGCGCTCGGTATCGGACGGGCGGCGATGCGCGCCGCGGTGCGCTACGGCAACGACCGTGAGGTGTTCGGCCGTCCGATCGGCAAGAATCAGGGAATCCAGTTCCCGCTGGCGGACTCGCTCGCGCGTCTCGACGCCGCCGAGCTGATGCTGCGGAAGGCGACCTGGCTGTACGACAACGGCAAACCCTGTGGCCGAGAGGCCAACACCGCGAAGTACCTATGCGCGGATGCGGGGTTCGACGCGGCTGACCGGGCGTTGCAGACCCATGGTGGGATGGGCTATTCCGAGGAGTACAACGTGTCCCGCTACTTCCGAGAGGCGCGCCTGACGCGTATCGCCCCGATCAGCCAGGAGATGATCCTGAACTACCTCGGGTCCCACGTTCTCGGCCTTCCCAGGAGCTACTGATGACCGCAGTCGACAAAGACGACCTGAATGCCGCCTACCCCGGCTCGGCCGGTGTGTTCGGGTTGACCGGCCGGACGGCGCTGGTCACCGGGGCAGGAGGCGGCGTCGGGGCCGCGGTGGCCGAGGCATACGCAGCCGCGGGTGCTTCGGTGCTGGTGACCGACATCGACAAGGACGCCGCGGCGTCGGTCTGTCAGCGCATCACCGCGCGTGGCGGCGTCGCAGAGCCCTTCGCGCTCGACGTCTGTGACAGCGATGGTGCGCGCGACGCAGCGGCGGCGGCCGCCCAGCTCGGCGGCGGCACCCTCAACATCGTCGTGAACAACGCCGGCGTGATCGCTCCTGCCATGTTCCCGAAGATGGACGAGGCGCGGTTCCGCAAGGTGCTGGACACCCATCTCATGGGCAGCTACCACTGCAGCCATGCCGCCCTCGATCACCTACCCGATGACGGCAGCGGCCGAATCATCAACGTGACGTCGGCGGCCGGCCTGACCGGGACGATCGGACAGGCCAACTACGGCGCGGCCAAGGCGGCCATCATCGGTCTGACCAAGTCGCTCGCCCGCGAACTCGCCAAGCAGTCGGTGACGGTCAACGCGGTTGCGCCGCTCGCGGCGACCGCCATGACCGAGAACATCCGTTCCAACGAGAAGCTCGCGGCGAAGACACTGGCTCGGATTCCGCTCGCCCGCTGGGCCTTTCCGGAGGAGATAGCGCCGACGTTCGTCTTCTTGGCTTCGGATGCGGCAGGGTACATCACCGGCCAGATCTTGCCGGTCGACGGCGGGACGGTGATCTGAGATGGCGCGTGTGACAGGACCTTTCGTCTCTTCGGGACGGGAAGTGGTGATCGCCGAAGCGGTGCGAACCCCCATCGGCAAGTCGCATCCCGAGAAAGGCTGGTTCCGCGACATCCATCCCAACGCGATGCTCGCGGCCTGCTACCAGGACCTCATCGGCCGGTCGGGCATTGATCCGAGCGTTGTCGAGGACCTCGTGATCGGCTGCACCGCACCGTTCGGCGAGCAGTCTCGCAACATCGGCCGCAATGCCTGGCTCCAGGCCGGGTACCCGCCCGAGGTGCCCGCCACCACCCTCGATCGCCGCTGCGGGTCGGCGCAGACAGCGGTGAACTTCGCCGCGTCGCTCGTGGCCTCAGGAGTCCACGACATCGTCATCGCCGGCGGCGTCGAACACATGGGACACGTGCCGATGAATTCGCCGGCCAAGATCAGCGAGCTGTACGGCGAGCCGTGGCCCGCGGAATTGCGGGCACGCTACGACTTCGTCACGCAGGGGGAGAGCGCCGAACTCATCGCCGAGCGGTGGGAGCTCTCCCGCGAGGAGATGGACCGGTTCGCCGTCCGCTCCCACGAACTCGCGGTGGCGGCGATCGAGGCCGGCCGCTTCGTCGACGAGATGGTGCCCATGGAGCTCGACGGCGAGGTGCGCACAGGAGACCAGACGGTCCGTCCGGGTACGTCGATGGAATCACTGGCCGGTCTGAAGACCGTGTTCCGCTCGGAGAACGGGCGGATCACCGCGGGGACGTCGAGCCCCGTCTGCGACAGCGCGGCCGCGGTGCTGCTGTGCACCCGGGAGGCCGCCGAGCGGCATGGGCTGCGGATCCGGGCGCGGATCGCCGACCAGACAACGGTCGGGGTGGATCCGATCATCATGCTGACCGGGCCCATTCCGGCGACGCGAAAACTGCTCGAGCGCAACGACCTCACCGTCGACGACATCGACCTGTTCGAGGTCAACGAGGCGTTCTCGTCGGTGGTGCTGGCGTGGCAGCGTGAGCTGAAGCCCGACGAGGACCGCGTCAACGTCAACGGCGGGGCCATCGCTCTCGGACACGCCGTCGGCGCGACCGGTGCCCGGCTGATCGCGAGCATCCTGCACGAGATGGAGCGCCGCGACAGCGCCCTCGGTCTCGTGACGATGTGCTGCGGTGGCGGTCTCGGCACCGGGACCCTCATCGAACGAGTTGATTGATGATCGACTTCGGGGCGTGGCTGCGGCCGGAGATGGGGGTGTGGTGGAGCCAGGCGGCCGCCGAGCCCCGTCCCCTGGTCGACCGGCTGCTGGAGCAGGCGCCGGGGCTGGGGCCACTGCGCCTGTTCACCGGTCTGAGTTGGAACGACCAACTCGCGCACTCGCTGTCACCGGCCGACATGATGGTGTCCTACGGCGGTCTCGGCGCGCTCCGCGAGCTCGGCGCCACCGACCAGCTCGACGTCGTGCCCTGTCACTATTCGGCCCTGCCCAGGATGTTCGCCGAGCACCGGCTGCCCTGTGATGCCGGGCTGCTGCAGGTCGCGCCGCCCGATCGTGACGGGATGTGCTCCCTCGGGATCGGGGTCGACTACATGGCCGACGCGATCGAGCACACGTCGCTGCTCTTCGCCGAGATCAACCGGCAGATGCCGGTGGTGGCCGGGTCGCCCCGGATCCCGCTGAGCCGTTTCACCGCCACCATCGAGACCGATCGTCCACTGCAAGAGGAGGATCGCAGACCCGTCGGCGACCTCGACCGGGCGATCGCCGGCCACATCGCGACTCTCGTCGATGACGGCGACACCATCCAGGTGGGCATCGGGTCGACCGGAGCGGCGGTGTTCGACGCGCTCTCCGGTCACCGGGACCTCGGTGTCCACACCGGTATGGTCACCGACGGAGTGCTCCGGCTGATCGAGAAGGGCGTCGTCACAGGTGCCCGTAAGCAGATCGACGTCGGGATGGCCGTCGCGGGTACCGCGTTGGGCTCCGCTGAACTCTACGAGCGGATATCCGAACTGCCGGTGTCGTTCCGCCCGACCAGCTACACGCACACACCGCCGGTGCTCTCCCGACTGTCCTCCCTGGTCGCCGTGAACTTCGCCATCGAGGTCGATCTCACCGGCCAGGTCGGAGCCGAGATGAGTCGCGGCACCTATCTGGGTGCCGTCGGCGGGCAGGTCGACTTCGCGCGTGCCGCGGCTCTGACCGGGAAGCGCTCGATAGTCGCACTCCGGTCGACGATGCGCGGACGGTCGTCGATCAAGTTCGCCCTCGACGAGGGTGTGGTCACCACCGCGCGCGCCGACGTCGACTGTGTGGTGACCGAGCACGGTGTCGCACATCTGCGCGGGCAACCCCTCGCTGAACGGCGGCGACGCCTCATCGACGTCGCCGCACCCGAATTCCGCGATGAGCTGGCCCGAGCGGTGCAGTCCGCAACCGGCTAGCGAGTCATCGCACATCCATCACTCTCGAAAGGACACACAATGAGCAACCGGGTAGCACTCGTCACCGGAGGCGCGCAGGGCATCGGCGAGGGGATCTCGCGCAAGCTCGGCGCCGACGGATTCCGCGTGGCGATCGCCGACCTCAACCTCGAGGTCGCACAGCAGACGGCCAAGGAGATCGTCGCGGCCGGCGGCGAGGCCATCGCGGTGCCGATCGACGTCACCGACACCGCCTCGGTCAAGGCCGCCGTCGAGCAGGTGACCGCCGAACTCGGTCCCATCGAGATCGCGGTGAACAACGCCGGCTGGGACGACTTCATGAAGTTCGTCGACACCGACGAGGACTTCTGGGACAAGATCCTCGAGATCAACTTCAAGGGCTCGCTGCGCGTGAATCACACGGTGGTCCCGGGCATGGTCGAGCGCGGATTCGGCCGCATCATCAACATCGGCTCCGACGCCGGGCGCGTCGGCTCCTCTCTCGAGGCGGTCTACTCGGGTGCCAAGGGCGGCACCATCGCCTTCACCAAGACGCTCGCCCGCGAGGTCGCCACCAAGGGTGTCACCGCGAACAGTGTCTGCCCGGGTCCCACCGACACGCCGGCCCTGCGCAAGTTCGCCGACAATTCGGGCCAGGATGCCGACAAGGTGCTCGGCGGCATGACGAAGGCCGTGCCGATGAAGCGCCTCGCCACCCCTGCCGACATCGCGGCCGCGGTCGCGTTCTTCGCTTCCGACGAGGCCGGTTACATCACCGGGCAGACGCTGTCGGTCAGCGGCGGCCTGACGATGGCATAGGTGTGGACAACGTGACTGTGGAGTGGTCGACGGTTCGTCGTTATGAGGACGTCGACTACTCCCGCACCGCCGACGGGATCGCCAAGATCACCATCTGTCGGCCCGAGGTACACAACGCCTTTCGCCCGCAGACCCTCATCGAGATCTCCGAAGCCCTCACCCATGCACGTGAGGACCCCACGATCGGCGTGATCGTGCTGACCGGTGAAGGCGACAAGGCGTTCTGTTCCGGCGGCGATCAACGCGTGCGCGGCGATACCGGCTATCTGACCGAACCCGACAAGCCGGGCGCGGTGGGACGGTTCCACGTCACCGATCTCCAGGTCCAGATCCGCCGACTACCCAAACCGGTCGTGGCCATGGTGGCCGGATACGCCATCGGTGGCGGCCACGTGTTGCAGATCGTCTGCGACCTGACCATCGCGGCCGACAACGCCCGACTCGGACAGGTCGGCCCGCAGGTCGGCTCATTCGACGGCGGCTTCGGCGCAGGATTGCTGTCGAACATCGTAGGCGCCCGCAAGGCCAAGGAGATCTGGTTTCTGTGCCGGCAATACGATGCCGCACAGGCCCTCGAGATGAATCTCGTCAACACGGTTGTGCCGCTGGCGGACCTGGAATCCGAGACCGTCGCGTGGTGCCGACGGATGCTGGAGCTGTCGCCCCTGGCGCTACGACTGATGAAGGCCAGCTTTCACGCGGCCGAGGACGGACTGGCCGGAATTCAGCAACTGGCCCACGACACCAATCTGCTCTTCTACTCGACCGATGAGGCCAAGGAAGGCCGCGAGGCGTTCAAGGCGAAGCGAACCCCGGACTTCGATCAGTTCCCCCGGCGTTCGTGACCCGACGGTGAAAGGTTCTCTCTCATGACGACGTTCGGCATCAACGCCTTCGGTACCGGATCGGGACCCGACCGGTTCTCGACGATGGTCGATCTCGCTCGTGAGGCCGAGGATGCCGGATGCACCGCGATCTGGACCAGCGAACTCTACAGCCGGTCGGCGACCGTTCCGATGGCAGCCCTGGCGGGCGGCACGAGCTCCATCCAGATCGGGTCGAACATCGCCTACGGTGTCGGACGGAGCCCACTGATGTGGGCGGCCGAGGCGCGAGACCTGGACGAGATGTCGGGCGGGCGGATCATCCTGGGGTTGGGCAACGGAACCCCGAAGATGATGGAGGCCTGGCACGGCGTGAGCGGTGAGGCGCCCGCGGCGCGGATGGCAGAACTGCTGTCGGTGCTGAAAGCCTTGTGGCGTCTGCACGAAGGTCCCGTGCACCATGATGGGCGCTTCTACTCGGTTCACGTCGCGCCGACCGCCGATGTCCCGGCGCCGATCCGGCCCGAGATCCCGATCTGGATCGCGGGCGTCAACAAATACATGCTGCGTACTGCGGGCCGCCACGCCGACGGGTTGGTGGGCCACCCCATGTTCACCGCCGAGTACGTCCGGGGTCCGGTGAAGGACGAGATCGCAGTCGGCGCGACCAGCGTCGACCGGGATCCCGCCGACGTGACCATCATGGGGATTCGGATGTGCGCGATCAATGACGACGTTGAACTGGCGCGTCGCCAAGCCGCTTTCGCCATCGGGCAATACGCGGCCTCCCGGGTTTACGATCGGCTGTTCGAGCTACACGGCTGGAGCAAGGACCAGGCTGTCATTCGGCAAGCCGCGCGGGACCGTGACGAGGAAGCACTCGTGCGAGCGGTCACCGACGACATGATCGACACGATCACCATCGCGTGCAAGCCGGCTGAGTTCGCGGACGCCTTGGCGCGCATCCCCGACGGCTTCGATCACCTCGACCTGATCGCGCCGCCGTGGGGCCTGTCCGACGAGGAGACCCGGTCGACGACCGCGGCGATTCTCGACGGGCTGCGGGTCCACCTCGCGGCCGGTAGATCCTGACGCAGTTGCCGCTCAGGCGTCGGCCAGGTCGATCTCGGTACGTTGTTCGACCTGGACGACCGCCTCGGCGTAGCCGTGGACGTGCTTGGTCATGCGCCGCATCGCCGCGGCGGGATCACCGGCCCGGATCGCGTCGGTGATGTTCTTGTGTGCGCGATGCGTGGTCTTGCGGACGTCGTCGTCGACGAATGCGGTGTTCTCGGTGGAACTGTAGATGGCGGTCGACAGCGCCGTCATGAATCCGGTGAGCAGTTCGTTGTGACTGGCAATCGCGACGGCGAGGTGCCAGTCGACATTCGCCTGCAGGAATGCCTCGAGTGGCAAGGTGATGTCGCCCAGAATGGCGTTCGCCGCGTCGAGTGCGGCGAGGTCGTCCTCGGTGCGATACTTCGCGGCCAGGCTGGCGCAGGCCGGTTCGATCGCCTCGCGGGTTTCCAGAAGCGCGGTGAGGCGAAGCTGCTGTCCTCTGATCAGCAAGCTGACCGAGGTGGCCACCGAGTCTCCGCCTGGTTGCTGGACGAAGGCGCCGCCGGACCTGCCGGTCTTGATCACGACCAGGCCCTGCACTTCGAGGATGCGCAGTGCCTCGCGAACGGTGGTGCGGCTCATCCGGGTCTGGGTGACCAGTTCTCGTTCGGGAGGCAGTGCTGTACCCGATGGGAAATCTCCCCGAAGAATGCGTTCGCGGAGGTCGTTGGCGAGAACATCGGATGCCTTGGGCACCTGCATCGGCTGGAGTTGAACGGGATGGCGCGCAACTGTGCTCGACGAGGATGGCTCGGGCATGAGACCTACTTCCTGTGCATTTGGTCGTACCTAATGTAACAGCACTGGAAGAGCATACGCGACTTCTAGCTGCGTAAGTGCGTTCATGGTAATTTGGTCGTACCAAAATAATGGTTGACTTGCCGTGCGACGACTGGCTACGTTGCAGGAAGAGACCGCGGTCGACGGACGACCACTGCGACGGGATGTGAGGGATCATCGATGGCCGAGCGAGCCGAGGACATTGTCACCTGGACGACGGCGAAGCCGGGTATCACCTCGGTCGTGCTGAACCGTCCGCCCGCCAACGCCCTGGGAATCCCGCTCCTGGACGGCATGCATCTCGCCATCGATGCCGCCGAGAAGGCCGGGGACGTCAAGGTCATGGTGATCTCGTCCGCACAGCCGAAGTTCTTCGCCGCGGGGGCTGACATCAAGCACCTCTCCTCGATCGATGCCGAGACGTTCACCGCCTACGGCGACAAGATGCGTGAGGTGAACGATCGCCTGGCCGCAGCGGGGTGGATCTCGATCGCCGCGGTGGACGGCGTAGCCCTCGGTGGAGGCCTCGAACTCGCGATGGCTTGCACACTCCGGGTCGCCGGTAGCGGCGGGAAGTTCGGCCTGCCCGAGGTGAAACTGGGTCTGATCCCGGGTGCGGGCGGGACGCAACGGCTTCCGCGGCTCGTCGGTCGTGGCCGGGCGCTCGACATCATGCTCACCGCCCGTCAGGTCGGCACGGACGAGGCGTATCGCATCGGTCTGGTGGACCGCGTGACAGACGGTGACGTAGTCGAAGCCGCACTCGCGTTCGCCGACGAACTCGTCGGACCCTCGCTGCCGGCCCAACTGTCGGTCGTCCGCACTGTCGACGCCGCCTTCGACCTTCCTCTCGGCGAGGGCGCGCGATTCGAGGTGTCCGAGATCCAGTCGCTCTTCGAGCGCGGGGAGGCGGCCGAGGGGATCTCGGCGTTCGTTGCCAAGCGCGCACCGCAGTTCCGCTGACACCCACCCGAGACCGACATCCGCTATCAACCGGCAAGGAGCCAGGCGATGAAAACTCTGGACGAGACCTTCGAGACCTTCCTCGTCGAGGAGGTGAAGCCGGGGATCGTGGTCGTCACGCTCAACCGGCCGGATCGCTACAACGCGATGACCAACACGATGTTCCTGGAGCTGGAGCGACTTGCCTGGGGCCTCGAGACCGAGGATGCCTGTCGAGTCGTCATCCTCACCGGCGCCGGGAAGGCGTTCTGTTCGGGCTACGATCTAGCCGACGCCGATGACCTGCCCAACCTCGGTGCCTTGGGCATGCTCGATCAGCAGGAACGTGCCGCTCGGGCGCTGTCTGCGATCCGGTCGCTGCGGGTGCCGGTGATCGCCGCGGTCAACGGCCCGGCCGCCGGCGGCGGACTCGCGCTGGCACTCGCCGCCGACATCCGGTTGGCCGGCGCCACTGCCAAGTTCAATGCTGCGTTCGTCCGGATCGGCCTGTCCGCAGGTGATCTCGGGACGTCCTGGCTGCTGACCCGCCTGATCGGGCCGGCGAAGACCAGCGAGATCTGCTTCACCGGCCGCATCGTCGAGGCCGAGGAAGCCGCACAGCTGGGCATCGCCAACTCGGTGAGTGCCGACGACGTGGTCGCCGATGCGATCGCCCTGGCCGAGAAGATCGTGTCGAATTCCCCCGGCGGGGTCCAGCTGTCGAAGCGCGCGCTGCAGGCGAACCTCGAAGTCGGTTCGTACGCCGCAGCACTCGAACTCGAGAACCGGGGGCAAGCCCTGCTCACGCGGAGCCCGGACATGGCCGAGGCGTTGAATGCCTTCAAAGAGAAGCGCGCGCCGGTCTTCCAGGGCCGATGAGCACCCACCGTTCCATCACGACCGAGGCAGGCGATCATGACCTTTGAGTTCCCGGAGCTGGAGACACTCACCTTCGAAGAACCCGAACCCGGTGTCGGTGTGCTCCGGATCAACCGGCCGGACCGGATGAACTCGCAGACCGTGACGATGTTCCACGAATACCTCGCAGCCGGACGTGCACTGCGCGACAGCGGATTGCGCGCGCTCATCCTCACCGGCACGGGGGAGCGCGCCTTCTGCGCCGGCTTCGATCTCGACGAGATCCACGTCATCACCGAGATGGGGGTGCGAGAGTTCCTGAAGTTCCAGGAGACCGCGACGGGCGGTATCCAGTCCATCCGGCATCTTCCCTTCCCGGTGATCGCCGCCATCCACGGTCCTGCCACCGGTGGCGGTCTGGCACTCGCGCTGGCGGCCGACATCCGGTTGGCGGCACCGACTCTGAAGATGAGCGCGGCGTTCGTCAAGGTCGGTCTCTCGATGGGCGAACTCGGCACCTCCTACAATCTCGCCCGTCTGGTCAACCCGGCGCGGGCGGCTGAGATCGGTTACACGGCACGGATCGTCGGAGCAGACGAGGCACTGGCCATCGGCCTGGTCAATCACGTCCACCCGACGGATTCGTTGCTCGACGAGGCGATGGCGATGGCCCGGCAGATCGCGCAGAACTCGCCCGGTGGCGTGCGGATGTCGAAACGGGCCATCCAGCGCAACACCGAGATCGGTTCGTACGAAGCTGCTCTGGAACTCGAGAACCGCGGCCAGGCGCTTCTCACACGCTCTGAGGACATGCCCGAGGCGTTGGCCGCGTTCAAGGACAAGCGGGCCCCCGAATTCATCGGGCGGTGACCGGGATGGCTTGGGACTGGGACGAGGAGACCCTCGCGGCGTTGCGTGTGTTCCTCGAGGATCGCGAGGTGCTCGCCGGTGACATCACGACGAAACCCATCGGCGACGGGCACTCGAACCTGACTTTTCTCGTCAGTGACGGAACTCGCAGCGTGGTGGTCCGCCGCCCGCCGCCGCCGCCGATCCCACCGGGAGCGCACGACATGCTCCGGGAGGCGAAGCTGCTGTCGGCGTTGTCCTCGAGTCCCGTTCCGGTTCCCGAGGTGCTCGCCGTCGCCCAGGCGGGCGAGGTGCTGGACGTCCCCTTCTACGTCATGAGCTTCGCCGATGGCCACGTGGTGACCACCACGACGCCGTCGCCGCTGGCTACGACGGAAGACCGCCGATCCATCGGCCACAGCATGATCGACACCCTCGCGGAGTTGCATGCGGTGGACTGGCGCGCAGCCGGACTCGAGAAGATGGGTCGCCCTGAGGGTTTCAACGCGCGTCACCTCCAGCGGATGCGCCGACTGGTGGTCGACGACAACGACCGGGTGCCGGAGGCCTTCGCTGATGTCGACAGCTGGCTGCAGGAGAACACTCCGCCGGAATCCGGCGGCACCCTCATCCACTGCGACTTCCGGATCGGCAACGTCGTCATCGCTCCGGATTCACCGGGGCGCGTCGCGGCGGTTCTGGATTGGGAACTCGCCACGATCGGTGATCCGTTGCTCGACGTCGGATATTTCCTAGCGACGGTCCCGTCGCCGGGACTGCCGATGAACCCCACCGCCGAGCTCAGTGCCGCGCTGCTGGAAGATGGGTATCCGTCGAAAGAGTCTCTGGCACAGCGGTACAGCGAGAAGACCGGACGCGACCTCGGCACTCTGGCCTGGTACACGACATTCGCGTTGTGGAAGCTTGCGGTGCTCTACGAATACAGCCGCCGGCGCGTGGAAGTCGGCATCGGCGATCCGTACTACACCGATCCTGTGCTCGTGCAGCGGTTCCTCGCCGACGCGCGTCGTGCGTCCGGTCTCGACTGAGCCCGGCTCCGGCCGGTGACGATCGGCCGCGGACAGCGGCCGCCAAGGGAAAGGACGGCAGATGGCCGCACACGCAGATACGGGCAGCTTCCGCGACCGCCTGGTCGGTCCGGAGGAAGTGGATCTGCCGCAGGGGTTCTTCGACCGCCTGATGTTCAACATGCATCCGGTCGAGGAGCAGGCTCCGTCGGTGATCATGGGTTACGGGATCTATCCGCCTCGCGGCACGAGCGACGGCTTCGTCGTCGTCACGGATCGCGCCGAGCAGCGAAACCTGCGGTTCTCCAGCGAGATCGAGGCCAGCGGGCGACAGGGGGCCGGTCCCTTCTCGTTCGAGATCGTCGAGCCCAACAAAGAATGGCGTCTCCGGCTGGCGTCGAACGACATCGCGGTCGAGTTCGACCTGACCTGGCGTGCGCGGACGCCGGCCTGGTTCGGCGAGGTGGCGGTCGAGAACGCGTCCGCCACGCGGACCGCATTCGACCACCTCTTCCAGTCGGGGCGGTACGAGGGCTCACTCCGGATCGACCACCGCGAGATCAACGTGAACGGTTGGTACGGGCAGCGGGATCGGTCTCGAGGCGTCCGCACGATGTCTGGTGGGCAGGGGCTGCACGTGTGGTACCAAGCCCAGTTCCCGGACTTCGCAATCGGGTTCCTGCTCGTCGAGACGCGCGACCACGACCGGCTGCTGCTCGAGGGCGCCGTCATGCATGAGGACGGCCGGCTGGATCCGATCGTCGACGTCCGTCATGCTCTGGAGTTCACCGAGACCGGCGACCTGTTGACCGGAGAGGTGTTGGTACTGACCGCCGCGGGCGAGAAGTACCCCGTGCGTGCCGACGCGCGAGCAGGTGGCGGTTACATGGCCGGTGCCGGGTACGGGGGCCACCACGGTGAGTCCCACGGTGTCGACCACGTCGAGCACGATCGGTACGCGCTCGACGGATCGGTGAACCCCCGCACCCTCGATTCTGCTCTCACCGACCGCTTGTGTTCGTTCGACCTCGACGGCACGAGTGGCTCCGGCATCTTCGAGTTCGCGCTCACCCGGAGTTCGAAGTACCGGTACCGATCCACCCTCTGAGCTGTTCACCGTCACGTCGCACGACAGAAGGGGGCGCATCCGATGGATGCGCCCCCTTCTGGCTGTCGGTGGAGGGGTCAGACGCTCCGTTGTGCCTTGCTCGTCTCCGAAGCGGCCTTGCTCGTCTCCTTGATCTGCGCCCAGTCGGCGTCGCTCAGGTTGGTGAGACCGGCGAAGGTGCCGGGGCCCGCCAGCATCTGACCCCCGTCCATTGCGATCGTCTGCCCGGTCAGGTAGTCACAGGCATCCGACAGCAGGAACATGGTCAGATTCGCGAGTTCTTCCATGGTCCCGGTGCGTCCCGCCGGGATCTGGTCGGCCTGGGTCGCGCCGACCGAGCTCTTGTCGGTCGGGTTGAGCATCTCCCACGCGTAATCGGTGGGAATGGGCCCGGGGGCAACGGCATTGACGCGGATGTTGTGCTTGGCCCACTCGACGGCCAGCGACATCGTCATCGAGTGAACGGCTGCCTTCGCCATGGCCGAGGGGACGACGAACGCCGACCCCGTCCATACCCAGGTGGTGAGCGTCGAAAGGACAGAACCCGGCAATCCGTCTGCGATCCAGCGCTTTCCAGCGGCGTGCGTGGTGTGGAAGGAACCGTTCATCACGGTGCTGGTGATTGCGGAGAAGGCGCGGGGACTGAGATCCTTCGTCTGCGCGATGAAGTTCGCGGCTGCGTTGTTGACCACTCCGGTCAGGGGACCGTGGTCGTCCCAGATGCGCCCCATGGTCTCGTCGACGTTGTCGTAGTCGCGCACATCCACGGTGTGGAAATGCACGGAGCCGGGCCGCGATGCGGACGCCTCTGCCGCCGCCTCCGACAGGACAGCTTCGCGCCGACCCCACAGATGGACCTCGGCGCCATGGTCGACGAGGTGCCGAGCGACACCACGTCCCAGGCCGGTACCACCGCCGGTGATCAGGATCCGCTTACCCGACAGGAGTTGTGGTGAGAATGTGGTTTCGGTCATCGTGTTTCTCCATCTGTTTCACGGTGTCGGCGGAAGTGATTCACAACCCGACGTGTTTGGCGATGATCTCGCGCTGGATCTCGTTGGTGCCGCCGTAGATCGGCGGTGCGAGGGCGCGCCGTACCTGCGCCTCCATGCCGTACTCACGCGCGTACCCATAGCCGCCCATCATCTGCATCGCTTCCAGGCTGGTGTGCTTGGCGACTTCCGTGCATCGCATCTTCGCCATCGCACTCTCCTGGGCGAGGTCGTCCTCGAGGCCTGCGTCGATCTTTGCCGCCACGTCATAGACGAAGACGCGGGCGAGCTCGACATCGGTTGCCAGATCGGCAATCCGGTGTCGTAGTGCCTGGAATGAGGAGATCGGTGCACCGAATTGTTCGCGCTCGCGGGCATAGGCGATGACGTCGTCGAGTGCCCGCCGGGCCGCGCCGATGCTCATCGCTGCGATGATCAACCGCTCGATGCTCAACCCTCGCATCAGTTGTTTCCATGCTTTGCGGGGTGTCCCGACGACGGCGTCCACCGGTACTTCCACGTCGGTGAAGAACACGTCGTTGCAGGTGTGGGGTTCCATCGTCTCGATGGCGCGGATGCCGAGACCGGCTGCGGACGTGGGCACCATCAGCAAGGTCATGCCCTGGTGTCTGGTGCCCGACGAATCCTCACGTGTGAGTACGAGAATGTGTTCGGCGACGTGTGCGGCGGAGATCCACGTCTTCTGGCCATTGACGATGTACCGGTCGCCGTCACGCCGGGCGCTGACCCGTAGGCCGGCGAGATCCGAACCCGCTCCCGGCTCACTGAGGGCGATCGCCTCGAGCCGTCCGGACGTCAGGTTGGTGACGATCGTCTTCTTCTGCGCGTCAGTGCCCCAGCGGAGATAGGTCTGCGCTGCGGTCAGTCCGGTCGAGTACCCGGTGATGGGGGCGAGTCCGCGCGCGGATTCCTCGAGGAAGATGCACTCATCGACGAATCCGGCCCCGCCGCCGCCGAACTCCTCGGGTAGGGACACGCCCAGCCATCCGTTGCCGGCCATGTCGGTGAGAACCGAGGGGCTGTTCGACAGCGTGCCACCCTCGGTCACGGCGTCACGCTGGGCGACGGTTGCCAGTTCGCGGCGACAGTAGTCCTGCACTGCCGCCGCGAACTCGCGTTGTTCTGGGGAGAACAGCACTCACTTACCCCGGTACTTGGAGAAGTCCGGCTTGCGCTTCTCGTTGAACGCGGTGATGCCCTCTTGAGCCTCCGGCGTGTCGCCGAAGATCTCGAGCGTCGAGTAGGCCATGGTGCCGATGCTGACGAAGTGCTCGGTGTCGGTGTTCATCGACTGCTTGAGAACCTTGAGCGCGGTGGGCGAGAAGTCGAGCATCTGGTCGGCCCACGCGCGAACCTCGTTGCGCAGCTCGGCGGCCGGGACAACCCGGTTCACCAGGCCCCAGTCCAGCGCTTCTTCGGCCGACAGTCGGCGCAGCATGAACCAGATCTCCCGGGCCCGCTTCTCGCCGACGACGCGTGCGAGGTAGCCGGAACCGAGACCGGCGTCGAACGAGCCGACACGCGGGCCGTTCTGGCCGAACTGCGCGGTGTCAGCGGCGATGGTCAGGTCGCAGAGGACGTGCAGCACGTGTCCTCCGCCGATGGCGAGGCCGTTCACCGCTGCGATGACCGGCTTGGGTGCATCGCGGATGACCCGGTGGAGCGCCTCGACCTCGAACAGGCCGCTTTGCGACGGGCCGTAGTCGCCGGTTTCCATCCGCTGCTTCTGGTCGCCGCCCGCGCAGAATGCCTTGTCGCCGGCACCGGTGAGCGCGATGACGCCGACTTCGCTGCTCGCCCACGCCTTCTTGAAGGCGAGGACGAGTTCGTCCACGGTCTGCGCCCGGAACGCGTTGTAGCGCTCGGGACGGTTGATGGTGATCCATGCCAGACCGTTGTCGACTTCGTAGGTGATGTCGCTGAACTCGGTCATCAGACTTCGGTGTCCTCTCGTGTGGTGGGCGCCCGCCCGATTGTGGCCTGTCCAGTTGTGGTTATTAGGACTGACCATTTGCATGCACCATAGCTGCCGAGCCAAGAGTGGGCAATAGGGCGCATGTGCGAAGCGGTTGTGGTCACTGGTCCGATCTTTGCATTTGGACTGGCCATATGTTGCGATTGTGTGACTCGCGGCATAGAGCCGCCGACGCCTATGAATGACGACGAACAGGAGAGCGGCCGATGATCATGACCGCGACCGACGCCACCGCGTCACCGACACGCCAGTTCAGCCGGTGGTGGTTCCCCATCACCGGCTTCCTCACGCTGCTCTTCGGCAGCAGCACCGTGAATGTCTTGTTCAACGTGCTGGGTACGGAGATTGCCGATGATTTCGGCTGGAACCGGAGCGTCATCACGAACGGGTTCTCCGTCGAGACAATCCTCACCGGTATCAGCATCGTCGTCCTCGGTGTGTTGGTCGACCGCTACGGTCCCCGAATCCCGGCCATTCCCATGACGATGGGGTTCGGTGCCGGGTTGATGCTGATGGCAGCGCTGCCGAACAACCAGGCCGTTTTCTATCTCTTGTGCATCGTGATCGGTGCGTGCGCAGGAGCGTTGAATCCGGTCGCGCATGCGACGGTGGTGAGCGCCTGGTTCGCCGACCGTCGAGGTCTCGCGCTCGGCGTGCTCATGGCGGGTATGGGGGCCTGCGGGGTGCTGATTCCCTACCTCGCGAACTTCGTGTTCGGGTTGGTGGGGTGGCGCGGGACCTTCCTCGTCATCGGAGCCCTCTGCACGATCATCCCGACCGCTGTGTACCTCTTCGTGACGCGGATGCCGGCTCGCTTCGACGAAGAGCGGGCACAGGCGCGCGCGGCCGGTCGAACTGCCGGCGAGTCACTGTGGTCGATCGCACGTCGCTCGCGGCAGTTCTGGTTGCTCAGCGCCGCAATCTTCCTCGTGTCCACGGCGACATTCGGACTGATGTCGCAGGTCGTCCCGATGACGACAGACAAAGGCATCGACCGGTCCGTGGCTGTGGCAGTGCTCTCGGTACTGAGTCTGTCGTCGGTGTTCGCGCGGCTACTCGTCGGCTACCTCCTCGACCGTGTGTTCGCGCCGCTGATCGGGTCGATCATCTTCGCATTGTGCGGCGTCGGCGTGGCGTTGCTCATAGCGTCGAACGGGCCCGCGCTGATGTTCCTCGGGGCCGTGCTCGTCGGTCTCGCTCTGGGCGCCGAGGGTGACATCGCGGCCTACATGATCAGCAGGTACTTCCCCAAGCATTCCTATGGACGCGTGCTGGGCTTCGTGTACTTCCTGTTCGCGATGGGGTCCGCCACCGGCGTGTTCATCCTCGGTCAGGTGTACGGACTCACAGGATCGTACGGTGCCGGGATCGTGCCCATCGTGGCGATGGTGGTCGTCGCCATCGTGTGCCTGCTCGGAATGGGTGCGTACCGGTACTCCCTGGACCACCGTGACCTGACCGATGACGCAGCGGGCGATGTCATGGGCCCGGGGGTGGAGGAAGCATCGCCCGACGACGTCTCGAAGGCTCGACGATGAGTGCGCGGGCAATCGTTTCCATCGGTAGGACGTCGATCGAAGTCGTGGCCACCGCCCTCGTTCTGATGGCCGGGATCATCGTCCTGGTCGTCGCCGAACTCGTGGGCTGGCTGTTCCGACCGTGACCCGAGGACGCAGTCGGCATCCGTACGCCGACTGCGTCAGGACACGCTCTCGACCACCGAGGTCCAGTGGCGCTTCGTCGGCCCATGCCAGTGCCGGCGAAGCGCCAGAAGCCGTTGTGCAGCTGCGCGATACGAGCAGTTCGGGTCATAGACGGAGGCAGAGCCGGGTCGGTGACGAGCAGCTGTTGCAATTCGGCGTCGAGCTGCATGAGTGCGGTCAAGAACTCGGCGCCCCCATCCGGCGTCAGCGCCTCGAATCTCTCGAGCAGGTGCCCGTATCGCTCCTCGAGGGCCGGCACATCCCATCCGCGATCGACGATGTCGGCGATCGGCAAGCCCAGCCCGTCCAGTTCACCCACGAATGAGATGCACGACCGGTCGAGTCCGAGTTCTCGGAGAGCCGCGCTCGTGCGGTGGTGCCGGTCGGTGTGGGGGACACCCACACCGAGGGCAACGGGTTGCCGAACCCATCCCAGCGGAGTGCGCGATAGACCCGATCACGGGTCGACCGGTGCTCGTTGGAGATCGTAACGATGACGACGCGCCAATGCCCATCCCACTCAGGGGCGTCGGCGAGCTGTTCGACCCCCCGGGATGCCGTCTTCTACCAGCGTCTGTCCAGCTGGTGTCAGCCGCCATGATGTGTTGCGGCCGTTTCGCTCCTTGGCGATCCAGCCCGCGCTCGAGCCGCGGGCTATCGATTGCCGGACGGCCGGCTCGGAGAATCCGGCATCCCGCATCACAGCCAGGAACGCCGCGGTGGGTATCGCGACATCGTCGGGATGAACCATGTCGCCCAGGATGTCCAGGAGAGTCGTCTGTGCGGTGCCCAGGGTGCGGCGCTCCAGACTGGTGATGTCGGTCTGAGCGGGGCTCTCGGCCATCCAAGTCATGCTCTCATGGACTCGCCGACTCGGGTTCGCCGATCACCTCCCGACGAAGTGCGGGGTGCGCCGCTCGAGGAAGGCTGCGCGACCCTCGCGCCAATCCGCGCTCGCGATCAGCGTCTGCTGTAGCGAAGCCTCGAGTTCGAGGTGGTTGGCCATCTGTCCCGGGACCAGGCCCGGACGGCCTGTTCGGTCATGCCGTAGGCGGCGGTCGGGCCTTGCGCCGGACGATCGGCCAGCGCGAACGCGTCCGGGAGCAAGTCGCCACTGACACGGCTGACCAGGCCGAGGGCGGCGCACCGTTGCACATCGAGCTTCTCGGCGAGTGTACGAACGAGAGAACCCGACGATCGAGGAGCCCACCGACGCGATCATCAAGATCGCCGCGACCTGCGTGTGCGGGTCGGACCTGTGGCCGTATCGCGGCATCGAAGACGTCGACCACGCGCCGATGGGGCACGAATACGTCGGCACGGTCACCGAGGTGGGAGACCAGGTGTCGACGGTGAAGGTCGGCGACTTCGTCGTCGGCTCGTTCTTCGCATCCGACAACACCTGCGAGATCTGCCGGGCGGGTTATCAGTCCCGGTGCGTCCATGCGGAGCCGATGGGCGCCATCGGCACCCAGGCCGAATACGCCCGGGTGCCGCACGCCGACGGCACCCTCGTCGCCACCCCTGGGCAGCCCGACGCCGACCTCATCCCGTCGCTGCTGGCCGCGTCGGATGTGCTGGGAACCGGGTGGTTCGGCGCGGTGGCGGGCCGAGGTGGGCCCGGGGAAGACGGCGGCCGTCGTCGGCGACGGTGCGGTGGGTCTTCTCGCTGTCCTCGCCGCTCAGCGGCTCGGCGCCGACCGGATCATCGCGATGAGTCGGCACGCCGACCGGCAGGCGCTCGCCCGTGAGTTCGGCGCCACCGACATCGTGACCGAGCGCGGCGACGAGGGCGTGGCCAGGATCAAGGAACTTGCCGACGGTCTCGGGGCGCACTCGGTCATCGAAGCGGTCGGGACACAGGAGTCGATGATGCAGGCGATCCGCTCGGCACGCCCCGGCGGGCACGTCGGATATGTCGGTGTCTCCCACGACGTGGAGTTGCCCGGGATGGAACTGTTCTTCTCCGAGATCCACCTGCACGGTGGTCCTGCCCCGGTGCGGCGTTTCCTGCCCGAGCTGATCGACCTCATCTGGAAGCGGGAGATCGATCCCGGGAAGGTCTTCGACCTGACCCTCCCGCTCGATCAGGCGGCCGAGGGCTACCGGGCCATGGACGAGCGTCGCGCGATCAAGGCGCTCTTGACCGTCTGACGTCACCGTCCGACTCGCGCCGAGAGCTGATCGTCGACGACGCGGCGGGCCGACGATCAGACGGAAGGGCGGCGGTCACCAGCCCGGTCAGGACCGCTTCCAGGCGGTCACCTCGAGCGGGAAGAGAGCAAGGCGCCCACTTCTTCGGTACCGCCCAGACGGGTGATGGTCAGGGCTTCATCGTCAAGGTGCTGGGCAAATTCCCGCTGGTAGGACGCTCGAACGAGCCTCCGTGCCTGGCCGACGGCCGACGTCTGTCGATCGAGAAGCAGGGACACAACACGGTCGACGTCGGTGGCGAGTTCGTCCAGCTCCACCACCGCATCCACGAGGCCCCACGCGAGTGCGGTCGACGCATCGATACGTTCGTTGAGAACGAGCATCTGAAGCGCCCGCCGCATGCCGATCGCGCGGGGGAGGCCGATCGACACCCCACAATCCGGTGACAACCCGATCATCGAGTACGCAGCGACGTAAGAGCTGGCGGGAGTGGCGGCCACATAGTCGGCTGCAAGGAGAAGGCCGAGCCCGGCGCCCGCAACCGGGCCCTGGATTGCGGCGACTATCGGGACGGGCAGCTCGTCGAGTGCGATGAGCGAACGATGTATGGACCCCGCGAGGTCGGCGAGGAACCGCGGGCGGTCCGACGCCGCTGCCATCGCCCGTACGTCGCCGCCCGCGCAGAAGATCTTTCCGGTCGAAGACAGGCGGACGACCCGTACGTCGGCATTCTCGCGGATCGACGTGATCGCCTGCGCGAGGCCGCCGGCGACCTCGAGATCGAGTGCATTGCCCGCGGACGGCCGGTTGAGTTCGATGGAGGCAACACCTCGATCGTCCACTCCGAAAATGACCGAACTCATGCCCACTCCATCCAGAAATCCAGTTCCAGCTCCACGTCGCCGGGTACGACGCGATAACCCGAGAAATCGGTCACACCGTCACCGGCCAGGACCTCGTCATCGATGAAGCACCGTCCGGTGACGAGGTCGGAGGGCTTGGTGATGATGCTGATCGCTGCATCGGCCATGATGTCCGGCGTTCGGCTACGCGAGATGAGTTCCTCACTCAAGATGTTGCGAACCGCGGCCGTGTTGATGGTCGTTCGCGGCCACAGGGAATTCACGGCGATGCCGTCGCCGGCGAGCTCGGCGGCAAGTCCGATGGTTACGAGGGACATCGAGAATTTCGAGATCGTGTACGCAGTCCCTATGTCCGCGAACCACTTCGGCTCGAGGTTGAGCGGCGGCGACAGGGTCAGGACGTGCGGGTTGGCCGATCGCCGTAGATGCGGGATGACGGTCTTCGTCAGGAGAAAGGCGCCGCGCGCGTTGATGTCCTGCATGAGGTCGTACTTCTTCATGCTGATATCTGCGGTCGGTGTCAGATCGAGCGCGCTGGCGTTGTTCACGACGACGTCGATGCCACCGAACTGTTCGACCGTGCGCACGACGGCGTCGGCCACCGACTCGTCGTCCCTGATGTCACCGACAAGTGGCAGCGCCTTGCCGCCGGCCGACTCGATCGCAGCAGCCGCGGTGTAGATGGTGCCGGGCAGCTTCGGGTGCGGCTCGGTCGTTTTCGCGATCAGGGCCACGTTGGCTCCTCGACGGGCCGCCTGGATCGCGATCGCCTCGCCGATTCCTCGGCTGCCGCCCGACATGATCAGGGTGCGGCCTTCCAGTGATCTGTCCTCGGGTTCAGTGTGCACGACTGGTCCTTTCGCGAAGGGGCGCCGCCTTCAGGCGCGATGGAAAGTGGGGATTCTCGATGTATTCCAGGAATTACACGAGAGGATCCGGCCCGGAGGGTTCCCCAGGCGCGAGTGCTCCGGACGGCGCTGCGCCGATGACCGGATCGGATCAGGTCTGAGAGTTGTTCAGTCGAACTCGATCCCGATGCGGTCGCTCGTCGGGGTCGCCTGACAGGTCAGCAGATAGCCGTCGTCGATGTCCTCGGGTTCCAGTGCAATCCCGTTGCCGTGGTCTACTTCTCCGGCGGTCAGGCGTGCCACACACGACCCGCAGTCCCCTTCGCGACACGAGTACGGGGCGTCGACGTCCGCGGCGAGGAGCGCGTCGAGCAGGACGGTGTCCGTGCCGCACCGGATGGTTCGGACGTCTCCGTCGATGGTGACCGTGATCTCCGATGCGCCGGAGCCCTCGTGAACGGGAGCGTCCAGCGTGAACGGATCCCCGGTCAACGACACATATCGCTCGACGTGTACCCGGTCGTGGTGGATGCCGTGTGCCCGCAGGGTGTGCTCGACGAGGTCCATGAAAGGTGCTGGGCCACAGATGAATGCTTCGCCCGTACCGACTGCGTCGGTGAGGACTCCGCTGACCGCATCCGCGGTGGGAAGACCCCGCTCGGTTTCGAGCCAGTGGTTCACGGTCAGTCGCGCGGGATGACGAGCTGTCAGTTCGTCGATCGCGCTCGCGAAGATGGTCGACTCATGGTCGCGGTTGGCGTAGAACAACACCACGTCGGTGTCGTGCTCCGCCAGTGCCGAACGCAGGATCGACATCACCGGGGTCACCCCGCTGCCGGCCGCGAAGAGGTACAGCGGTCCTTCCCAGGACCGTGGCGTGAAGACGCCCGACGGTGGGAGGATATGCAGCACCAATCCCGGTTCGGCGTTGTCGCACAACCAGTTCGACCCGTAGCCGCCGCGGGTTCGTTTGACGGTGATCGCCGGGGAGGCGTCGACGTTCGGGGCCGTGGACAGGGAGTAGCTGCGGGCGACGGGGCCGGTGCGGTCACTGGGGATACGGACGGTGATGAACTGTCCGGGCCGGTAGTCGGTGCCGGCAGGGAAGTCCAGCACGATCGTGCGGGCCTCCGGGGTCTCGTCGATGACCGCGGTGACGGTCACGTCGATGCCGAGGGTCCGTGCGACGGGAGAGATGGCCGATTGGGTCATGTGGTGGTCCTGGAGATGAGGGGAATGGCTCGGTACCACAGTTCGCCGAGTGCGGTGCCGAGCGCTTCGAGTCGCTCTCGTCGAGGGGTGCTGGTCGGCAGCCCGACATGGATGTAGGCCATCTGTTCGGTGGCACATCCCAGCGTCTCCGCGAGCAGATTGGTGTCACAGCTTTCGATCGCGCCGCTCGCGACGAGGCGTTCGAGCCAACGTTCGGTGCGTCGGACGAAGTCTCCACGAAGGTTGAGCCACAACTGTTTGAATCCCGGGTTCTCGCTGGCCGCGGCGGCCTCGCGGAGCAGGCGCAGCATGTGGCGGCTACGGGCGTAGGCCTGTAGATATGTCGTGTTGACCTCGATCAGCGATTCCAACTCACCGTGGGTTCGGTCGGGCCGCAACCGGGCGGTGGCCAGTTCCTGCAGCGACGGCCGGAGAGCCGCGAGGAAGATGTCGTCCAGGCCTACGAAGTGACGGTAGAAGTTGCCTTGAGAAACGTTGGCGCGGTGGGTGATGTCCGAGATGCGGGTGCGGGTGTATCCGTACTCGGTGAAGCACTCGGTGGCCGCTTTCACCAGTTTGTCGCGGGTCTGTTCACCGCGCTTGTTGGCGCGTTTGGTCGAGACCGCGGTCTCGTCGAGCAGTCCGGCCGCCGAATAGGCCGCGTTGATCCCGTCGTGCTCGCGTGTGTCCGGGCCGGTCTCGGTACTCATCGGGTCGCTGCTTCCAGCGACCGCGCTGCCTGTAGTGCCTTCAGCGGATGGTCATCAGGCAAGGTGTCGGGGAGGAACGACAGCAGTTCGTCGAGATACTCGTCGCTGGTGTCCCCGGAGTTCAATGCGTCGCCTGCGTAGACCTTTCCGGTCGTACCGTCGACGGTGACCGTCTGTCCCGCCAAGGTCTGCGAGAGGCCGATCCCACAGCCGACGACGCACGGCACGCCGATCTCGCGGCACACGAGTGCGGCATGAGAGGTGGTTCCGCCGACCTCCGTGACCACGGCGACGGAGTCGAACATCGCCGGGACATCGGCCGGGGAGGTCGATGGGCGCACGAGGACCACGCGTTCGCCCTCGGCGGCCGCGATGCAGGCGGCGTCGGTGTCCGTGTAGACGACGCCGACGGCGGCTCCCGGTCCTGCGCCCGTGCCCGAGGCGAGCAGTTCGGCGCACGCGTCGGCCGAGTTGTGCTGCGCGAGCGTCTCGGCCTGCTCTGCGCTGATCCGCGAGACGGCCTCCTCGCGGCTGATGAGGCCCTCACGGGCCAGATCGACGGCAATGCGTACCGCCGCACGTGCAGACCGTTTGCCCGATCGACATTGCAGCATGTAGAGCGTGCCGCTCTCGACGGTGAACTCGATGTCGACCAGATCGCGATGCTCGGCTTCCAGAGTGGCCGAGATCGCACTCAGATCCTGGTGCAGCTGCGGGGAGTGAACCTGGAACTGATCGATCGTCTGCGGAGTGCGTTCTCCGGAGACCACGTCCTCTCCCTGTGCTTGCGAAAGCCATTCGCCGAAGAGCTGAGGGTCGCCGGTGGCCGGGTCGCGGCTGAAGATCACACCGGTGCCGGACTGCTCGTCGCGATTCCCGAACACCATGGCCTGCACGGTCACCGCGGTGCCACCGCCCTCGCCGAGTCCGTGGTGGCGGCGATACGCAGTGACCCGCTCATTGGTCCACGAGCGGAACACCGCGCCGATGGCCTCGCGCAACTGGTCGTGCGGATCGGCAGGGGGTGCGGACGTGGCGTCACCGAGAACGATCTCGCCGTATCCCGCGCAGAACCGCGCCCAGGTGTCGCGCGCCCAGTCGTGGTCCCCGGTCGCCTCGGCCAGCTCGGCGGTCAGCTGCTCGGTCAGACCGAGGTTGAGGACGGTGTCCATCATCCCTGGCATGCTCTGCGCGGCACCCGAACGCACCGACACCAGAAGGGGAAACGGTCCGGCGCCGAAAGTCTTTCCGGTCTGCTGTTCGAGGACATGCAGTTGGTTGACGACCTCGTCCCACACCTCGTCGGGGAGCTGGCCTCCGTTGTCGTGGAACCGTGCACAGACCGGCGTGGTGATGGCGAAGGCCGGCGGGACCGGCAGCCCCAGCGACCGCATGCGGTTGACGCTGTAGGCCTTGCCTCCCAGCAACTCCCGGTCGGCCGGAGCGGTCCCGTCCAGTGCCAGGACAGCGGGTGTGTTCATCAGAGTGGTCCTTTCACTCGGTGGTGTCGACCCGAGCTCGAGGCTGGGACAGAGGGGTGGGGAGGGCTGCTGAACGCAGCGCGGTGAGTCCGCCTTCGACCGGGACGTCGATGCCGTTGACCCAGTCTGCAGCAGGGCTGAGCAGGAAGTCGATCACCGACGCCGATTCCGCGGCGGTGCCATGGCGGCCGACCATCGATGCCGATCGTGCAATGGCGTCGACGCCCATGGACTGTTCGAAGTCGGTGAGGATCGGGGTGTCGGTGGGTCCGGGACTGACCGACAGCGCGCGGATACCTCGGGCCTGCAGAGACGCCGACAAGGCGATGGTCCAATCCACGACAGCACGCTTGGACGTGTCGTAGGCCGCCGGGCCGTCTAGCTGTGTCCGGTCCAGCCATTCACGTAGCTCGTCGCGGTCGCGGACCTCGAGGAGTTCGACGATGTCGTCGTGCCCCAGGCTGTTCCGGTGTGCCGCGATCGAGGCCACGTTGACGACCGCACCTCCTGACATCCGCTCGAGCACAGCGAATGTCAGCGCCCGCAGGCCCAGGGTGTTCACCGCCAGGACGGTCTCGGCCGGCGCGGTGCCCGGCACGCCGGCGACGTTGGCCAATGCGTCGACGTGGTCGGGTAGATCCAGTGTTGCGATGGCCGCCAGGTCGGACAGGTCGCACCGGAGGGAGTGCGCGCGATCGTCCGGGCAGGCGGCTATGTCGATCGCGATGACGCGGGTGTCCGGCTCTCGGTCGAGCAGCCGATTCACCAGGGCCAGACCGATTCCCGACGCGGCGCCGGTGACGATCACCGTACGTGCGATGGAGGAGGCGTCGTTCATGCCATCACCGCCGATACCTCGGTGAACTCGGCGATACCCACACTGCCGAGTTCGCGTCCGTAGCCGGAGTTCTTGACCCCACCGAAGGGGACGGTGGGCCGTTCGCGGGTACGCACCCCGTTGATCTTGACCTGGCCGACCTCGAGGTGTGTCGCGACTTCGACCGCGTGATCCCGGTCTGCGGACCACACCTCGGCGGACAGGCCGTACTGGCTGTCGTTGGCCACCTCGATCGCCTCGGCCACATCGCGGTAATACTGCACCACCAGGACCGGTCCGAAGATCTCCTCGCGCACCGCGGACGCGGAGCGGTCGAGATCACCGAAGACGATCGGGGCCACGAAGCAGCGGGAGTTGCCTATGCCGAGTTGCTCTCCGGTACCGGCGATCACGCGACCACCGTCGTGCCGGGCGAGATCGATGTGGTCCAGAACTCGGCGGGCGTGCGCGGCTGATGCCAGCGGACCATGGGTGGTCTCGGGTGCTGTCGGGTCGCCGAACACGAGTTCGGCGAGCGCATCGCCGATCAGCTGCTCGATGCGGTCGGCATGCGCGGCGGGGAGCACGAGTCGTGTGGTCGCGTTGCAGGCCTGGCCGGAGTTGACCAGCCCGGAGGCCAGGATCCTCGGGACGACGGCGTCGAGGTCGGCGTCGGGCAGCACCACGGCGGGTGACTTGCCGCCGAGTTCGAGCGTGGTCCGGGCCAGTGACTCTGCGGCCGCCGCAGCGACCGCTTTTCCGCCGCGGACGCTACCGGTGAACGACACATGGGTGATGTCCGGGTGTGACGACAACGCCTGCCCGGTCTCTGGTCCCGTGCCGTTCACGATGGCGAATGCGCCTGCGGGAAGCCCGGCTTCGAGGAAGCACCGACGGACCAGTGCGGCATCGAAGGGCGTCGCCTCGGAGGGCTTGAGCACCACGGTGCAGCCGGCGGCGAAGGCGGCGGCGACCTTGGCGATGATCTGATGTACGGGCATGTTCCACGGTGTGATCGCCGCGACGACGCCGCCGGCAACGCGGCGCACGATCGCGCCGTCCACGGTCTGCTCCCAGGGAAAGCGCTCGGCAGCGTCTGCGGTGGCGCGCAGGACCGATGCAGGCAGCACTTGCTGGGTGGCGGTGGACAGAGCGGTCGGCATTCCCATCTCGGAGGTCACGGTCGCCGCGATCCGGTGACCATGGTGATCGATCAGATCCGCGGTCGCACGCAACACCGTTGCCCGATGCGCCGCGCTGGTCCGGGACCATGACGGCAGGGCGGCCACGGCTGCGGCGACGGCCTCGTCGACGATGGCACCACCGGCCTCATGGGTCGTACCGATCGCGCGGTCGGTGAACGGGTTGATCACCGGGATCGGTGCGCCATCGGCGATGACGCGGTCCTCGATCAGGGCCGCGGGACCCGCTCCGACGCCGGCGGGTGTCTCCAGCTCGCCGATAGCGCTCATCGGGTTGCTTCGATCCGGACCGGGAGCGACTTGATGCCACGGAAGAAGTTGCTCTGCAATCGATTCGGCTGATCGAGCACCTTGATGTCCAGTCCGCGCTCGATGACGCGGGTGAAGAACAGCCGTGCTTCCATCCGCGCGAGGTTCGAGCCGAGACAGGCATGCGCGCCCCACCCGAAGCCGACGTGCTCGTTGGGGAAGCGGTTGCCGACGAACGTCTCCGGGTTCTCGAAGGCGCGTTCGTCGCGATTTGCCGAGCAGAACCACATCACGACCTTGTCGCCCTGGCGGATGGTCTTGCCGTGCATCTCGAGGTCGCGGGTTGCGGTGCGCCGCATGGAAAGGACCGGCGAGACCCAGCGAACCATCTCCTCGACGACCACCCGGATCTTGGCGGGGTTCTCACGCATGAAGTCCCACCACTGCGGATTCTCGGACAGGACGTTGACCCCGCCCGACAGCAGATTGCGCGTCGTCTCGTTGCCCGCGACCATCAGGATCAGGTAGTAGGCGTCGAGGTAGCCACGGCTGAGCGGTACACCGTCGAGTTCGGCCGCGGTCAGCACGCTGATCAGATCGTCGGCGGGGCATTCACGGCGGAGCTTCTCCAGCCCGCGGAAGTAGTCGAAGACCTCGTCACGCGCTTTCACCGCGGTTTCGGGTCCCTCGGAGTAGTCGGGATCCTCGCTGGCCATCTGGTTCGTCCAGCGCAACAGGTTCGGGCAGTCCTCGAGCGGTGCGCCGAGGAGGCGCCCGATCATCACCAGGGGGAGCTGCGCGGCGATGGATGCGACGAAGTCGACGTCACCGGTGCCGGTGTGGGCATCGAGGAGTTCGTCGATGACGGCGGCGATGTCGCCTTCGAGCGACTTGAGCTTCACGGGCCGCACATGGGGGGTGACGATGCCGCGCAGCTTGCCGTGCTCGGGAGGGTCGACGTGGTGGATGCTGCGCGCACCCTCTCCTTCGGCGCGTCGACTGGCGATCTGGGTACCCTGCGTGACAGTGAAGTCTTCGGCGTTGGAGGCCACGGCCTTGATGTCCTCGTAGCGGGTCACCGACCAGAATCCCGGGCCATCGTGTTCGGCGTTCCAGTGCAGCGGGTCTGTGTCGCGCAGCTGTGCGAACAGCTCGTGGTCGACGCCCGCGGCGAAGGGGCTGAGATCCATCAAGTCGATGTTGTCAGCGATTGTCATGTCGTCTCCAAAGGACTCTGGTTTGTGACTGCACTTTCACTAAACCATAGTCTATGGTGTGTTGTGAACCACAACAAGAGAAAAGTCCGAGGTTGCTCGCCTGCGATAACCGGCTGATCGTCCGGGGGTGAGCAATGCGACTTGCGATTCGCAATCAGGAGTGACGTGTACCCACCGTCGACCGTGCGTGACCGCCCCGACGCCATCGCCTATGTGATGGCGGGGTCGGGGGAGCGCATCACCTACGCCGAGCTCGATCGACGATCGAACCAGCTGGCTCGATTCTGGCAGTCGCGCGGCGTCGGCCCGGGCGGCTCGGTCGTGTTGGTGATGGAGAACAACCTGGCCTGGCCGGTGGCGGTGGCCGCCGGGATGCGCAGTGGCCTCTACGTGACGCCGGTGAACTGGCACCTCAAGCCTGCCGAGTTGGCGGCACTCATCAGTGAGGACCGTCCGGCGGCGATAGTCACCAGCGTTGCGCTCGCCGAGCAGGTGGTCGCCGCGGTGGGCGGCACGACCGACGATCACCCGGTGATCGTGTGCGCCGACGGGGCGGTCGAGGGGTGTGTCGAGTGGGATACGGCCCTCGCCGATCAATCCACCGACCCACTGGAAACCGAGTTGCTTGGTGCGCGAGTGCTATACAGCGGCGGGACCACCGGGCGCCCGAAACGGTTCGCCCAGCCACTGCTCGGAGTACATCCCTCCGAGGCGCCGCGCCGACACTCCGGGCTGGTCGACAAGCTCGGGGTCGGTGCCGACTCTGTCCTGCTCTCCCCGGCACCCAACTATCACGCGGCGCCGTTCACGTTCCAACTGATCACCTTGGCTGCCGGCGGCACCGTGGTGTGCATGGAGAGGTTCGACGCCGCAGGGGCGATGAGGGCGATCGTCGACCACGGCGTCACCCACTCACAGTGGGTGCCGACCATGCTGGTCCGCCTGCTGCGTCTACCGGATCGGGAATCCATCGCGCTCTCGCCCCGTCACCAGGTGGCCTTCACGTCCGGTGCCCCGTGCCCGCCGCACGTCAAGGCGGCGATCTTCGACTGGTGGGGGCCGATCCTCCACGAGTACTACGGAGCCTCCGAAGGCTATGGCCACACCTACATCTCGCCGCTGGAGGCGCAGTCGCACCCCGGGTCGGTCGGCCGCCCCCTCGGCGCTGCCAGGGTGCACATCACCGACACCGACGGCGCCGACGTCGACCCCGGCGAACAGGGCACAGTCTGCTTCGAGGCCACCACCGGTTCCGGTGACGCCTCCCGTCCGGCACTTAAGCAGATGGGGGACATCGGGTACCTCGACGACGAGGGTTTCCTCTATCTCGTCGGGCGTCGTGGCTTCATGATCATCTCGGGCGGGGTCAACATCTACCCCGAGGAGATCGAGACGGCCCTGATGGCTCACCCCGCCGTCGCCGACGTGGCGGTGGTCGGTGTCCCGGATGCCGAGTTCGGCGAGTCGGTCAAGGCGGTCGTCGAGGTGCGCCCCGGAGCGGTGGTCACCGAGGCCGAGTTGATCGACCACGCGCGCGAGCGCCTGGCGCACTTCAAGGCGCCCAGATCCGTCGAGTTCACCACGGACCTACCCCGCCTACCCACCGGCAAGCTCGACAAGCGCACACTGGTCGACCGCTTCGCCACCGCGGACGAGGGCGCCGGCCCCGGTCCGTCGAAGGTCCCCGATTCGCAACAGTTGCCCAGCCCGTCGACGTTTCAAGGAGAGAAAGTATGACGACTAAGACCTCAACCGCCGAATTCGATGTGCTGCACGCCCTCAAGGTGAAAGGACTCGCCAGTGACGAGGCCTTGGCTGCGCTGACGGGTCTGGCCTCCGACACGTTGACCGCGACGGTCGATGCGCTCCGGGAATCGGGCTTCGTCCTGCGCCGTGAGGGCGGACGCATCTCCGGCACGATGATCACTCCGGCAGGCCGCGAGGAGTACGAGCGGTTGGCCGCGGAGTTCGTGCTCGGTGATTCCGAGCGTGTGGCAGTGGGTACGTTCCACGAAGCCTTCGGACCGATCAACGGCGATTTCAAGAGAATCTGCTCCGCGTGGCAGGTTCGTCCGGACGAAACGCCCAACGATCACACTGATCCCGACTACGACGCATCTGTCGTCGCCGAGTTGGGCGAGGTTCACGAGCGGGTCTCCGCTGCGCTGGATGCGGTCGGCGCCGACATTCCCCGGTTGGGTCGGTACAGCGCCCGACTGTCGGTCGCACTGCAGAAGGTGCGCGACGGTGACACCGCGGCGTTCGCCCGTCCGATGTACGACAGCTACCACGACATCTGGATGGAGTTGCACCAAGACCTGCTGCTGACGTCGGGCCGCGAGCGCGGCGCCGGTGACGAGTGAGAACTCGGTCCGGCAGCAGCGACTGAGCTCCATATCGATTGAGCCGCCCGTCACCTGGTGACGGGCGGCTCAACCGGTGTACAGGTTTGCTCGGCGCTGTCAGGCGAGTCGCGTCAGACCCAGTGCGTCGTCCAATCGCTCTGCTGCGTCCGCGTCGCGAAGGGGCTCGGTGTCCGCGTCGACTCCGCGCAACGCCGACACCGAGACGAATCCGTCGGCCACGGCGGCACTGTCGGTGCCCTCGCGGAAGCCGGCATCTCGCAGCACCCGGTTGATCAGCAGTGCGTTCTCGGTGCGTGAGAGTCGAAGGGAGAACATGCTCCTGGCGGCGAGCGAGGTCATCCGGATACCACGGAGATCGGCGAAGTCGACGTCAGGAACATTGACGTTCAACGTCATTCGCGGGGCGTTGGAATCGGCGATCCACCCGACGATGCGCTCGGTCACCGCCGCGGCGGTGTCGTAACGGCTACGCGGGGCGAAGCCGCAACTGACCGCGATGCCCCCGACTCCGGCCACGCGCGCGGCGAGGACGGCCCCGACCGTGCTCGAGAACAGGATCGAGCGTCCGGTGTTGTGGCCCTCGTTGATGCCGCTGACCACGAGCTCAGGCGGCGGTCCGAACGCGCCCGAGCAGAACGCGATCGTCGTCAATGCCGGCGGACAGTCCAACGCGAACACCGGGGTGTCACCGAGTTCGGCGAGCCGGTGCTCGGTCGTGGGAATCAGCGCGCCGTCCTCGATGGTGCCCAACGAACTGCCACTGCCGCTGCGCTCTGAACTAGGTGCGCCGACGACCACCTCGTGTCCCGCCGTGATGAGCGCCGACGCGACCGCGATCAACCCATCGGCGTCGTATCCGTCGTCGTTGGTGACCAGCACTCGCATCAGACTTCTCCTCTCGGCAGCCTGTCATCGCCGGCGTGCCTGCCGTAAATAGTGACTCACTCATCACATCTGTGTCCAGTAGGGACGGAGTGGACGGACGAAATCGCGTGTTTAGACGGGCGACAAGCAGTCACGAGTGGTTGACAACGTGAGTGGTGTCACAGAATAATGTGACACAGCGTTCGCTAACCGCCAAGTCGGCGGTGCGATGCCGGAAGCGGTTCGAGGATTCGGCCGCTGGCCCAAGACGAAACGGAAGGACGCCCGGACACATGACTGCCTGGCCGATCTCGAACGAGACCTCGAAAGTTTTCCCGCTGTACTCCCGCGCCAATGTCGGTGAGATCTTCCCGGACCCGATCACCCCGCTGAACGCTTCCCTCGGGTTCCAGCACACTCTCGAACCCGGATGGCGCGATGCGTTCATCGCGTGCGGGGTGTGGGACGACGACCTCTACGACGACTCGGTCGACTTCAACATCCTTCCGGCCTTCGGGAGCTACCTCTACATCAACATGTCCCTGATGCGCCTGTTCGGTGTGCGGGTACCGGGCATGGGTGCCGAGGCGGTCGACCTGCAGTACTTCGGCGACATGCCGGGCATCCCGAGCTACGAGAGTGAGAAGCGGGACTTCGACCAGAGCCCCGAGTACGAGGCCAAGGCCGGCGCGTGGCTCGCCGAGCAGGTTCTCGGCGCGACCGACCTCGCCGCCTACGACGCCGATCGCGACGAGGTCGACGAGATCCGTCGAAATCGGCCGGACATGAGCACGCTGTCCGACGCCGAGCTGGTCGAGCGGATGAAGTCGTTCGAGACCCTCTTGCGTCGACTCTTCAAGCATCACATCGAGGCGAGCCTGAAGTCCGGTGTCGGGCTCGGTGCCATCGCACAGCTGGCCGAGGCGGTCGGTAAGCCGGAACAGTCCCTCACCCTCGTCGCGGGACTCGGCAACGTCGATTCCGCCGGCCCCTCGCTGCGTATGTGGGATCTCAGCCGTCGGGCTCAGCATCCGGACGTCGCGGCTCTGTTCGACGCAGGCACCAAGGGCCTCTACGCGAAGCTCAGGGCTTCCGAGTCGGCCGCGGTCGCGGAGTTCACCGCCGAGCTCGACACGTTCCTCGCCGACTGGGATTTCCGTGGCCCCGCCGAGTGGGAGATCCGAGCCATCACCTGGGGTGTCGACCCGGACCTGGCCCTTGCAACCATCGATCGAATGCGCGATGTCTCGGATGACGAAGCGCCGGAGGCGAAGTCCGCCGAGCGCGCCGCGCAACGCGATGCTGCAGCAGCGGCGATCCGCGAGATCCTGGCCGCCGACGCGGAAGCCTCCGCGCAGTTCGAGGCGGTTCTCAATGCGTCCGCGTTGTGGATGCGAGGCCGCGAACGAGGCCGAACCACCGCTGCCATGCTCATCCACGAGCTCCGTCTACCGGCTCTCGAACTCGGTCGTCGCTTCGCGGACAAGGGCGCGATCGACACGTCCCGCCAGATCTTCATGGTGTTCGCCGATGAACTGCCGGACTTCCTCGTCAACCCGGAGTCCTACCGGGAGACCCTCGTGGAGCGGGAGAAGGTCTACCTCGAACTCTTCGACCGCACACCACCGTTCGTCGTCGACGGGACCCCGCCGCCGATCAGTGAATGGCCGCTGCGGTCGGAATCGAGTGTCGCAACTGCATCCAGCGGTGACACCATCACCGGCGTCCCGGCCTGCGGAGGCGTTGCACGCGGCCGTGCCCGGGTTCTCACGAATCCCGACGACCCCTCGGCCCTCGAGCCGGGTGACATCCTCGTCGCGCCGATCACCGATCCGTCTTGGACGCCGTTGTTCGTCGCCGCCGCTGCGGTCGTAGTCGACGTGGGTGCGCCCTTCTCGCACGCGGCGATCGTCAGCCGTGAACTGGGAATCCCCTGCGTCGTGTCGGCCACCGAAGCCACCCGGCGGATCACTGACGGAGCCATGGTCGAGGTCGACGGCACCTCCGGCACGGTCACTCTTCTCTGACCGGACTCGGCGCCCCCGAACCCGGGCGGCCCCGACGGACATTTCCGTCGGGGCCGCCCGTCCATCTGATCCGGGTTCGTTCGTCGGCTGATCGTCAGACCTCGCGGTCGGCCAGCTCCCCGGCGTTGCGGGTCCATGCCAGATATCCGACGCCGACGCCGGTGAACCACACGGCGCCGACGAGGAGCGCGATCCGGCCGTCCTGGTCGAAGAACAGCAGCACGAAGACGAGTGCGAGGAAGGCGAGCGCCAGCCATGTGGTGACCGGCGCGCCCGGAACGCGATAGTCGGAGGCGGGCAGTTCGCCGCGCGCGACCTTACGTCGGTAGGCCATCTGGCAGAGCAGGATCGTCGACCAGATCACGATGATCCCGACCGTGGACACCGCGGTGATGTAGGCGAAGGCGTGCTCGGGGTCGAGAACGTTCACCACCACACCGAGGACCATGACGGCTGCGCTCAGGGTGATGCCCGCGGCCGGGACCTTGCGGCTCGACAGCTTGGTCAACTGCTTCGGGGCGTCACCGGTGTGCGCCAGCGACCGCAGCATGCGGCCGGTGGAGTAGATGCCCGAGTTGCACGACGACAGGGCGGCGGTCAGCAGGATGAAGTTGACGATGCCCGCGGCCCCGGGGATGCCGATGTAGGAGAACACCGAGACGAACGGGCTCTGGCCCTCCTGGTAGTCCTTCCAGCTGCGCACCGACAGGATCACGAACAGGGCGCCGACGTAGAAGATGCCGATGCGGAACGGCACCGAGTTGATCGCCTTGCGCAGCGTGACGCGCGGATTCTCGGCCTCGCCCGCGGTGACGCCGACGAGCTCGACACCGACGTAGGCGAACATGACGATCTGCAGGCTGAGCAGTGCGTTGCTGAAGCCGGTGGCGAAGAACCCGCCCTCGTTCCACAGGTTCGAGACCGACGGTCCGACTTCGGGACCGAAACCGGAGATGGGGAGCAGCACGCCGATGCCGACGACGATCATGCCGAGGATCGCGGTCACCTTGATCGTCGAGAACCAGAACTCGGCCTTGCCGAACAGCCCGACGGAGATGAGGTTGGCGGCGAACAGGATGACCAGTGCGACCAGCGCGGTCACCCAGACGGGGATCGACGGCCACCAGTAGTTGATGTACTTGCCGGCGACCGTGATCTCGGCCATGCACGTGGTGGTCCAGACGGCCCAGTACGTCCAGCCCTGGCTGAACCCGGCGAAGCGTCCGAGGAATTCGTCGGCGTATTCGCTGATGCCACCCGAGACCGGGCGGTAGATCAGCAACTCGCCCAGCGCGCGCATGACGATGAAGATCGCGAGTCCGGCGAGGGCGTAGGCCAGGATGAGCGCCGGTCCCGCCTTCTCGATGGCACCGCCCGACCCGTAGAAGAGGCCGGTGCCGATCGCGCCGCCGATGGCGATCATCTGGACCGTGCGCGCGGTGAGTCCGCGCTCGTATCCCTCGTCGACGCCCGGTTCGGCGCCTTGCTCGATCGTCACGTGGGGAACTCCTGACCGCCGGCGGTTCGTGGGCGGGATTCAGGGTAGACCCGCACCGGATCGCGGGTTCACCAGCCTGAATTGTCCGAAAAGTGAAGGCGAGCAGACCGCGGGACCAAATCGCGACCCCCAGGTGTTGTGCACGATGACGCCGAAAAGCCCGGTCAGATCGACGAGCGCCGGCGTCGACAGGAGGAATCGTGAGCAACGAATACCGCAAGACCCCCGAGGCCTTGAACCGCCTCACCGACGCGCAGTTCCGCGTCACCCAGCGCGACGGCACCGAACGCGCCTTCGACAACGAGTACTGGGACAACCACGAGCCCGGCATCTACGTCGACGTCGTCTCCGGGCAGCCGCTGTTCTCGTCCACCGACAAGTACGACAGCGGCACCGGATGGCCTAGCTTCACCAGGCCCATCGACGCCGCCGCGGTGACCACCAAGTCCGACCGAACCCTGTGGATGCGACGCACCGAAGTGCGTTCGTCGGGTGCCGACAGCCACCTCGGCCACGTCTTCGACGACGGGCCGCGAGACGCCGGCGGGCAGCGCTTCTGCATGAACTCGGCTGCACTGCGGTTCATCCCGGTTCGAGACCTCGACGCCGAGGGCTACGGCGAGTACGCAGCACTGTTCGGCGACACCCCGAACACCACAACCCACACCGACGAGGAGACCGCATGACCATCGACACCGGCCAGATCACCGTCCGCCCCGGCACCGAGACCGCGGTCCTCGCCGGCGGATGCTTCTGGGGGATGGAAGACCTGATCCGTAAGCAGCCGGGTGTCCTCGACACCCGCGTCGGCTATACGGGCGGACAAAACGACCACGCCACCTACCGCAACCATCCCGGACATGCGGAGGCCGTCGAGATCGTCTTCGACCCGGCGCAGACGACGTACCGGGACATCCTGGCGTTCTTCTTCCAGATTCACGATCCGACGACGCGGGACCGTCAGGGCAATGATGTCGGGACGAGCTATCGTTCGGCGATCTTCCCGCTGAGCCCGGAGCAGGAGCAAGTCGCTCGGGACACGATCGCCGATGTGAACGCATCGGGACTGTGGCCGGGCGGGGCCGTCACGACCATCGAACCCGCGGGTCCGTTCTGGGAGGCCGAACCCGAGCACCAGGACTACCTGCTCAACTACCCGAACGGGTACACCTGCCACTTCCCGCGGGCCGGTTGGGTGCTCCCGAAGCGGGGTGCGTCGACCTCGTCGTGACCGGCCGGGGCCGGTCGGAACCCGCCGGTCCATAGAGGTAACTTGGGTATACAGGTGACGCTCGGTGACGCTGGGTTGACCTCGAGTGAGAACCTGAACGCCAAGTGTCGGTTCGGGCATCTGCAAGACCTTCGGCGACTGGGTCGACGTCCAATACCGCGACGAGGACGGCCGCCTGGTCACCGAATACGTCACCCCCGAGGGCTACCGCATCCGCGGCGACGCCGAAACCCTGGAAGACCTGTTCCCGAACCTGCGTCGCATCCGATTCGAACAACCCGCCCAGGCCCCACCGACACCGCGAGTCATCACCGGTGACGACACCCCGCCACCGACCAACCGAACCGCCGCGAAACACGCCCGGCGGCGAGCCGAACGTGCCCGCAACCAGCGCGAACGCGAACTACGCGAGCAGACCGACGGACCCGCGCCGTTCTGAACATGCCACAATCGAGAGCACCTGTTGGTACGTCTCGAGGAGCGCCATGTCCGATCCCGGGAGCGCGAAAGTACTCGTGGTGGGCGCGGTGAACGTCGACCTCGTCGTGAGTGCCGATCGGCTTCCGCAGCCTGGCGAGACCGTCGTCGGGCCGGACGTGGCCAGTCACGGAGGTGGCAAGGGGGCGAACGCCGCTGTCGCGGCGGCACGCGCCGGGGCGGCTGTCCGATACTGCGGTGCGGTCGGTGACGACGAGATGGGAGCGGCAGCTCTCGCGGAGCTTTCGGACGAAGGCGTCGATATCGCGGAGGTCGCTCGGGTCGCCGGAGTCTCCACCGGTGCGGCGCTGATCGTGGTGGATCCGTCCGGCGAGAATCAGATCGCGGTGGGATCGGGCGCGAATGCGCGCGTCGACCCGGACCGTGTGCGCGTTGCTGTCTCCCGCGCGGCGGACTGGGGCGCCGGCTGCGTGCTCATCAGCACGGAGATAACCCCTCGTGCAGTTGTAGCAGCGGTGAAAGCTGCTGCAGATAAACGCATCCCGTGTGTCGTGAATCCGGCCCCGGTCCTCGACGAGCTCGTCGAGGTGCTCTCGATCCCGGACATCCTCACCCCGAACTCCTCGGAACTGCGCGACCTGTACGCGCGGACTCCGTCGGCAGGTGCCGACCACGGCAGCCTGACCGAGACCGAGATGGCGATTGCACTTGCCGAGGGTCTCGAAGTGACCGTCATCGTCACGCTCGGCGCCGATGGAGTACTGGTCGTCGACCCGGCCGGGGGCGCGACGAGTGTGCCGGCCGGCCCGGTCGAGACGGTGGTCGACACGACCGGCGCCGGCGACACCTTCAACGGCGTGCTCGCGGCCTCGTTGGCCGCGGGAGATGACCTCGTCGTGGCCGCCAGGCGCGGTGTGTCGGCGGCCTCGATGTCGGTCGGTCACATCGGGGCTCGGACCGGGATGCCGACCGCAGAAGCGATCGAGCGTGCCGCGCTGTTGGAAACCTAGCGCGTCGCCGGCTTCGGCCGCTCCATGTAGCGATGGTGGTCGTCGCTGGGGAGGAAGTAGTCTCCCCGGCCGCCGGCGCGCAGCAGCGCCTGGGCGCGGGCGGTGTCGTAGGTCAGGTCGTCGCCGAGGAGTTCCGGTGAGATGTGCACCTTGACGACCTCCCCGAGGACCATCCAGGTGTCGACGGACTCTCCTGCGGCGGAACGTAGTTGGAAGACCTCGGTGACCAGGCACTCGAAGTTGACCGGGCTCTGGGCGACCCGGGGCGGTCGTACGACGTCGGAGTCGAGTGCCGTGAGGCCGGCGTGGTCGAACTCGTCGGCATCCGCCGGGATCGCAGCCGAGGTGGCGTTCATCTTCTCGCCGAGTGCGTCGGTCGCGAGATTCCACACGAACTCGCCGGTCGACTTCGCGTTGGCGACAGTGTCCTTCCAGCCGATGCTGGCGAAGCCGATGATCGGCGGGGAGTAGTTGAAGAGATTGAAGAAGCTGTAGGGCGCGAGGTTTCGCACCCCGGCGTCGGACACCGTGGAGATCCAGCCGATCGGACGCGGCGCGATGATCGCGTTGAGGGGATCGTGCGAGAGTCGGTGCCCCTCGGTCGGCGCGTAGGAGTGGTACTCGGTCATCGCTTCACCGTACGGGAGCGGGGTACGGTGAAGCGGACCTGATCCGGGCGAGACGATAGGGGCCGGAGTGACCTTCTCCACTGCTGATGAGCGCGATACCGATCGGGTCTTGCGTTCGTTCGCGAACATCCGCGATCTCGGTGGGCTGCCGCTCGTCTCCGGTGGTACGACCTCGCCCGGGGTGCTGATCCGCAGCGACGCCCCGTACGCGGACGACGACGACCCCGTCGGGGTGCCGTGGCCGCCGTCGACCGTGGTGGATCTGCGCGACCCGTCCGAACGCGGTGCCTTGAGGCTGACCTGGCCGGCCGAGGTGCGGCTGGTCAACCGCCAGGTGTCGTCGGGCGCCCGGATCGACCGCCTCGCCGACACCGCGCTGTCGGACATCTACACCGCGATGTTGCAGACCGGCGGAGATCGGCTGACGGCGGCTCTCAACGCATTCGACGCGACCGGTCCGACCCTCGTGCACTGCGCGGCCGGGAAGGACCGCACCGGCGTGATCGTCGCGATCGCCGCACTGCTCGCGGGGGTCGACGAAGCCGCGGTCGTGGCCGATTATCGGCGGACCGAGGAGAACATCGCCGGAGTGCTGGCTCGCCTGAAGCAGCGCGATCGGGTTCCGAAGGGAATTTCGCTCGATGCGCCGATCCTGCGTACGCCGCGGGAAGCGATCGACCTCGTCATCGACGCCCTGACCGGTCACCGGGGCGGACCGTGGGGCTGGTTCGAGGCACATGGCGGCGACGTCGAGCATTTCGAGGGCTGGGTGGCGCGGTTCGCGCCCCGCGCTGGATGACACCGCACCGAATGAGACGATCCGCAGTCGGCCCGCCAGGCGTCGAGGGGGTTTGGCGCCCGGCGGGCCTCTCGGAGAAATGTCGGGGTGGTGCATTCCTCCGCGACGCGTATGCCCCACGACGCCCGGCGTCAAACACCCGGAACCAACTGAGTACCCGCACGAACCGAACAGAGGTCTACATGCCTGGTCACGAGCCGAATTCACCGTTCGCCGACGAGGTGGTCGCCGGCGTTCTGGCCCACATGAACGGCGACCACGCCGACGATTCGCTGGTCATCTGCAAGGCGCTGGGAGATCGCCCGGACGCGACCGCGGCCGTGATGACCGGATTCGACGACCGGGTGGCGATCTTCGACGTCACGGTCCCGGAGGGCGTCGTCGAGATGCGATTCGACTGGGACCGCCCCATCAAGGACCGGACCGACGTGCGGATGGCAGTCGTGGCCATGTTCCGGGACGCCCAGGCCCGCCTCGGCATCACCCCGGCCTAGTCGCACCGGAGGACTCAGGCGGCGGTCACACCCGCTCGAAGATCGCGGTCAGTCCCTGGCCGCCACCGATACACATGGTCTCGAGTCCGAAACGAGCTTCGCGACGGTCCAGCTCACGCAGCAGCGTCGTCAGGATCCGCACGCCGGTCGCGCCGACCGGATGGCCCAGCGAGATGCCCGATCCGTTGACGTTGGTGCGATCGAAGTCGGCGTCGGAGAACTTCCACTCACGGGTGACCGCCAGGGCCTGAGCCGCGAATGCCTCGTTGAGCTCGATGAGGTCGATGTCGGAGAGTTCGAGGCCCGCACGGATGAGTGCCTTGGCGGTGGAGGGGACGGGCCCGATGCCCATCACCTCGGGCCCCACCCCGGCGACCGCCCAGGTGACCAGACGGGCGAGCGGTGTGAGTCCGAGGCGTTCGGCGTTCGCCCTGGTGGTCACCAGGCATGCTGCGGCACCGTCGTTCTGGCCGCTCGCATTGCCCGCGGTGACGGTGGCGTCCGGATCGGACCTGCCCATGATCGGGCGCAGCCTGGCCAGCGACTCCAGCGTGGTGTCGGCGCGGGGGTGTTCGTCGCGGTCGACGACCTTGTCGTCGCCCTTGCGCTGCGGAACCGACACCGGCACTATCTCTTCCGCGAACCTGCCGCTGTCGATGGCGGCCACGGCACGTCGATGCGATTCGACGGCCAGTTCGTCCTGCTCCTGCCGCGGGATCGAGTACTCGCGCCGAAGGTTCTCCGCGGTCTCGAGCATCCCGCCGGGGACCGGATGGTTCTTCCCCCGGCGGTGACGCGGCCGCGGGCCAGCCGATCGTGCAGCGCCGCAGGCGCACCCTTGGCACCCCACCGCATCGACTCGGTGTAATACTCTGCGCGACTCATGGATTCGACGCCGCCGGCGATGACCAGGTCGGCCACCCCGGTCTGGACGCGCATCGCGGCGTCGAGAACCGCCTGCAGGCCGGAGCCGCACCGCCGGTCGAGCTGTGAGCCCGGCACGGTGACGGGAAGCCCCGCGTCGAGTGCGGCGACGCGGCCGATGGCCGGCGCCTCGCCGTTCGGATAGCACTGGCCGAAGACGACGTCGTCGATGCGCTCGGGATCGATCGCGGTGCGTCGCACCAGCTCCGAGATCACCGTCGCGGCCAGGTCGGTGGCCGGGACGTCGACGAACGATCCTCCGTAGCGACCCACCGGAGTGCGGAGTGGCTCGCAGATCACGACGTCGTCGGCTGCCGGTGGTGTGGTGTTGACGGTCATTCGGGTGTTCCTTTGCGGTAGTCCACTTCCTGGCCGGACCAGCGTTGCGCCCAGTCACGCAACTCGACGGCCCGGATCTTGGTTCCGTTGCCGCCGACCGTGGTCGGCATCTCCTCGATCACGTGCACCGCTGCGGGAACCTTGAACGCGGCCAGGCGGTCCCGGCACCAGTTCTTCAATGCCGAAGCGTCGAGGTCGGAGTCGGCGTCGACCGGCACGACGAAGGCGACGGCCTCGGTGTATCCACCCGAACCAGTGATCCCCACGACCTTCGCGGTCTGCACGTTCTGGTGTTCGGCGAGACGATGTTCGATCTCGGCGGGGTCGACGAGAAAACCGCGCAGGCGCAACACATCTCCCATGCGGCACACGTAGCGGAAGCCGCCGGTGTCGAGTGCGCGCGCGAGATCGCCGCTTCGGAACCAGCCGTCAGCGGTGAACGCGCGCGCGGCGGCGTCCGGGTTCCCGAGATATGCGTCGACGACGTTGGGGCCGCGGAACTGCAGTTCACCCTCCTCGTCGGTGCCGAGGATGCGGTCGTCGAACGGGTCGGCGACCCGTACGTCGATGGCCGATTCGACCGGACGGCCACCGCCGTTCCAGCGCACCGATTCCGGGTCGTCGGATGACCAGAGGAGGGCGAGCGCGAAGACCTCCGACGAGCCGAAGACGCCGGTCGTCTGGGCCCCGGCCTCGTCGCTTGCCCATCGGGCGATGTCGTGGGATCGGCCGAGGAAGTCCGCGATACCGAGCCAGCGCAACGATCTCAGATCGGTTCGTCGCCCCTCGTGCCAGGTGTCGTACAGGCGCCCGAACAGGTCGTCACCGCCGACGATGTGGGTGACGCGCTGCGACTCGACCCGGTCGAGGGTGGCCGCGGCGTCGAAGACGGGCTCCATCAGGATGGCGGCGCCACCCGCGAGGCCGGCCATGGCCGTGCTGAATCCGAAGACCCCCGACACGGGGAGGACGCCGAGGATGACGTCACCTTCGCGGACGCCCATGATGGCGGCGTCGGCCTGCGCATGCCGGACGACCGCCGAATCCCGGTGTGCGGCCAGTTTCGGTGTGCCGGTGGAGCCCGACGTGGTGAACGCGACCGCGAGTTCGCCGGTGTCCGTGGCCCGGACGCCGGCGGGTGTCCACGCCGCCGTCGACGGCGTCTCGGGTGCGTGAACACCGGTGGTGTCGCCGCTTCCGGCGATCCAGGCGCCTGCGCCGAGATCGAAATCGGCCGGGGTGGCTTGTGTGTTCGACGGTCCGGGAACGACCGCGATCGCCGGGACGGGATCGGCAACCGCAATGGCATCGCGCAGCGTGCCGAAGATGTCGAGTCCGTGGAATTGTGCGGGGACGGCGACCACCGCCGGTCGCGCCGAGGTCAGGATGTGGGCGACCTCTCCGACGTTGTACCGGGTGTTCACCCCGATGACGTGCGCACCGAGGGCCGACGCGGCGAACTGCCAGACGAGTGCGTCGGACCAGTTGGGCAGATACACCGCCAGGGACTGACCCCGGCGGACACCGATGTCCGACAGCTCTTCTCGCAGTTGGTCGACCCGTCGCGCGAGCTCGGATCGCGTCCGGGCCATGACCTCGCCGGCGGCGACATCCATCGCGATGGGGCTGTCCGGGGACCGGCGGACGAGATCGGCGAGCATCCCGGCGAGGGTGGGATGGGTGGTGACGGTCATGACACGACCTCCGGGGTGCGGGTGCCGGCCGGCAGGGATCGCAGCCAGGCGTCGGCGCGTGACCCGAAGTCGGGGAGCTCCTCCATCGGGTAGTGGCCGTACCCGGCCAGCTCGGTGAACTGCGCACGCGGACCGTCGAGTTCGTTGATCTCGTCGGCGGCGCGACGGACGGCGTCGACGCTGATCCACGGGTCGTCGGCGCCGCAGATCAGATGCAGCCCACAGGTGAGGTCGGTGAGCCGGTCGCGGACGTCGTGGCTGCCCCAGCCGATGAGGTCCGACGACGAGATCTCCGGGTCCTCGCGTTTGTGCATGAGGCCGATGAGATGTGCCTGCGCGGCCGGGACCGAGCGTCCGACCGAGGCCAGGCTGCCGAGGTACGTGCGGTCGGCGCGGGCCGGTCCGGCGACATCTTCGAGTTCGCGTCGCAGACCGGCGATCTTGACCCGCCCCGGTCCGGTCTCGGCGGCCATCGCGACGGCCCCGGCGAGGGGGTACTCGGGCCGCGTCGCCAGCTCGAGCGTGAGCTTGCCGCCGATGGAACACCCGATGACGTAGGGCTTCTCGATGTCCAGGAGCCGTAGAACGGCCGTCAGCCAGTCGGCGTAGTCGACGAGGCTGGTGATCGGCCCGGTCGAGCAGGGTTCGGAACGGCCGTGACCCGGCAGGTCCGGGACGATGACCCGGTAGCCGCGGTCGGCGATGCCCTGTGCGGCACGGCGCCATTGGACGCCGCTCTGACCTGCGGTGTGGATGCACAGCACCGTCGGGATGTCGACGATGCGTTGCCCCGGCGTGGTTGGGTCTGGGGTGACGATCTCGACGAACGCCAGGGCGCCCTGGATCTCGAGGTAACGTGCCTCGATCATGAGTGCACCTCCCGCGCCATCGCCCGCGCGTTCATGATGATCGCGTGCAGCGGTTTGGTGAGTCGAAGGTATTCGTAACCGTTTCCGGCGGAGGAGAACTCACCGCGGAGCGCGCGACGCATGAAGTCGTCGGTGTCGGACAGCATCAGATCCACCCAGGTGGCGGGGGCGGCCTCGAAGGTGAACGTGGCACCCAGCAGGGCTCGCCGCGTGACATCGATGACCTGACCCTTGTAGATGCGCAGGTGCACTTCACGGTCACCGCATCGCAGTCCGACGGTGCCGTCCCAAGTGGAGACCGACGAGGTGAACGCGGCGTCGGAATGCAACCGTCCACGCAGTTGCTCACCCCACTCGACCGAGCAGAAGTCAAGAGAAGGAACAACTTCGGGACGGACCTCGGTACGCCAGGTCTCTGTTCCGCATTCGCGGACCCGCCCGGTGTCGTCGAGGAGACGGATCTCCCGATCGATGCCGTCGGGGCCGACGCGGGTCACGACGGTCGTGGCCTGGATACGGTCCGACTCGGTGATCGGCTCTGCGGCCGACCAGGTGACACCGGCCCGTGCGGCGGCCGGGATCGGATCGGCCAGCCACTCCGCCAGCACCATCCCGAACGACTGTGAACGAGAAGGGATGCGGAGTCCGTGACGTTCCAACACGTCGGTGGCGAGGTGGGTGCCGCTGGAGGTCCGGACGCCCACTCGGTGCGACGCGATCACCGTGGTCATGACCCGGCCCTACCCAGCAACTCGTCGGAGATGATGCGCATCTGGATCTCGCTGGTGCCCTCGAAGATCTTGGTGAGACGTGCGTCGCGCCAATGCCGTTCGACCTGGAAGTCCGTGGTGTACCCGGCGCCGCCGTGGATCTGGACGGCCTCGCTCGTCACGTGTTCGGCCATCTCGGTGGCGACGAGCTTGCACATCGACGCCTCGAGCGAACACCGCCGGCCGGTGTCGATGTCGGTGGCCACCGAGTACATCAGCTGGCGGGCCGCCTCGATGTCCGCGGCCATCTTGGCGATCTTGAAACGCAGGTGTTGGAAGTCCGCGAGCTCGTGGCCGAACTGCTTACGGGTGTGCATGTAGGCGATCGAGTCCTCGAGCGCGGCGCGGGCCAGGCCGATCGCCCGGGCGGCCGTGTGCGCGCGACCGACCTCGAGCCCGCTGACCGCCAGGTAGAAGCCTTTGCCCTGCTCGCCGAGCATGCGATCGGCGGGGATGCGGAAGTTGTCGAAGGACAGTTCCCAGGTGCTCCAGCCGAAGTAGCCGATCTTGCGGACCTTGGTGCCGGAGATGCCCTCGGGGAAGACGCCGCGTTCCTTCTCGACGAGGAAGGCGCTGATGCCGCGGTGCGGCTTGGCCGGGTCCTTGTTCGGGTCGGTGCGGGCGAACAGCACAAGGTAGTCGGCCTCGTCGGCGTAGGTGCACCACATCTTGGTGCCGTTGACGACCCAGTCGTCGCCGTCACGCGTCGCGCGGCAGGAGATGTTTGCGACGTCGGAGCCCGCCTCGGCCTCGGAGAGCGCATAGGCGCCGAGGTACTCGCCACGTGCCACGCGTGGCAGCAGCGCGGCCTCCTGCTCGGGGGTGAAGCCGCCGCCCATGCCGTTGCCGCGTGCCAGCAGTCCCGACACACTCATCCATGCACGCGAGAGCTCCTCGGCGACAAGGCAGTACTCGAAGACGCCGAGTCCGAGGCCGCCGTGCTCCTCGGGGATCATGATGCCGAAGAACCCGACCTCGGCCATCGCCTTCTTGAGGGTGTCGGGGATGGTTCCCTGGACTGGGTCGAGCTCGTTGGCGACCGGCAGGACCTGCTTCATGGCGAAGTCGCGGGCGAGGTCGCGGATGGCGATCCGGTCCTCGGTCAGATATCGCGGGCTGTCGGTCCGGGGCTGTGACGGCCGATGGGTCATGGCCTTCTCCTAGTGAATGCGAGCCGGAGGGATCGAGTCGGTGGCACGATCACTCATTAACGGTCGTTCACCATTAGAGCACCGGGTCAGCCGGCGGTCAATGCCTGATCGAGCCCTGGCCGGTATCCGACGAGGTTGAGCGCGTACTGGCCGTAGTCCTCCGCGACCTCTTCTGCCGTCCGCGGTCCGTCGGGTCGGAACCACACGGGGATTCCGGCGCACATCAGGAGAACCGCGGTGACCGCCTGGTGTACGCGATCCACATGAAACAAACCCTGGTCGACGGCCCTTTCGGCGATGTCGATGAACTGTTGCTCCTGGGCATCACGCGAGCCGACGACGCGCTTGCGGTCGATCTCGCCCAGGTAGCGCAGCTCGGTGTTCGCGACCAGGCATTCGCGAGGCTTCTGTGCGGTGTAGAGGGCATGCGTGACGACCGCCGCACGCCACTGTTCGGCGGGGGACTTGCCGGCCCGGCGGATCGCGTTACGGGTTGCGGTGAACTGCTCGTCGCTCGCGGTGCGGAGGATCTCGACCAGTAGATCGGACTTGTTCTCGAAGTGGTTGTACACGTTCGCGGCGCTGCAACCAGCGCGATTGCCGATGGTGCGCATCGTCGCGCCGTGGAATCCGGCGGTGAAGAACTCGTCGAGCGCGGCGTCGAGTATGCGGTCGCGGGACGCGGCGGTCGCCGACGGCGATCGGGTGTTCATCTGCTCAGGGTAAGGCGGAGTCGTCCGACCAGCAAGGACGCGTAGCCGAGGTCGGTTGACGCTTCCCATCGAGTCGGTTTATGGTGTGGCTCACATGAACGAGCGTTAATCTAGGTAATCAACCACACGGCCCCGATCGCGGGCCGACTCCGGAGGATGCGCATGACCACGAGCACCGAACCCGATCTGGCCGCGCGGGTGACGCGCCTCGAAGATCTCGAGGCGATCCGCGCGCTGGACGCGCGGTATTGCCGTCACCTCGACGACGGGAACTGGGATGACCTGATGGCCCTGTTCACCGACGACGGCGAGTTCGACGGCCTGTCGAACCCGCGTGGCAAGACCGAGATGCGGGCCTTCTTCGCAGGCCTCGCCGATGGTGGCCTCACATCGTTCTGGCACTTCATCACCAACCTCGAGATCGAGATCGACGGTGACCGGGCCGTTGCCCGGTCCTTCCTGTGGCAGCCGTGCGTACTCGACGGCATCGCGTCGATCGCAGCAGGTCGGTACACCGACGAGCTGGTCAAGCAGGACGGGCGGTGGCTGTACCGGGTGAAGAAGGTGCGCTTCCATTTCTTCGGACCGCTCACCGACGGATGGGACGAGGATCAGTTCGCGCTGGACTCGGCACGCGCTGCGGCGGTGAACCGGTGACCGAGCCGAGAACGCCGGCGGCCGGGGTGCGCTGGACCGACATGCTGGCCCTGCCCGAGATCGTCGAACTGCGTCGGCGTCGCCGAACCGTCACCATCGGCCTGGGCGTTGCGACGATCGCGCTGTTCGCGGCGTTCATCGTCGGCTTCGCCTACTTCCCCGAAACCCTGGGTAGCACGATGATTGCCGGAATTCCGTTGTCTCTGTGGGTGGTTCTCGCGGAGTTCGTCGGCACCTGGGTTCTGGTGTTCTCCTACTTCAAGCTGTCGGCGACCTATCTACAACCGGCCGCGGACTCTGCGACCGCCGCGGTGACGGCGGTCATCAGGGACGCCGACACGACGGGCATCTCGACGAGGGAGTACTCGGCATGAGCAACGACACCGACTTCTTGGCCATCGCCATCTGCGTGGCGGTCATCTCGCTGACCCTGTGGATCACCTTCGCGGTGGCGCGACGGTCGCGCAGTGCAGACGGGTTCTTCGCTGCGGGACGGTCGATCAAGAGCTGGCAGAACGGCTTTGCCATCTCCGGCGAGTTCATCTCGGCGGGCAGCTTCCTGGGTACCACCGGATTGATCTTCTACAAGGGTGTCGACGGAACGATCATCCTGTTCACCTCGGTCATCTCGTTCATCCCGGTCCTGCTGCTCCTCGCAGAGAAGATGCGCAACATAGGCAAGTACACGATCGGCGACGTTCTGGTCTTCCGGACCGAGTCCCGTGGCGTGCGTGTGGCCGTCGCCCTCAGCACCGTCGCGACCGGAACGTTCGTCCTGCTCGCCCAGTTGGTCGCCGCGGGCACACTTCTCGAGGCGATCTCGGGAGTCCCGTTCTGGGTTTCGGTGCTCGTCGCGGGAACCCTCATGGCGGTCTATGTCTTCGTCGGCGGGATGGTCGCCACCACCTGGGTTCAGGTGATCAAGTCCTCCATCCTGGCCATTCTCGCGGCGGTGATCGCGCTGGGCGTGCTGGCGAAGTTCGGCTTCAGCCTCCCTCTCCTGTTCTCGTCGGCCACCGAGCACGCCGTGGAGAGCGACGCGATCTTCACCCCGGGCGTGATCTTCGGCGACGGTGGAACGATCAACCTGCTCTCCTACGCACTGACTTTCGCGCTCGGCACGGCCGGCATGGCGCACATCCTGATCCGGTTCTTCACCGTGCCGGAGGCGGGAAGCGCGCGTCGCTCGCTGGGATGGACCGTGGCGCTGTGCAGCATGTTCTACCTGATCGTCGTCCTCATGGGCTTCGGCGCGGCTGCTGTTCTCGGTGGCGACGGTTCCGAGAAGGTCGGTCCCGGAGGCAACCTCGCAGCACCGGTGCTGGTCACGGAGCTGGGCGGCGGCGAGGGAACTCTCGGCGGCTCGCTCGCGCTCGCGCTCGTCTCGGCAGTGGCCTTCGCCTCGATCGTCGCGGTGGTCGCCGGCGTGGTGATCTCCGCCGCCGGCACTTTCGCGAGGGATGTGTGGCCGTCGCTGGTCCGGGCGAACCGTGGCGCCGGTGACCCGGCGGTCGAGGTCGACGAGGAGCAGCAGGCTCGGGTGGCCCGCTACGGCGCAGTGGTGTTCAGTGTCTTCGCGATCGGGACCACCCTCATGATCGGCGACGACACCAACATCACCTACTTCATGGGGATGGCGTTCATGGTGGCCGGCAGTGCTCATCTCCCGGCGCTGGTGCTCAGTCTGAGCTGGCGGCGCTTCACCGCAGTCGGGGCCAGATGGGGAATCCTCACCGGTTTGATCTCGACGATCCTCACCCTCATGCTGACCGACGCCCTCTGGATGGGCAGCGGCGACGCACCTCTCGGCATACAGCTGCCGGTCATCATCACCTTGCCGCTCGGCCTCGCCGCCTGCGTGCTGGGATCCCTGCTCTCGGGGCGCACCATCGAGGATGCCGGTCACGACGACGAGAAGTTCGCCGAGATGATCGTGCGGGCGGAGACCGGAATCGGTGCGGAGGCCGCCTCGACGCACTGATTCGGTGACAATCTCCTCGGACCCAGGGCTTCGGCGGTAGGGTCCGGGGAGATGAAAGGGGTTCGGCACGTGGGATCTTCGGCGCAGGGACGGCTGGCAGGCAAGGTCGCGTTCATCACGGGCGTCGCCCGAGGTCAGGGGCGGGCCCACGCGGTACGGCTGGCGTCGGAGGGTGCGCAGATCATCGGCGTCGATCTCGCCGGGCCGCTGCCGGGCGTTCCGTACGATCCCGCCACCGAGGACGATCTCGCCGAGACCCGGCGGCTGGTCGAGGACCTCGGCGCCAAGGCTGTCCTCACCCGTTGTGACACCAGAGATCTCGACGGACTCTCCGCGGCCGTCGGCGACGCGGTCGAGGCACTCGGCGGGCTCGACGTCGTGGTCGCGAACGCGGGTATCTGCATCCCCGAGACGTGGGATGAGGTGACCCCGCAGAGCTTCCGCGACACGATGGACATCAACGTGACCGGCGTCTGGAACACCGTCACCGCTGCGGCTCCGCATCTCATCGACCGCGGTGGGGGATCGATCATCCTGACCAGCTCACTCGCCGGGAAGAAGCTGCAGCCCTTCATGGTCCACTACACGACGAGCAAGCATGCGCTGGTCGGGATGTCGCGTGCCTTTGCGGCGGAGCTGGGACAGCACGACATCCGCGTCAACACAGTGCACCCCGGTGCGGTGATCACGCCGATGGGCTCCGGGCGCATGGTGGAACGCATCGAGGAGACGAACAAGGCGAACCCGCGTCTCGCCGGCATGGGGATGACCTTCCTGAACCAGTTCGCCGCCGAGGCCGACGAGGTCGCGAACGTGGTGGCCTTCCTGGCGTCCGACGAGTCGAAGTTCATCACCGCCGAGGAGATCTCGATCGACGGTGGCGCGCAGCATTTCTGAGGAGACCGCAGAACGCGCAGTATGGGCCGTGTACCCGGCCCGCACTGCGCGTCCACGCCCTTGCCACACTGATGGATCAGATCAGCGCATCTCGCCGGCTCCCTCGTAGGGGTTGAGGCTCAGCAGCAGGTCGCCCTCTTCGAAGCGCGAGTACCGGAAGTCGCGCGGGTCGACGTTCTTGAGGGTCGTGGTGCCGGTGAGCAGGAGGTCGGCGACCAGTTTGCCCACGGCGGGAGAGATCTTGAAGCCGTGGCCGGAGAATCCGGTCGCGAGGAACAGGCCGTCGACCGGAGCGGGACCGATGATCGGGTTGTAGTCCGGTGTGACGTCGTACGCGCCGACATACGAACTGGTGATGCGAGGGTCGGGCATGTCCGGGAGGCGATGCCCCGCCTTCATGACGATCTTGTCGACCGTGCTCGCGTCGGCGCGATTGATGTAGTTGTCGGGGTCGATGTACTCGGGCGCCGAATGGTCCGAATTGCCCATGAGCAGTTCGCCGTTGGGCTCGCGGCAGATGTAGGAGAGGCCGGCGAGGTCGGAGAGCACCGGTACGACGGGCGTCGGTTCGCCCTGGTCGATGAGAACCAGCTGCGCGCGTTGTGCCTTCACGTCGACCGGGACGCCGACACCGGCGGTCAGCTGCGGGGTCCACGGGCCGGCGGCGACGATGACCGTGTCGGCGTGGATGGCGTCGCCGTTGGCGAGCTGCGCGCCGATGACTCGACCGCTGCTGTCCTGCAGGAGTTCCGTGACCGCGGTCGACTGCTTGATCTTGACCCCGAGTTTGCGGGCGGACGCGCCGAAGGCCATACCGGCCATGTAGGCCTCGCCACGTCCGCCGAGCGGCTCGTAGGCGAAAGCGGCGAAGTCGTCGAGGTGCAGTCCTGGCCACAGTTCGGCCATCTTGTCGTGACCGATGAGTGAGACGTCGATCCCGAGGCCCTGCATCATGGAGACGTTCGCCTCCAGCGGCGCGATGTTGTTCTCACCCACGCCCACCACGTATCCGCACTGCTGGAAGGCCATGTCGTCGCCGAAGAGCTCAGTGGCCCGCGTGAAGATGTCGACGCCGTACCAGGACATCGCAGCCAGCGACGGGTTGCCGTAATGGCAGCGCACGACGCCGCTGGACTTGCCGGTCATTCCCGAGCAGAGGGTGTCCCGCTCGACGACGAGAACATCGGTCACGCCCTGGTCGGCGAGAGACCACGCGATCGCGAGACCCTCGAGTCCGCCGCCGACGATGAGATAACGAACAGTTGTGGTTGCCATGGCAGTTCACCTTTCGGTTGAGGTCAGGGGGATGAAGCGTTGGGGGTGTGAAGGATTCGGTTCAGCCGAGGAGTTCGGCGAGAACGGTGGCGAGGGCGTCGCCGCCGCGATCGGCGTCGGGGTCTTCGACGTACTCCTCGGGGGAGTGCGAGATACCGGTCGGGTTGCGCACGAACAACATTGCGGTGGGGATACGCTCCTTGAGGACGCCGGCGTCGTGTCCGGCGCCGGTCGGGAGGATGGGGGCGTCGGGCAGGATCGACGACAACCGTCCGCGCAGCGCGGGGTCGAAGTCGACGCGCGGGCTCATCGAGGCCTCGGTCAGCGTCATCGTGCAGCCCTCGGCGGCCGCGTGTTCGCGTGCCGCCGCGGCGATGTCGGCGACGAGAGCGGCGACGACCCCGTCGTCGGAATGCCTGACGTCGAGCCACACGTCGACCCGCGAGGCGATCACGTTGCTGCCGCCGGGAACCGGATCGAGTTTGCCGACCGTCGCGCGTGCACCGTCGACCAGCTTGCCCAGGCGCCGGACATCGATCACCGTGGCGGCCGCGGCCACCATCGGATCGCTGCGGTCGTTCATCAGCGTCGTCCCGGCGTGGTTGCCCTGCCCCGAGAAGGAGAGCAGCCATCGGCCGTGGCCGAGGATCGACGACCCGATCGCGACGGGCGAGCCGTGGTCGATGAGGCCGCGGCCCTGCTCGACGTGGAGTTCGACGAAACACCCGATCTGGGAGAGACGTTCGTCGTCGCGTCCCATGTGAGCCGGGTCGAGGCCGTTGCGGGCGGCCAGCTCGGCGAACGTGGTGCCATCGGCATCGGTGAGGCCCATGGCACGTTCGACCGAGACCGCCCCGGTCATCAACTGCGAACCGAGACAGGCGAGTCCGTAACGTGAGCCCTCTTCCTCCGGGAACACGGCGAGTGCGAGCGGGCGTGCCGGCTCGATGTTCCGGGCCCGCAGGATGTCCACGGCATTGAGGGCCGAGGCGACGCCGAGAGGGCCGTCGAAGGCGCCGCCGCCGGGCACCGAATCGAGATGGCTCCCGGTGACCACCGCATCGGACAGTGGCGCCCCGGTCGGGTTCCACCATGCCCAGATGATCCCGTTGCGATCGCATTCGACGTCGAGGGAGCGGTCCGTGGCGGCCGCGGTGAACCATTCGCGCAGTTCGAGTTCGGCACTCGAGTACACGGGCCGGCTGTAACCGCCTCGCGATGCATCCGTGCCGATGCCGGCGATCTCGGCCATCAGGCCGCTCACCGTCGAACCGACGTGTGTGTTGTCTGCCATTCTCAATTCCTCACTGTCGGTGTCGAATACGGCGCTCGGATGGTCACTCGGGCGAGTACGGAATCGCCGCTCACGTCGAGTCGTCCCTGCTCGAGTGACAGCGTGTCGAACGGTGCGAGTGTCTCCCCGCCGACGGTGAGCGAGCCGGACAGGAGGACCCAGGCTGCTCCCTCGACGGCGTCGAGTACCGCATCGCCGTGGGTGTGCTGCAACGTCAGTTCGCCGGTGCCGGCGTCGCGCCTGACCATCAGGTTGAGGAGCATGGTCGGTCCGCGCGTGAGCGTCGCGTCGACGACGCTCTCGCCGGCGAACCTCACCCGGTCCAGGCTGTCGAGGTGCCGCGCGTCTCCGTCGACCGTCAGGATCAGCGGATCGGCACCGACCACGAGCGCGACGCGTTCGAGGCCGTCAAAGGTCGAGAACGGTCCGGTGGCGTCGATGTTCGCCAGGCTGAGAGTCCAGTCCGGCCCGTCGTCGCCACCGACGGTGGCGATCCGCCGGGTGCGTCCGGCGCCGTTGCGCCACGGCGTCTCGGCGATGTCGCGGAGCCGGGTGACGCGATGGGTCATCGTCGACATGGCGGTGATCCCCTCTTGTGGAGTCGGGTGAGTGGGAGTCGGTTGATCGGTACATCAAGTAGACGTCCTCGATAAGAGAAACTCCAATATGTATTGCACGCCCATTATTCTGTGGCGCAGAATAATCCGATGGAGTTACGACACCTGCGCTCGTTCCAGGTCCTCGCCGAGGAGCTGCACTTCGGTCGGGCCGCGGCTCGGCTGCACATTTCGCAACCGCCGCTGACCGCGCACATCAAGGAGCTCGAACGCGAGGTCGGCACCGCCCTGTTCCATCGATCGACGAGGCGCGTCTCACTGACCGACGCCGGTGAGATCTTCGCGGTCCGGGTCGGTGACATCCTCGGTTCGCTCGACGAGGCCGTGGCCGAAGTGCGGGCGTATGCGTCCGGGAAGCGCGGGCGGGTCCGGGTCGGGTTCGTCAGCTCGGCGAGCGGGACCGTTCTCGGCCCGGGCCTGCGGATGTTCCGTGACCGGCGTCCCGAGGTTCAGCTCGACCTCGCGCCTCTCACGACGCGTGAGCAGATCGACGCGCTGTCGCAAGGGGACCTCGACGTCGGCCTGATCCGATCGGCCGGGTCCGGGCCCGGGTACACCGCCGAGGTGCTGGTGGAGGAGCCGCTGGTGGCCGTCATGCCGGCGACACATCGGTTGGCGAGGAAGGCGGAGGTGGAGATCGCCGACTTGCTCGAAGAGAAGCTGATCCTCTTCCCTGCGCATCTGATGCCCGGTTACGTCGCCCAGATCTGGTCGTTGTTCACCCCCACGGCGCCGAGCCGCGGGTGGTCCAGGAGGCGATCCATCACGAGACGGTGCTCGGCTTCGTCTCCGCCGATGTCGGGATCTCGATCCTGCCCGCGTCGGTGTCGCGTTTCCGTACCGACGACATCGCGATCCGGCCGATCAGCGGGTCGCCGACCACGCCGTTGATGGTGGCCCGCAACCCGGAGTCGCGGAATCCGGCGGTCGGGGCCTTCATCGACTGCCTCTACGCGGCCCTGCCGGGCGACCTCGGCGTCACCGAGTAGGCCATGGGGTGCGGAGACCGTCAGGTGGTGCCGCGAGCCATCAGCTCGACGGGGAGACGGCGGGACTCCACGTCGCGTCCGGCCGTCAGATCCAGCAGCCCGCGGACCGCGGTCTGGCCGATCTCGAGGGCGGGGGAGTGAATCGTGGTGAGCGGCACGGGAAGTTGCGCCGCGATCGGGATGTCGTTGTAACCGACGAGCGCCAGGTCCTCGGGGATGCGCAGACCGAGGTCGCGGGCGACGCCGAGCACGCCGACGGCGATCGTGTCGGACACCGCGAAGATCGCGCGCGGCCGGTTCGGTGTGTCGAGCAGAATCCGCCCGGCCTCGGTTCCGCCGCGCACCTCGAAACTCGACGGGACGACGCGATGATCGGGTAGCTCGATCCCGGCCGCGGCGGTCTCGGCGCGGAAGCCGGCCAGGCGGTCCGTCGCCGTCGTCGCGTGGGTGGGACCCGAGATGACGGCGAGGTCGGTGTACCCGCGGTCGATCAGGTGGCGTGCGGCCAGTGCGCCGCCGCGCACATCGTCGCCGCCGACGAAGGGGAGTCCGGCGTCGGCATGCCGGGTCAGCGTCATCATCGGGACGTCGCCGACCCGCAGCGACGCGATGAAGTCCTTCCCCGGTCGGTGCAAGCCGCTGAGGAGGAGGCCGTCGACCTGCCGTCCCACGAGCAGCTCGATGGCCGCACGCTGGGCTTCCGGGTCGTCGGGCGGGCTGGAGAGCAGCACCGAGTAGCCGGCGCGGGTCGCCTCCTGTTCGATGCCCTGATAGGTCGTGGCGACCACGCCGTCGGTGAGTCGGGTCATCACCACGCCGAGGGTCGTGGTCCTGCGGGTACGGAGACTCGCGGCCCAGAGATTGCGCTGGTAGCCGAGCTCATCGGCGACCTCGCGGACCCGCAGGGCCGATTCCGACCACCCGTCGGCCGGTTCGGACTGCCGCAGAACCCGGGACGCCGTCGACACGTGGACACCCGCGGCCTTCGCGATCTCCTTGAGCGTCGGCGTCCGCTGACCACCGGTCACGCTGGCCCCCATCCCTGTTGTTGACGTAGGTGCTCCGGAGCACCTACGTTAGTCCATGCAAACGTTCTCGCAAACGTTCTCGCTGAACTTGCACGATCAGTTACAGGCCCGACCCCCGGAGGTTCCGATGTCCCGACCCAGCACCTTGTCTCAGCTCTTCGCCCTGGACTCGTTGCTCGACGCCGACGAGATCGCGATCCGCGACACCGTTCGCGACTACGCCAACTCGCGTCTGCGTCCGCACATCGCCGACTGGTTCGAGGACGCGAAGCTGCCGGCCCGGGAGATCGCCAAGGAACTCGGCCAGATCGGTGCCCTCGGTATGCACCTCGAGGGCTACGGCTGCCCGGGCACGAGCGCGACCGCATACGGTCTCGCCTGCCTCGAGCTCGAGGCCGTCGACTCGGGTATCCGCAGCCTCGTGTCGGTCCAGGGGTCGCTCGCGATGTTCTCGATCCACCACTGGGGTTCCGAGGACCAGAAGAACGAGTGGCTGCCGCGCATGGCCGCCGGCGAGGCGATCGGTTGCTTCGGCCTGACCGAACCCGACTTCGGCTCCAACCCGTCCGGCATGCGCACCAACGCCAAGCGTGACGGCGACGACTGGCTGCTCAACGGCACCAAGATGTGGATCACCAACGGCTCGATCGCCGACGTCGCGGTCGTCTGGGCGCAGACCGATGAAGGCATCCGCGGCTTCGTCGTCCCCACCGACACCCCCGGGTTCTCCGCGCCGGAGATCCACAAGAAGATGTCGCTGCGTGCGTCGGTGACCTCCGAGCTCGTCTTCGACAACGTCCGACTCCCCGCCTCGGCGATGCTCCCGAAGGCCCAGGGCCTGAGCGGACCGCTGACCAGCCTCGGCGAGGCCCGCTTCGGCATCATCTTCGGTGCGATCGGCGCTGCCCGAGACTGCCTCGAGACCGCCATCGACTACTCGCAGTCGCGCGAGGTCTTCGACAAGCCGCTCGCCGGTTACCAGATCACCCAGACCAAGATCGCCGACATGGCGCTCGAGGTCGGCAAGGGACATCTGCTGGCCTACCACCTGGGTCGCCTGAAGGACCGCGGTGAGATCCGCCCCGAGCAGATCAGCACCGGCAAGCTCAACAACACCCGCGAGGCCATCAAGATCGCCCGCGAATGCCGAACCATTCTGGGCGCCAACGGCATCACGCTCGAGTACCCGGTCATCCGGCATGCCAACAACCTGGAGTCCGTCCTCACCTACGAGGGCACCTCCGAGGTTCACCAGCTCACCATCGGCCGCGCCCTCACGGGCCAGGCCGCCTTCCGGTGAGCGAGCGCGCGGCGCTCGACGGACTCGTCATCGCCGACTTCGGCCGGGTGCTCGCCGGGCCGTACGCGACGATGTTGCTCGCCGACCTCGGTGCCGAGGTCATCAAGGTCGAGCGGCCCGGCGTCGGCGACGACACCCGGTCGTGGGGTCCGCCCTGGGTGGGCGACCAGTCGTCGTACTTCCTCTCGGTCAACCGCAACAAGCGGTCGGTGGCGATCGACCTGTCCGATCCCGCGGGACTCGAGGAGGCGCGGCGCCTCGTCGATCGGGCCGACGTCGTCGTCGAGAACTTCATGCCCGGCACGATGGATCGCCTCGGCCTCGGTTACGACGCGGTCGCCGACCGCCGGCCGGACATCGTCTACTGCTCGGTGACGGGATTCGGGGGGAACAATCAGCTCCCCGGTTACGACCTGCTCATCCAGGCGGTCGGGGGACTGATGAGCATCACCGGTCCCGACCCGCAGACACCGACCAAGGTGGGTGTCGCGGTCGTCGACGTCATCACGGGATTGCATGCGGCCGTGGGCATCCTGTCGGCGTTGCGGCACCGTGACCGGACCGGTCAGGGGCAGCGCATCGAGGTGAACCTGTTGTCGTCGCTGATCTCGGCACTGGCCAACCAGTCGTCGGGATACGTGGCGGCCGGCGTGGTTCCGACGGCGATGGGCAACCGGCATCCCAGCATCGCGCCGTACGAGGTGTTCCGGACCGCGGATCGTCCGTTCGTGCTGGCCGTCGGCAACGACCGTCAGTTCGCCGGGCTGTGCGAGGTCCTCGGACGCCCCGAACTACCCGTCGACGAGCGGTATGCGACGAACAGTGCTCGGGTGGCGAATCGGGAAGAGCTGGTGGCGATCCTGAACGAGGCGCTGTCAACGGCGAGCGCGGATCACTGGTTCGACGCACTCACCGCGCGGCGGGTGCCGTGCGGCCCGCTCAACGACATCGCCGACGCCATCGCGCTGGCCGAACGTCTGGGTCTCGATCCGGTCGTGGAGATCGACGATCCGCGCCGGGACTCACCATTCCGGTCGGTGGCCAACCCGATCCGGATGAGTGCCACTCCGCCGAAGTATCTGTCGGCGCCCCCGCTGCTCGACGAGCACGCGCCGGCGTCCGACCTGGTGTGACGCACAGCAAACCCACCCTTTTTCGGCGAACCCACCACCCCGCAGGGTGGAGGATCTGCCGAAAAAGGGTGGGTTTGCAGGGTTTACGGCTAGGCGGTGGCCAGCTCGCGGCTCTCGGCGAGTTCGCGGTACGCGCTCACGACGGCGTCGAGCTGGGCCTGCGAATGCCGGCCGAGCCCGCATTCGGTGGAGATCCCGAAGTCGGGCAGGAACTCGGAGACGATCGCGGCACGCTTCCGCGCGCCGCCCGCGCCGTCCTCGGCGTGCAGCAGGCCGAGGAAGATCTCGGTCGACGGCTCGACCGCGAGATTCTGCAACGGCTGCCAGTGCGCGCGACGATTCCAGGCGGCGACCGTCGCGGCGTGGATGGCGTCGATCGGTCGGGACACGTGCCGCGACAGTCCGTTCGCGACGGTGACGATGGCCGACGCGTCGCGGGGCAGGATGTGACGGCCACCCCGGGCGGCGGCTTCGGCGTCCGGCGGATCGCCCATGAACGGTGACGCCCCGAACTTCGAGTCGCCGTAGCAGAGATGGAACGTCAGCTCGGCGTCGTCGGGAATCCACGACGCCAGACGCGCGGTCGCCGCGAAGATCGCCTCATGCCCCGCATACGGATTCCGGAACCAGCCTTCGACGGTGGCCAGCTCGGTCGGCAGATCCCACTGGACGGCGAGATCGATCGCCGGGATGAGGGTGAACAGTTTCTCGACGCTCTGCCGGAGTGCTCGCTCGTAGGCCAGCGCGACCTCGACCTGGGAGTCGAACTCCACGAACGAGTTCACGGCATTGAACGGTGTCGGGATCGAGACGAGGAACCGGGATTCCGGCACCAGGATGCCCTTCTCGCGGGCAGCCACGAAACGCTTGTACGACGCCGCAGCGGTGGAGTGGTAGTCGACGTCGCCGAATTCGACTGCGACACCCGGCTTCACGCGGCCGCGGCCGTCGACGACGTCGAGGGTCGGGTTCTCGAGGAACAGCGGACTCTGGGTGAGGACCCAGTTGGCGCGGTCGCCGGGTTCGCCGTCGGGAACGCGGAGCACTGCGGGCTGGAGGTCGGTGCCGACGAGCGAGAAGGCCGCATCGACATCGGGCACGTTGATACTGCCGGTGAGATAGAAGTTGGTCATGGAAAATCCTTGTGTGTCAGGAGAATCGGAACTCAGGTGTCAGAGGAGGACGCCGAGCCGGGGCGGCCGCGTGCCGTGCAGGGTGTTGTTGCCCAGGTGGACGTTCTTCCACCGGGCCGGGTCGTGCAGGGAGTGGACCCGGACGTTGCGCCAGTGCCGGTCCAGTCCGTACTTGCGATCGGTTGCCGACGCGCCTGCGAGTTCCAGTACACCGGAGGCGATCTCGACCGCGAACTCCTGGGCGAGTGCCTTCGCCGCGGCCACCGTCAACGACGCCGCAGCAGCCGAATCGCGGGTCAACTCGACTTCTGTCCGGGCTGCGTCGATCAGGCCGGCGCCCTTCTCGAGCAGGGCTTCGAGTGCGTACAGGCGGGCGGTGAGCTCGCCGAACCGGCGGACGACGTGTGGTTCGTCGGCGGCCTGCTCCACCTGCGCCTCGAACCACGGCCGCGACCGGGTCCGGACGAACTCGGCGCCGTCGTCGAGTGCGGCGCGCGCGATCCCCACATCGATCGCGGTGTGCAGGGCCTGGTCGAAGGCGCCCAGGACGGACGGGTCGGCGGTGGCCGGGTCCGGATCGGGGCCCTCGTCGAGGACCAGATGATCCGGCACGACCACCTGGTCGAGAACGACCTCCCCGCTGGCGGTTCCGCGCTGTCCGAACGAGGACCAGGCCTCGAGGTTCAGCCGTACACCCGGATCGGTGGCCCGGACGAAGACCGTCGCGCCGTGGTCGGTGCCCTCGATGCGGGCTCCGACGCCGATCCACGTGGCGCCGAGTGATCCGGTGGCGTAGTACTTCTTGCCGTCGAGCTGCCAGGTGTCGTCGTCGAGACGGCGGACGGTGGTCCTGCGCTCCACAGCGGTTCGGGTGCCGTTCTCAGCCGAGGCGTTGCCCAGCTGCGCGCCGGCCAGGATGTCGGCGAAGATCGTCGGCGCCGGCTCGCTGCGGCCGAGGCCACGGATACCCGCGCTGAGCACGAAATGCGAGAGGAGGAGCTGTCCGACGGCCGAATCGGCCTGCGCGAGGCGTCGGATGACCTCGACCGCGACCGACTGCGGGAGGTCGGGTCCGCCGTGTTCGGCGGGCACGAGGATGCCCAGCAGTCCGGAGCGGGCGACGATCTGCAGCTCCTCGACCGGCGGCACCCCGTCCAGTTCGCGCTGCAGGGAGCCCGCGCCGATCGCGGCGGCGACGGAATCGGCGGCGGCGAGCGCGGATGTTGGATCGGACAGCACCGGGACGCTCTGAATCCCGGAGATCGCGGGAGTGTCGGTGGCGGACGTGGGGGCCATCGTCGAGATCCTTTCGTGGACGACTGGTTTCGCGCCTACGCTAGGGTCTCGCCGAGCCGATCCGGCTATGCGTCAAGCAACGCTTACAGGTTGTGCAGGAACGGTGTACGCCGCTCGGCCGGAGGACGGCCGGGATCGTGGCGCCCCCACGGTCCGGGCCGCCGACAGCAGCGCCGCGAGCGGGCTCCCGGGGGTGGGAGCGGTTGTCGTCGCGAGTGCGATACGACGTACCGGAGGCGTGCCGGCGACCGGACGTACGACGACATCGGTTCGCGCACTTCGCAACGCGAGCGAGGGCACCAGAGACACCCCGAGGTCGGCGGCGACCAGGCCTTGGACCGTCGAATAGTCCTCCGCGCGGAACGAGACCGACGGCGTGAAATCGGCACGGCGGCAGGAGTCCAGGAAGACGCGGGCATCCGGACAGCTGCCGGTCGCCGAGCTCACCACCCACTGCTCGCCGGCCAGGGCCGCGAGCGGGACCTCGCGGACATTCGCCAGTCGATGACCAGAAGGGAGTACGACGAAGAACTCGTCGTCGAACAGTGTTGTGGTGCAGAGGTCTCGGTGCTCGCTCCGGTCACCCGGGACCTCGGTGATCACGCAGACCTCGACCTCGCCCTCGCGCAGTAGGTCCGTGCCGTCGTCGGGGTCGGCCGCCACCAGGCGGATCTCGGTCCGCGGGAAGGCCTCACGCATCCGGGCGACGGTGCGCGGCAGGATCTCCGACGCGGCACTGGAGAAGGAGGCGATCCGCACCACCCCGGATTCCGGGTTTGTCGCCCGCGCGAGGTCGCGCTCGGCATCGTCGATCGCCGCCAGGATGATTGCGGCATGGTCGACGAGTCGCGCGCCGGCCGGCGTCGGATGCACGCCGGACGAGGTGCGTACGAGCAACTGATGGCCGATCTCGCGTTCGAGTGCGGTGATCTGCTGGGAGATCGCCGACGTCGTGTATCGCGTCGAGGCAGCGGCAGCACTCATCGAGCCGCACCGGACCACCTCGGTTAACACCGCCAGCTTGCGCACATCGAACACGCCGAAACCCTAGAGCGTGCGCGGCGTGGATCAGACAGTTCTGCTCAGCCCGACCGAAAGGGTCAGTACGCCGACGCGGGCTGGGACGGGATGATTCCGTGGTGCAACTCCGCGACGTCGGGATGCGCGCGGGTGCGCGACTTCCAGGCGTTCTCGCCATAGGTGTTGAAGATCGGGTTGTCCGGATCCGCCTCGACGCCGCGCGACGCAGCTGCCAACTCCGGCGGCAGGTCGATGATCGGGATGACCGCGTCGAGGGCGGGGTTGAGGAAGAAGGGGATCGAGACCCGGTCGGACCCGGGGCGCGGCGCGCGGACGCGATGCCGGGTCGCTCGCAGGTACCCACCGGTCGCGACCTCGAGGAGTTCGCCGATGTTGACGATGAACGCACCTTCGACGGGAGGGACCTCGAGCCAGGTGCCCTCCGCGGTCTCGACCTCCAGCCCCTCCGAACCGGGTTCGACGAGCAGCAGGGTGAGGACTCCCGAGTCCTTGTGTGCGCCGACGCCCTGCGTGCTGTCAGCGGTACCCGGGTATCGCACCACCTTGATCAGCGTGGCCGGCAGCTCCGCGAACGCGGCGTCGAAGAAGGATTCCGGGGCCCCCAGCGACACCGACCAGTGCCGCAGCAGCCGCAGCCCGACCTCGGACAGTGCAGTGCCCCACTCCTCGAAGGCGTTGCGGAAACCGGCGGGCGAGGAAGGCCAGAGGTTCGGCCCCTGCAGTCGCCAGTAGCCCCCCGCGTCCGGGATGACGGACCGCTCCGGGCCGATGTCGATCTGCTCGCGCCAGTCCACCTTGCCGTTGGTGAGTTCGCCGCCGAGCCGTGAGTACCCCCGAAACTGCGGGCTCTGGAGCTGGCTGATCTCGTTCTTGACCTCGCCGGGTAGCGCGAAGAAGTCGCGTGCCAGCCGCAGGACCTCGGTGAACGACTCGGCCGGCACACCGTGGCCCGTCAGATAGAAGAACCCGTGATCGTGGGCTGCCTCGCGGAGCGCCGCACGAAAGGTCGCAGTATCGGTGTCGGCGTCGCCGAGGTCGAGGATGGGGAGCATGGGGCAAGCCTGCCAGAGCGCCATGTGGATGAGGAGTGTCGTTCAGAGACCCTGAAACCCCGTTCATGAGGTTTGCAGGCGCTACGTTGGGTACTCGGGTTCGTATCAGAAACGGCGGCCCGAACCGACACCGCGACGCGGTCGGCCGCCGGAGAGGAGTTCGATCGTGACCGAAGCGACCGACGACGTGCATCTCCGCATCGCTGAACTGGCACGCGAGTTGCACGGGGACGACGCAGACGACGAACAGGTGGCGAAGACGATCGTCGCGGGCGCGGTGACGGAGATCCCCGGGACCCAGTACGCCGGGCTGACCGTAGCGACCGACCGGAAATCCATCGAATCGTTCGGGGCGTCGCATGAGGTCGCCGAGATCCACGATCGAATCCAGGCCCGGGTCGGCGAGGGACCGTGCCTCTCTGCCGCGCTCCACGATCGTGTCGTGCGGGTCGACGACCTGGAGAACGACGAGCGGTGGCCGAAGTACCGGAGTCTGGCACTGGACGAGGTGCCGATCCGCTCGGTGCTGTCCTTCCAACTCTTCGCCAACCGCAACAAGATCGGTGCGCTCAATCTGTTCGCCGACGAGCCGAACGTCTTCGACATGCACGCCGAGGACGTCGGCGTCGTCTACGCCACCCACGCGGCTCTGGCATGGAACACCATCAAGAAGGATCAGCAGTTCCACAGCGCCCTGGCCAATCGCGACGTGATCGGACAGGCGAAGGGCATCCTGATGGAACGGTTCGACATCGACGCCCTCGCGGCGTTCGAACTCCTGAAGAAGCTGTCCCAGGAGTCGAACACCAAGCTGGCCGAGATCGCCCGACAGATCACCCTGAAGCGGTGACCTTGCCGGGGCGAGGTGTCGAGACCTACTCGGAGATCGCGAACTCTGTTGTGCTGGAACCGCTTTAGCCGTCGGTGAGGGCGCGGCCCGCCTCGTCGGTGGTTTCGAAGACGTGCAGGTTGTCGGACAGCCCGCCTGCCTCGAGTGGGCGACTGACAATGCGCCCGCCCACGAGGGCAACGGGTATCGAGCGCTTCCCGGTGTCCTCGACGAACGACCGGAGCAGCACGAGCCCGACGGTGCCGAAGAAGTTCACCGCCCGGAAGTCCAGGACCACGCCGTTGACGCGATCGAGGACGATGCGGTCGAGAGCGGCGGCGAAGTCGGCAGCCGTCTCGAGGTCGACGCTCCCGGAAAAGCCCTGAACGCAATACGATTTGGCAGAATCGAAGCGTCGGGTGGATGTTCTGGCCGTCGAGCCATCGGCGTCGAACGCCGAGCGGAAGACGATGGAAGTGGTGAGTGGCATGAGGTGCTCATCTCAGTTGCAGGTAGCGCAGGCGATCAGCCGATGATCGAACCCGGTTCGTGTCCGGCCGCTGCCGGCCGGACCCCAAGTTCACGATCGTCCGAAACGGAGATAAGCCGTGATATCTGCGAGCCGACGAGCCTTGGGTGCCCGTCGCTCAGAGTGGCGGCTCCAACCTGAACCGCTTTCCCTCACCCTACGGGTCCTTCGAGCGACGAACAAGGTGGCGCGGGGAATGTTCGCACGTCAAAAATCCCGCATCGTGAGACGCCGGAGGTGGACGTGCGACGAAGAACATGATTGTCTAGTACCGATGCGCGTCGAGTCGCGTGCGCACATCGCAATCCATGCTAGATAGGGCAGCTCTTCAGCCCATCGGTCGTCAAGATTGAACGTCTGGGTGGTGACTAATGGCGGCACAAGAACGCGCCGAGCACGATGATTACAGCGACGTCCTCCCTCTGCTGCGCGAGATTCGCGGTGAGCGCGACGAGGACTTACGTGCGAAAAGACGCGACAAGGTGATCGAGCGGTGTCTACCGCTTGCCGATCACGTCGCACGAAGGTTCTCCGACCGTGGAGAACCGGTTGATGATCTGCGCCAAGTCGCGCGGATCGGTCTCATGCATGCGGTCGACAGGTTCGACGTCGAGCGCGGCAACAATTTCCTCGCTTTCGCGGTTCCGACCGTGATGGGCGAGGTCAAGAGGTATTTCCGGGACAGCACGTGGTCGATCAGGGTGCCACGGCGTGCGCAGGAGGCCTCACTCAACATCGCGAAGGCCAGTGAGGAGCTGCTGCAGTCTCTCGGCAGGTCGCCGCGCCCGAGTGAGATCGCCGAACACCTCGGATTGCCTGTCGACGAGGTCATCGAAGGGATGGTCGCGCGCTCGGCGTACACCGCGAGTTCCATTGACGCCGAGGCGGGTTCGTCCACCGACGGCTGGACGCTGGCCGACACCCTGGGTGACGAGGACGAGCGACTCGACATGATCGAGGAGTTCGTGACCCTCCAGCCGGCGCTCGCGCGGCTCACCGAGCGGGAACGGACGATCCTCACTCTGAGGTTCTTCCGTTCGATGTCCCAGAGTGAGATCGCGCGGCAGGTCGGCATCTCCCAGATGCACGTGTCGAGGCTTCTCACCCGGATCCTCGAGACACTGCGCGAAGAGGTCGCCGACGACGAGTACGAGGAACCCCTGCTCAAGCACGCATGAACACCTCGGGCGCACGTCCGACCGGATCCTGAGGACCCATGCCGATCGCCGGCGTGGGTCCTCAGGTCCGTTCGGGGTCGCCCGACGGTGTGTCCCGGTCAGGGCTTGAGAATGACCTTGACCATGCCGTCGGCCTTGCGCTGGAACTTGTCGTAGGCGTCCGGCGCCTGATCGAGGGGCAGTTCGTGGGTGGCGAACGTGTCGACCCCGAGCGGGTCCTCGTCGGTCAGCAGCGGCAGGATGTCGTCGGCCCAGCGCTTCACATTGGCCTGCCCCATGTGCAGCCGGATCTGCTTGTCGAACATGGTCAGCATCGGCAGCGGGTCCGCCGCCCCGCCGTACACACCGGACAGCGAGATCGTCCCGCCGCGCTTGACGATGTCGATGGCCGAGTAGAGCGCGCCGAGTCGGTCGAGACCCGCCTCCGACATCGCCTTGCGCGCGATCGCGTCGGGTAGCAATCCGACGACGGTCTGCATCGCCTTGCTCAGCGGTGAACCATGCGCTTCCATGCCCACCGCGTCGATGACCGAGTCGGTACCGAGTCCGCCGGTGAGGTCGCGGATGGCATCACCCACATCATCGACCTCGTCCATGTTCACCGTCTCGATGCCGCGTGCCTTCGCGCGTGCGAGTCGTTCCGGGACTCGGTCGACGCCGATGACCCGTGCGCCCTGATGGGCGGCGATGCGAGCGGACATGTCGCCGATCGGGCCGAGTCCGAGCACGGTAACCGTTCCCCCGCTGGGTATCTCGGCGTACTCGACGGCCTGCCATGCGGTCGGGAGAACGTCCGACAGGTACACGTAGCGAGAATCCGGGTTCTCCAGCGGCACCTTGATGTGGGTGAATTGCGCCTGCGGCACACGGAGATACTCTGCCTGGCCACCGGGCACCGATCCGTACAGCTGCGAATAGCCGAACAATGCGGCACCCGTTCCCTGTTCGGTGACACGGGTCGTCTCACATTGCGTCATGAGGCCATCGTTGCAGAAAAGGCATGAGCCGCAGGAGATCTGGAAGGGGATGACGACACGGTCCCCCACCCTCAGGTCGCCGGTGTCGGAGCCGACCTCCTCGACGATGCCCATCGGCTCGTGGCCCAGGATGTCGCCGGCGTTCATGAACGGCCCGAGGACTTCGTAGAGATGGAGGTCGGAGCCGCAGATGTTGGTCGACGTGACCTTGATGATGGCGTCGGTGGGTTCGATGATCTCGGGGTCGGGGACCGTCTCCACCGACACGTGTCGTTTGCCCTGCCAGGTCACTGCGCGCATGTTTCAGGCCTTTCCCTGTTGTTGTTGGTCTTCCGAACGTTCGACACGGGCGCGCTCGTGCTTGCCGGCGTGATCGACGGGGAAGTCGTGATACCGCTCCTCGTAACGCTCGGCCTCTTCGGCCGTGGTCTCCGGCTGGATCGGGTCCTGAAAGGCGCGCTCGCCGTCGCGACCGGCGCGCCGCCGCAGGAGAACTCGGCTGCCGATGAGGAGCCCGACCGCCAGGATGCCGGCGATGACCGCGCCGATGGCCAGCCACACGGTCGCGTCCCGATCGCCGGCGCCGGCCGCGATGGCAGTTCCGCCGAGCACCAACATCAGCCCGAGACAAGAGAATCCGAGGAGACCGAGAGCCTTCAGCCCGCGGGACTTGCGCGCCGGCCGTCGGGCGATCGCCTCCCGCGAGGCGACCTCGCGTTCAGGTGTGAGATCTGGCATATCCGCCCCTTCGCCACTAGTGGGTGAACTCCGATTGGCTGTGCCCGTCGGGTACCGCAGTGGCGGCGCGCTGAAACGTCGACGGGTGTGGGACGGCGGTTGCCGCAGCTGAGCGCCGTGAAGGCTGCGGTGAGGGCATCGCCCGACGCGGCCGGGAGACCTACCGCTGGTGTTAATCTTGCGAAACGAGCTGCGGGGGGCACGGCGGGCGAGGCGTATCACTCGGACTCGGTTTGGACGACACCACAGCGGGGCACTCATGCAAAGACCGATGCAGATTCACCCAACTCGACGTGTGAAGAAGACTCAATTGATGACCGATTCAGACGCCACTTCCCAGCTGTCGATCAATGGCGGCATGCCTACGGTCCTGCGGATTCCGGCCGCGACCGATCGTCTGGCGGTGGTGCGTGCCCTGGTCGAAACCGCGTTGTACATCGACGACTGGTCGCTCGACGACGTGATCGACGCCAAGGTCGCCGTCGACGAGATCTGCTCTCAGATCATCGCCGCGGCCGCGGAGGGTTCGTCGTTGGAGATCACGCTGCACCTCTCGTCGAACGGGGTGGTCGGGGAGATCCGCGGTGAACTCGTGCAGGGGGTTGCTCTGAACGAGTCCACCTTCGGCTGGCGAATCGTCCGGACCGTCACCGACTCCCACACGGTCGAATACGCGGAGCCTGCGCTCGGTGAGGCCACGCGCGGAGTGTCCATCTGCTTTTCCAAGTTCCGTAGGTGACCCGGCGATCAGCTGGGGAGCAGGTGTCCGGTCCTCGGGACCCAGTCGTCGGTGGCCACGTCATAGCGGATGAGTCCTTGCTTCGCGAAGGCGTTGAGCCACCCCTCCATCGGCCACGAGTCCCATCGCCGGTGAAAGACACGTGCGTTGCGGAGAATGTCCTCGAGGTGTTCGACGGGCGGGTCCGACACCGGGTGATGCTGGTGATACGCATCGGCGCCACCGACCCATGCGATGCGAAAGCCGCTGTCAGCAGCGCACATCGCGAAATCGGTGTCCTCTCCGCCGTAGCCCCGGTACCCGGTGTGGAACCCACCGAGGTCGAGCCAGTCGGCGGTGCGGACCGCGAAGGACAGCGACCAGAACAATGCCAGCTCCGACGAGAGCCGGGTCTGGCACGGCCCCGGCGCCGGACGCGCCGGATGGGGGTCGACGAAACGGTGCAGCTCGCGCGGATCGAAGGCTTTCTGATCATGCTTCAGGTAGGTCACCGGCCCGCAGTACAGCAGTCGCATATCGGCTGTCGCGGAGCACGATCGGAGGTAACGCTGCACCATGACCGGGCCGGGGATGCAGTCGACGTCCAGAAACACCAGGAACGTGGCCCCGTCGTCGACCGCGGCCCGCGCACCCGCGTTGCGCGCCTGGGCGAGCGGCAGTGCGCCGGGTTCTTCGCCGGTGACGTGGAGGACCCGGATCGGGTGTCCGGGCGGAATCGAGTCGGCGACGACCGCGTCGATCCGCGGGTCGTCCATGGCGACGACGATGTGCACGTCGGGCCGCACGGTCGAGTGTGCGAACGCCTGCAACTGTCGGCGTAGGTGACGGTGGCGACCCGAGACGATGGTGATCACCGCGACCGTCTCGCTCGCGCCATCGTTCTCGTCTGGACGATCGGTGGGCGGTGGAAACGGGGTCATTGCCGTGCCACCGCTTCGATCGCGCGGGCGGCGCGTCCGGCCGCTCCGGCGGTCTGCCATCGGTTCCACGCGGGCGTGGAATCGCCGAGCGAGTCCACGATGGACCGCCAGCGGTCGACATCGGGCCACCTCGAGGCGACGAGCGCGAGCTCGGAGCGCGCAAGCGTGGCCGCAGTTGCCCGCTGCTCGGCGAACGGACGGTCCTCCGGCATCACGACCGTGGGACGGCCGGCGGCGGCGGCGTCCGCGACACTTCCCTGACCTGCTCCGATCACGGTCAGCCGGGCGCTGCAGAGGAATGGCCACGGGTCGTCGACCCAGGTTCCGAACGACGGACCGAGGCCCACCACCTTCAGGTCGGGGAGCGCGTCGGCGAGCCCGGTCGCCGGGTGCGGTGCCCGCCGGTCGCCGCCGGCCCCGGTGAGCACGAGGACGTCGGCGGCAAACGTCGGGTGGGAGACCTGCGGCCGCCCGTCGAAGCGGGAGATTCCACCGGTGAAGACCGTCTTGTGCAGATGCTCGACGAGCCAGTCGGGCCGGTACAGGTCGTCGGGCCAGGGAGCGATGACGGCGTCGGCGGCGCGGTAGGCGAGCTGATGTGGCAGATCGTCGCGCGTACCCGGCATCGCCATCACGACGACCGGCACACCGAGCAACCGGAGAAAGAGCGTGACCTCCACCGACACGTCGACGACCATCGCGGCCGGACGCCTGGTCGCCACGAAGTCGGCCAGCTGGGCCATCCGGTTGCGGAGCCCCTCGTCGTGCCGGGGTGCCCAGTGCAGCAGACCTCCGGCGTCGACGTCGGAGGGGGCGGGATCGGCGTCGTCCCGGTCCAGGGTGACGACCTCGCTGAAGGCGGGGTCGGTCAGTTCCGCACTGGTGAGCGCGACGACGTCGGTCCGCAGCTGTGCGCCGATGGCGGCGGCACGGGCACAGTGCCCGCGGCCCTGATGGTGGACGTAGTAACCGATCATGCCGACAACGCCTGTGCAGACGAGCGAACACACCGGCGATTCCGATCGGCGACCAGCTCGGCGTAGATGTCGGTGTACCGATCGATCATCGCGATGTCCGAACAAGCGGTCTCGGCTCGGCGGCGTACCTCGCGCCGATCGAACGAGAATGCTCTCTCGGCGGCCTCCGCGAGCGCATCGACATCGCCGCCTGCGACGAGCACGCCCGCAGTGTCGCCGACGATCTCCGGGATGCCACCCCGCGCGAAGCCCGCCACCGGGGTCCCGCAGGCAAGGGATTCGGCGACCACGAGTCCGTACGGCTCATCCCACACCGGCGTCACGAGCGCCGCGCCGCACGATCCCAGCAGCCGGGCGAGTTGGTGCTGGTGGAGATGACCCTCGTAACGGACACGATCGCCGAGGAACGGCGCGACGCGGTCCCGGAAGTAGGTCTCGTCGCTGACCGGTCCGGCGAGCCGTAGCCGGCGCCCGGCGATCCGGGCGGCTTCGATCGCGAGGTGGGCGCCCTTCTCCGGCACGAAGCGTCCGAACCAGACCAGGTCGTCGCCGCCGTCACCCAGCGGCCAGCGGTTCAGCTCGACGCCGTTGTGCACCACCGGTATCGGACCGAGGACGTGAGACCATGCGCGTGCGGTGTGCCGGCTGACCGCGACACACCTGGTCTCGGGTGCCAGCGCCAGCGCGGATTCGAGCCACGGTGTGGGCGGAGTGTGCAGCGTGGTGACCATCGGGGTGTCGACGGCGGGTCCCATCGCGACCGGCAGGTGATGCAGGCTGTGGTTGTGGATCACGTCGAAGTCGTCCGGGTTCCGGCTGAACGAGAGCATCAACGACAGGTAGGCGTGATGGTCGCGCAGCACCTCGGGCGGTGGCATCGAGACATCGGAACGTGCTGCGTCCGACGGCTCGAACAGCTCTCCGCGCAGACGATCAGACTCGACCGGTAGGTCGCTCCCGGCCCCGGCGAACAGCGTGACGTCGTGCCCCGCAAGGGTCAGCGACCGGGTCAGGTGCCAGACGTGGGCCTCGAGGCCGCCGGCGAACGGCTGCGCTATCGGGTGGCGGCTGGATGCGACGATCGCGATCCGTAGAGGCTCAAGCATCCAGCACCCGGGTGTAGAGACCCGCATGCGCTTCGGCGATCGACAGTCGCTGGACCCGTCGGTCCCGCCACATCGCCGCGGCCGGGCGAGCGGAATATGCCTGTGCGAGTGCGGCAACCAGGGAATCCGGATCGAAACGGTCCTCGGTGAAGTCGTAGGTGAAGCACTCCTGCTGCTCGTGGTAGAAGCCGCAACTGGGTGCGATCACCGAGGTCCCGAGGTCGTGGCACGCCTCCAGCCAGCCCGAGTGTGTGCCGAACCGGTAGGGCAGTACCGAGACCGAGAGGCCGCGCAGGTAGTCCCACAGCTGATCGTCGGTGAAGTAGTCGTGCACTCGCACGCGGGCGTACGGGTGGCGCGACAAGGCGAGGGCAGTGGTGCCGAAGTCGGGGTTGTACCAGTGGTTCCCGGGCACGAAGACCTCATCGTGGAGGTTGATCTGGATCGTCATGTCCGGGTAGTCGGATGCGGCTTCGAGCAACGTCATGATGACGGGCAGCGGGTCCATGTTGGCGCGGACGCTCTTCGCGTGCACGCCGACGACGAACTCGTCGGCAGGTGTCTCACGTGGGGCGAACCGGCCGGGCGGCACCACGTGCGGATGCGGCAACACGGTGGCAGACCGGTCCCAGCGTTGCGAGATCTGTTCGGCTGCACCCGGAGTGAGTGTGACGACCTCGTCGGCCGCCGGGACCAGGAGGTCGAGGACCTCCTCGTGCGCGCCGGGCTCCGGGTGGTGTGGATTGCGGAGATCGTGCAGCGTGTACACGAGCGGCTTGCCGTGGCGGTCCAGTTCACCGAGGACATCGGCCATCACCGACGGCTCGACCGCGTCGAAGCCGAAATGGAGGTGGAAGACGTCGAACTCGTTGTGGTGCTCGGCGATCCAGCGCGGATCGAGCATCAGCGGTGGCCACCATCCGCCGGGCACCTTGGCCCCGTCCGCCGGCACCGGGTCGGGCAGGCGGGTCACCGACACGGCCCCGGTGTCGAGGACGCTGACCGATCCGTTCACCGGCGACAGGTGCCGGACGTAGACATGTGACTGCGGGACGGACGCGACCCGGATACTTGTGGTGCCCACCCGGGTGGCCCGCGAGGTGTCCATCTTCTCGAGAGTTGCCGCGCCGCCGAGTTGCCCGATAAACCGACCGTCCACTGTTCCATCCGTTCACTTCGAGACATGAACGGCTGTTGACTCAACCGGGTCCGCATGAAGGCGGCGACACCGCCGCTGAATTGCCGAGAGTCGGCACTTCGCTTGCAGATACCCCGGTCCGGTGGCCATGAAACCCAGTGGTTGTGACTCCCGACGGGCTATGGCCGTCGGGAGCGGACTCAGTTCTCGTTCTGGTGGGCGTTCAGAAGCAGATGGTCGAAGGCCTGGCGAACCGGGTCCGGAAGCACCACGTACTTGTGGACACCGGAGACGATGTTCTTGGCCAGCTCGTTGACCTTGACGTTGGCCGTCTGCGACCGCCAGCGCATCACTTCGAATGCACGCTCGGGACTGACCCCGTAGGCCATCGAGATCATCCCCTTGGCCTGTTCGATGACGCCCTGGTGTTCGCGGAACCGCGCGACATGCTCGTCGACCTGGTATTTGACGGTTTGTTCGTCGTAGCCGGTCAGGTCCAGATAGAAGCCCTCGGCGCCGATCGGGTTGCCGGTCTCGTCGATGAGCTGCTGGGAGACCACCGCGACGTGATGCACCTGACCGGACGTGTCGATGATGCGGTGACGACTGGAGAACGGCGTGCGTCGGCTCAGCATCGTCGCAACCATCTCGTCGAAGGCGTGTCGGTCGTCGGGGTGCTTGTGACCGGCCAGCAGCTCGGTGGTCGGGGTGACCTCGCCCGGTTGGTATCCGTGCATCTCGGCGACCTCGTCCGACCACTCCCATTCCTCGGTGTCGAAGAGAAATCGAAAGCTGCCGACGTGACGGATACGAGAATCGTCGAGTGGCAGATCGTTGGTCTTTGGCACGGCTACCCCACGCTTAGAAAGGCACGCAAAAACGACAAAGTGCCAACGGTCTCGGGCGAGATAAGAGCTTACCCGGGATCGATCGGCGTGCGCGGAGGTGGTCGAACGGACCGTCGCCGAACTGGGCGGACTGAACATCCTCGTGAACAACGTCGCCTACCAGGAGGTGGTCGACGACTTCATGGAGGTGGACCCTGAACAGTGGTACCGGACGTTCGACGTGAACATCCACAGCTTCTTCCACACGACCCGCGCAGCGGTGCCGCATCTGACCGGCGGTGGCGCCATCATCAACACTTCGTCGATCAACGGGTTGCGTGGCAACGACAGCCTCATCGACTACTCGGCGACCAAGGGTGCGGTCCTGGCGTTGACGTACTCGCTCGCGCAGTCGCTGATGGAGAGGAGGATCCGCGTCAACTGCGTCGCGCCCGGACCCGTGTGGACCCCGCTGATCCCGGCGACGATGCCGGCCGAGGCCGTGAAGGACTTCGGGACGCAGGCCCGATGGGCCGTGCCGCCCAGCCCGATGAGATCGCGCCGTCGTACGTGTTCTTCGCGGCCGAGCAACTGTCGTCGTACTACACCGGTGAGGTGCTCGCTCCGATCGGTGGCGAAACGCTCCCGGGGTGAATGGTTCGCGTCCCGACACTATCGAGCGGGGGCCGTGAGCCAATCGGGCCGACGGAATCGGCTGGTGGTGTAAGGGACGGGGGCGATGATCTCCTGCCGGCCGTCCTGGATCTGATAGACCAGGTGGGCGAGCGCCACCGACGGGTCGTCTCCCGGCCCGCGGAAGCCGGCCGCGACGCCGGTCTCGGGATGGAACGAGTACGCGCCGTTCACCCCGCGGTAGGTGGTCGATCGCATGCGGCGGACAACGTCGTCGAAGTCCCGGAAGTCGTTGCTGCGCGCCCACGCCTGCGCGACCACGTGCGCCCGGTCGTATGCGAGGCCCGCGTGGGATCGCCCGGGCGCAGAGCCGAACCTCCTGGCAAACCGCTGGGCGAAACCGAGACCGATGGCGTCCGAATAGGTCCCGGTGGTCGTCGCCCACACGACGCCGTCGGCGGCGGCACCGAGCCGCTCGCGGAAGGCCGGCACCGATGGCGCGTAGATGGAGTAGACGATGCTCGGCGCGCGGGCGTCCCGAACGGCACGCACGACGTCGATGTGGTGGTCGACGAAATATGAGCCGATCATGACGGCGGCCGGTTCCCGGGCTATTGCCGCTTGTGCGGCGGCGGTCCACCCGTTCTCGTCCGCGACGTCGATCGTCACCAGCTCCCACCCCTCGGCGTCGGCCAGGGCCTGTGCGTGAGCGGTACCGAAATCGATGAGCTGCCAGGAGGTTTGTTGGATGCACACAAGGGTCCGTGATGTCGTGGGCAGTAGTCCACGGCGATGCAGGTCTCCGGCGAAGCCGACGAAGCGGGGTGCGTAGTGGACATCGCTGGGGCACAACTGCAGCACCCGCGAGTATCGGCCGCGGTCGTTTCGCACCCGTTCCTCCATCGCCCCGGATGTCGCGGCGTGGAGGTAGGGGATACCGGTGGCGGCGGCGGTGTCGTGCGCGACATCCTGGTGCGCGACGTAGGCCGACGTCAGGACGTCGACCTCGCGGTCGGCCAGTTGTTCGATCGCCGCGCGGGTCGACGCCGCGTCGGCGATGTCGATGTCGGTCACCTCGATATCGACAGGACGCCCGTGGACCCCGCCGGTCGCATTGATCTCCTCGATGGCGAGCTGGAGTCCGCGGCGCATCTCCGCCGCATCGCTCGCACCGGGGCCGGAAGCGGGTACCGCGGCCCCGATTCGCCATGGCCGCAGACGTACTCGCGGCGTTCCCGGGAGGCGGGCCGGACCGTGGTCGATGCCTCCGAGGACGCGCCCGATCCTGGTGCTGCACAGCTCATCCCGTCGCGAGACCGGAATCGGTACCAACATTATGCCCTCATCGACCGCGCGCACCGCGGCGGCTGTGCGTGACGCACAGTCCAGCTTTCGGAGCAGGTTGTCGACGTGGGTGGTGATCGTCCGAGGTGAGATGTCGAGCCATCGGGCGATCTCGGCGTTGCTCGCACCGGTGGTGACGAGGGTCAGGACTTCGAGTTCTCGTCGTGAAAGATCGTGTGGCAGCGTCTCCAGCGGTTCGCCGGAGATGAATGCGACCGTCGTCGCCGCCTCACTGCGGACGTCGATCCGCACGGAGCAGACCGGCTGATCAACTTCCCCGCGCCACAGGAAGTCCGCATGGGGAAGGTGTTCGCGAACGGCGGCGGCGGCAATGGCGCGCAAGCGATCGGGCACGCTTCGCCACGACCCGGCCTCGGCGACGCCCGGGTTGCCGCGAGCGTCGACCCGCACGCAGAACGGGGCGCCGTCCCATCGGTGCGCGGGAGCGCTCCGCGCGCCGGGGGTCGTCGCCATCTCGTGTCCTGTCGTAACTGTCGTGTCCTGTCGGGACAGGTGTCGGGTCAGGCGATTTTAGCTGCGACCCGGTCGGTGCGCCCGCCGAGCGAGAAGGGATGTCTGCGCCGGCAACCCGCGCAACCAGATGGTAACCAGCGGTACGTAATTGTGCGGATTCGCACGGGACCCTCCCGGATCTACCTTTCTCGCACGAACTCTGGTCTGAGAACGCGCGTGGCGCCGTCTCGCCAGGTCGATCGACGCGAAAGGTGTGCACATGAAACTCGGAGTCTTCGCCCCCACCCTCAGTACCGGTTGGGTGATCTCGACGGCGTCCCCGCAGTACCGTCCGAGCTGGTTCCTGATGCAGGAGACCGCGCTCAAGGCCGAGCACTACGGATTCGAGTTCCTCCTGGCACCCAACAAGTACAAGGGTATGGGCGGTGAGACCCGGTTCTGGGACTACGCGCTCGACTCGTTCACGACGATGGCCGGTCTCGCCGCGGTGACCCGCAAGATCCAGCTGATCCCGTCGATCTCGCTGCTCAGCGTGCCGCCGGTGTATGCCGCCAAGCAGGTTGTCACGGTCGCGAACATGGCCGGCCCGGGTCGGTTCGGTGTCAACATCATCACCGGCTGGGAGAAGCCGGAATGGGAGTCGATGGGCCTGTGGCCCGGCGATGAGTACTTCGAATACCGCTACGACTACGCGGCGGAGTACATGACGGTGATGAAAGAGCTGTGGGCAACCGGACAGTCCGACTTCAAGGGCAAGTTCTTCCAGATGAACGACGCCAAACTCGAACCGCACTTCGGTGACGAGATGGACGTCGCCGTCGTCTGTGCAGGGCAGTCGGACAAGGGGATGGTCTTCACCTCGCAGTTCGCCGACTATCAGTTCATGGGCGGCAAACTGGACCACGCCGAACTCGTCGGACAGATCGCCCGTGTGCGTACCGCGGGGGAGCAGGCGGGCCGCACGACCGAGGCCTACCCGCTCTATCAGTGCGTCGTGCGCGACAGCCTCGAGGAATGTGAGGACGTGATCGGCAACTGGCGTGAGAACCAGGACTATCCGACGGTCGCGACCATGACCGGTCACGCCTCGATGGACAGTTCCGGGGATGCCAACTCGCTGCATGCGACCCTCAGCAAGAGCGACAACTTCATGCTCTGGGAGGTCATCAAAGGTGACCCGAAGAGCGTCGCCGAGCAGATCCGCGCCATCTCGGAGGTCGAGGGTGTCGGTGGCGTGATGTTCACCTTCCAGGACTACCAGACCGATCTCGATCGATTCGGTACTCAAGTCATGCCGCTGCTGAAGTGATCTGACACAAGCGAACCCGAGAGCAGTGACACCGGAGGAGAAACCCGATATGAGCGACGTGCTGGCAGTCGCGGCGGTGCAGTTCGACGTCTCGCCGGAACCGTCCTGGCCGGCATTCGCCGATCGGGCCCGACGCCAACTCGACGAGGCCGGTGATGCCGACCTCGTCGTGTTCGGCGAATGCATGACGATCGGGCTGTCGGCGACGACTCCCGGCTGGGCCGGTCTGGCGCCTCGCCAGGCGTTCGAGGCGTTACCCGAACACGCCGCGGTCTACGAGGACCTCTTCGCCGCCGAGGCGAGCCAGCGCGGACAGACGATCGTGGCCGGGAGCACCTTCATGCGCGGTGACGACGGCCTGCTGAATGTCGCGCACGTGTTCTCACCCGACGGAACCGTTGTGCGGCACACCAAATCGCATCTGTTCCCCGGCGAATGGGATTGGCTGGCGGGCGAGGGGGACGAGGTCACGGTGATCGAGGTCGCCGGTGTCCGGTGTGGGATTCTCGTCTGTTACGAGGCGGAGGTTCCCGAACTCGCGACGATTCACGGTGGCCTCGGTGTGGACGTATTGCTCACGCCCAGTTACACATTCACCGTGGCGGGCTTTCATCGGGTCCGGCAGACGCTGGCGGCCCGGTGTATCGAGAACCAGATGTACGCGGTGCACTGCCCGGTGGTCGGGGTGGGTTCGGGGCCGGTCCCGGACGGCCGCGGGCACGCCTCGTTCCTCGGGCCGTGTGAAGCGGGACTTCCTGACGACGGCGTCATCGCCGCCGGCCCGCCCGACCAACCGGCGGTGGTCACCGCACGATTCGACCTCGACCTGCTGCGTGCGCTGCGGCGGGACGGCGCGGCCACGACGGTGAAGGATCGTGCACGGAAGCGCGGTATGTACGAGAAGTATGCGTCCTACCTGTGGCCGCAGGCGGGCGACCCGGCGGTCTGAGGCGTCAGGGGACGGGCAGCGGTGCCAGGCTGTTCCCGCGCGGGAGCGTTGCGCAGTTGCTGCGCGTGGGGATTCCGGTGAAACGTTCGGTGAGGTACTCCGCGGCCAGCGGCTCGAACGGCAGGAAGGCCTCCTGGTGGGTCAGTCCGTTGAGCTGTTGATAGGTGACATCGACTCCGCGCGAACAGTATTCGTTCGCCAAACCGATGACGTCACCGGTGACCATCAGTGTGTCGCCGATCGCGTTGTAGTGCCCGACGGCGAGAAACATCTTGGTTCTCGGCGTTCCCTGGCTGCCCATGATGTTGTCGTTGATGGCACGTACCACCCCGGGGACGTCGAGCAGGCCGGTGTAGGGCGGGACGACCATCGATGCGCTCGTCAGGCCGGGGTACTTCGACGCGAACTGTGAGATGCATTCCGCGCTCACGGCTTTCGTCACCTGCTCGCCGCGCGGCGACAGGAAGGACGACGTGTCGAGGTCATAGGTGCGCTGGTAGGCGACGACGAGCGCGGGGATCACCCCGGCCCACTTCGCGCTGCCGTCGATGTAGGGCAGGTTGTGCGCGAGGTCGACGGGTAGCCCGCCCGCGGCGGCACCGACGATGTTGAGTTCCGGTGCGTATCTCGGAGCGATTTCGGCTCCCCACTGCGTCGGGATGGAGCCGCCCGAGTAGCCGACGAGTCCGACCGGCGTGGACCGGGGTAGACGCAGGAATGTCTCGGCCGCCCGGATGCCGTCGAGCGCTGCATATCCCGACTGCCTACCGATCGTCCACTGCAGATCCTCGCCCTCGTAATTCGGGACCACGACGGTGTATCCGGCGGCGAGATAGCCTGCGATGAAACCTTGTTCGGTGGTGGCCGTGCCGTTCGCGTATCCACCCGAGAGGGTGTACGACGGGTCGCACTGGGAACCGAGGGCGTCGTAGGCCATGTGGTAGGAAACGAGCCGTGTCGGACCGGGGATCAGCGGGCGGAGCACGGTCGCCACCGTCGTGCGTCCGGCGCCGAACTGATCGGTCGTGCGGTACAGGACCTGGGTTCCGGTGATGGGGGTGGACAGGCGCGGTGTCCGGAACGTCATCGGCCTGGTCCGGATCACGGTCCCGGGCGCGACGTCCCGCAGCGAGCCGTCGTAGCGATAGAACGGATCGGCCGAGGGGAGCGGAGAACCCGGGCCGGGGTCGGCGTGGACGGTCGGTGGACCTCCGACGACCCCGAGAACCACGCCGATGATCAGCCCGACGAAACCTGCCACACGCAGGAAGTTCTTGCGCACCCCGAACGACATGGCTCATTCAAGCATCGATGATCGATCACCGTCGGACTTCCGCATCCGTCGCCGTCGGCGTCGAATGTTAGGTTGCGTAACGATGTCAGAGCAGACGCGCCGTCGCAGGACGACCGAACGTACGACGGCCGGCGTGATCATCACCGCCGTCGGCGTGATGCTGGTGGCGGCGAACCTCCGTCCGGCGGTGGTGTCGGTGGGTCCGTTGATCGGGACCATCTCCGCCGATGCGGGGTTCGGCAGTGCGGTGGCCGGTCTGCTGACCGCGCTGCCCGTCCTCTTCTTCGGCATCTCGGCTCCCGTGGCGCCACGGCTCGCGAATCGGTTCGGCATCGAGCGGGTCATCTTCGGGTCGCTGCTCCTGCTGATCCTCGGAATCGTCGTGCGACTGGTCCCGTCGTCGGTCGCACTCTTCCTCGGATCGGCGATCATCGGCGCTGCCATCGGGACGTGCAACGTGGTTCTGCCGGCGCTCATCAAACGCGACTTCGCACACCGGTCCGGTCTGATGACGGGCTTCTACTCGATGACTCTCTCGGGCGGTGCCGCGGTCGCCTCCGGCGTGAGCGTGCCGATCAACGATGCGCTGGGCGGGGATTGGCGTCTCGCACTTGCCTCGTGGGGACTTCTCGCGCTGGTCGCCGTCGTGGTGTGGGTCCCGCAGCTGTCGCACGTGCACCGGGTTACGGCGGCGGCACCGTCGGCGTCGTTGCTGCGAAATCCGATCGCGTGGGCGGTGACGGTGTTCATGGGCACCCAGTCGCTGATCTTCTACACCTTCGTGGCGTGGCTCCCGCAGTACCTCGTCGACGGTGGGATGTCGGCGGTGGGAGCCGGGGCCGTCGTCGCGAGCGCGCAGGTGGTCGCGCTGATCATGTCGCTGGTCGTACCGATCGTCGCCGGCCGGTTCGACGACCAGCGCGGGGTCACCTTCGTGGTGCTCGCCGTCTGCGCATTCGGCTTCGCCGGGCTCATCACCACCGATGTGTGGCCGGGCTTCTGGGCGGCGTGCGTGATGGTCGGCCCCGGCGCCTCCATCAGCCTGTCCCTGCTCTTCATGGTCCTGCGCAGTTCGGGGTCGGAGCAGACCGGGCAGGTCTCCGGTATGGCGCAATCGGTCGGCTACCTCGCGGCCGCCTGCGGGCCGATCCTGATCGGCTTCCTCCACGACGTCACCGACTCCTGGACGGTGGCGATGGCGGTGCTCTCGCTGTTCCTCGTTCCGCAGGCCCTGGCGGCACTCGGCGCCGCCCGGAACGTCAAGATGACCGACTGAGACGCAAGCGCCGAACCATCTCACGTCGGTCGGCGCCGGCCGCTACGCTGTGGCCCATGCATTGCGTGGTCGTGGGTGGGGGACTCGCCGGTCTGGCGTCGGCGGTGTGGCTTGCGGAGGCCGGACAGCGGGTGACGCTCCTCGAGCGCCGCGGTTCGCTCGGAGGTCGCACCATCTCGATGCCGCTCGCCGCGGTGGACGACGTCCCCGACAACGGTCAGCACGTCTTCGCCAGCGGATACGAACACCTCATGCGATACCTCGAGAGCGTCGGCACCCGAGAACACGTCGAGTTCCCCGGACACATGACGTTCCGGATGCCGGGCGGTGCCACCCGCAAGTCGGCTTTCGGCGGGCTGACCGGCCTGCGTGCCGCCATCGGGGACCTCCCCGGGGTCACGGGTCTGGACCGGCTGCGGACCGCGCTCGCCCAGGCGAGGCTGATCAGGCACGCGTTCCGGCAACCCGAATGGCTCGACTCCGTGACCGCCGACGAGTGGTTCCGCCGGATCGGCATGCCGCAGTCGGCGCGGGACGCGCTGTGGGACGGCATCGTCATCGGCCTCACCGGAGACAAGACCGAGATCTCGTCGGCCAAGGTGCCCGCCGACCTGCTGGTCACCGGCGCGCGCCGCGCGGTCGCGACGCGCACCCCGGTCTCCATCGGGTTCCCCACCGTGGATCTCGACACCCTGTTCATCTCCGGTGCCGAGAAGCGCTTCGCCGACGCGGGTGTCGACGTCCGCCATCGCGCGGTGGTGTCGTCGATCGACGTCGCCGACGGCACCGTCACCGGGGTGACGCTCGCCGACGGCGAGAAGGTGGCGGCCGACGCGGTCATCTGTGCCGTGCCGGTGTGGAGCGTGAAGGGACTGCTCGATCAGGTTCCGGGACACGAGCGGATCTACGAGGCCGTCGACAACCTCACCCCCGTCCCGATCGTGAGCGTCAATCTCTATCTCGACCGGTCGATCGGGATGACCGACTGGGGCGAGATCCTCTTCGGCGGAGAGGGAGTGCTCGAACAGGTCTGGGACCGGCAGCGCATGCACGGACGTGAACCGAAGGACAACTGGTTCTACTCCACGACGGTCTCGGCCTCCTACGACCTCATCGGCAAGACCAATGCCGAGATCACCGAGATCCAGATGGACATGCTCCGCAAGTACTACCCGCGGGCCGCGGAGGCGCAGGTGATCCACAGCCATGTGGTCCGGATGCCGAAGTCGACGTTCGCGCAGCGTCCCGGAACCGCGGGCATCCGCCCGGATCAGCGGACCGCCGTCGACGGCCTGGCCCTCGCCGGTGACTGGACCAGGACCGACTGGACCACCACCATGGAGGGCGCCTGCCAGAGCGCCTCGCGTGCCGTCGACGTGATCCTGGAGTACGCGAACTCCCGACGCTGAGTAGGTTCGTTCCATGCCGACGACTTCGTCTGTTTTCTACATCGGTGGGCCCGAGGTCATGCTGCGGATCAGCGGACACTCCATGTCCGCCGAACGAGGCCGGGCCCGCATCGAGACCGGGCCGTGGCTCGCCGACCCCGCGGCCGGCGTCAACCGGGCCGCTCTGGCGGTCGCCCTCGACGACGTGACCGGGCACGTCGTCGACTCCGGCAGCCCCGATGGACGCTGGCCCGTGTCTCTGAACATCCGGATGGACTTCGTGACCGACCCGCCGCTCGACGGCACGGCCCTCGACGTCACCGGCGAACTCGTCGCCCGTGACGAGCGCGGAGCGATGACCACGGGAACGGTGTCGGACCCGTCCGGCCGGACGATCGCGACGATCGTCCAGCGTTCCCACCTCGTCGACGCCCCGACGACTCCCGGTGCGCATGCGACCACCGAGGTCCTCGACACGCCGGACAGCCCGGTTCGAGACCAGTTGGGACTCGTAACGACCGCGCCCGGTGTGCTGACCATGGCGCCAACGGTTCTGTCGGCCAACGGTATGGGCAGCGTGCACGGTGGAATCCTCGTCTGCGCTTCCGAGCTCGCGGCGATGTCGTCGGTCGAGGCGAACGGGCAGTTACGCACCACCAGCATCGACATCACCTACGTGCGTCCGTGCAACGCAGCCGACACCACGACCTTCACCTCGGAGACCCTGCACCAGGGCCGCAGCCTGTCCGTCGTGCGAGTGGTCTCGGCGAACTCGTCGGGCAAACCCTCGTCGATCGCGACGGTCGTCCTGCAACACCTCTGAGATCCACGCCACAACTCGGGCTTTCGCAAGCGGCATACCAGCATGGTTGCAGGGGACCGCTTTTCCCTGGCAGGGTGCACACATACGGCCCTGAACAGGCGTGTGTAGCTGATCGCGCGCCCGGTGCGGCCGTTGATCTCGCGGTCCGCCGGCGTATGAGGCGGACTCGCGCACAACACAATCACCTTGCCTGCCGCCGCACGTCTCGTGCCCGAGCGGCCTGCCGGATGAGGGAAAGGATCGCATCGATCGTGGTAACTCAAACAGCAAGCCAGAACGTCACTCTTCGCAACGCCGATATCGCGGAGACCGAGAACCGGACACGCGGTGTCGACGTGTACCGGACCCGTCTCGCCCACCGCAGCCAGATGGAACCGCGTCCCCACAACACCGTGTGGGGGAGCATGGGCAACCCCGGCCCGCTGTCGGCGCCCGAACTCCGCCACTATGCCGACCGCGGGTACCACACCGAGAACAAGGTGCTGTCGGCCGCGGACATCGACGGGTGCCTGCGCGAGGTCTCGGACATCACCGATCGTCTCGGGCAGGACGACCGCGTGATCCGTGAGCCCTCCAGCGGTGACGTGCGTTCGTTGTTCGCGGTGCACCAGCTCAGCGACCTCATTGCGGAGATCTGTGCCCGCGACTCGATTCGCGGTGTTGCAGAACAGATCCTGGACGACGAGGTCACGATCCACCAGAGCCGGATCAACCTGAAGCCGGGTTTCGCCGGGGGGCCGTTCTACTGGCACTCCGACTTCGAGACCTGGCACGCCGAGGACGGAATGCCCGCGCCACGGGCGCTCAGTGTGTCGCTGGCGCTCACCCCGAACCTGTCCACCAACGGTCCGCTGATGATCGTCCCCGGTTCGCACCGCCGATTCATCGGCTGCGTGGGGGAGACGCCCGGTGGCTACCACCGGGAATCGCTGACCTCATACCGTCCGCCGTTCGGCACGCCGGAAGAGGAGGACGTCGCGGCACTCGCCGACGAACTCGGGATCGACACGATCACCGGTCCGGCGGGGTCGGCGCTCTACTTCGACTCGAACTGCCTGCACGCCTCGGGCGGCAACATCACGCCGTACCCGCGGAGCAACCTCTTCGTCGTGTTCAACGCGAAGTCCAACGCGCTGCAGGAGCCGTTCGGCGGTACCGAGCCGCGCCCGGATCATCTGGCGCACAGGTGACCCGAACAGAGTGCGGGATCAGTGCCGGAAAGCGGCACTGATCCCGCACTCTGTGTTGGGAGGGGGCGTCAGAAGCCCGTCGACGACCCCAGCTCCGGGGCGGGACCGGCGAAGTAGTGCTCGCCGTCGAACTGTGCGGGCAGGCCGGCCGCGAGGTAGGTGCCGATGCCCGGCTGGTCCAGCTCGGTGAACAGCGGATTCTGCTGCAGCACTCCGGATTCGACGACCTCTTCGAAGGTGCGGTACCGCTCGGACAGGACCGAGGCCCGCGCCAGCGCCTCCTCCACTTCGGCGGTGCTGTGGCGTGCGAACCACGCTGCGAACAGCGGCGTCAGGACCCCGCGGTGCGTGAAGCGGTCGGCTTCGGTGGTGAAGTCCGCGTCGAGAGCCTTCTCGACGGCGGCCACCGCGTCTCCGGTCTCGGTCATCGCCACCAGATCCCGCCAGTGCCGGGGGGTGAGGGCGACGAGCATGAAGCGGCCGCCGTCGGCCGTCACGAAATCCGTTCCGTACGTGCCGTACACGTCGTTGCCCGTTGCGGGGCGGCCGCTGCCGCCGAGCTGGGGTTCGGTGAGGTAGCCGAGGGTCCCGGCGATCGCGAGCGCCGTGTCCTCCAGCGGCAGTGTGATCTTCGCGCCCGCGCCGGTCTGGTCGCGGCGTCGTACCGCGGCGGTGATCGCGAGAGCCGCGTACAGGCCGCAGGCCACATCCCATGCGGGGAGCGCATGGTTGACCACGCCCGCGTAGTCGGTGGGGCCGGTGATCGCGGGGAAGCCCAGTGCGGCGTTGACGGTGTAGTCGACACCGGGAGTGCCGTCGGTGCGTCCGAGGAGCTCGAGGGTGATGACGTCGGCGCGCGTGGCGGACAGGGTCTCATGGCTCATCCAGGCACGTCCGCCCGCGTTGGTGACGAGGATGCCGCCACCCGGACCGCTCTCGGTGACCAGGTCCTGGATCAGCTTCTGGCCCTCGGGTTCCCGGAAGTTCGCGGTCACCGACTTCTTGCCGCGGTTGAGGCCGGTCCAGTAGATCGAGTTGCCGTCGGCGGTGACCGGCCAGCGGTTGGTGTCGGCAGCGCCGCCGATGGGGTCGACGCGGATCACCTCGGCGCCGAGCTGGGACAGCGTCAGGCCGCACAGCGGTGACGCCACGAAGCTCGACACCTCCACGATGCGCAGGCCCTCGAGCGGGCGGGGTGTGGTGCTCATGCGAAAGATCCTCCGAGGAAGGGTGTTCGGGTCAGGCCATCAGGACGTGGTAGCGCCAGTCGAGGACCTCGCGGTCCTCGGCATCGCCGTGGGCGACGACCTTCGACCGGAGCCGCAGGACTCCGCCGCCGCCGGCGAGCGGGGTGGCTTCCTCGACCTCGATCTCCGAGCTGAGGGTGTCGCCCTCGCGGACGGGTCCGGTGTGGTCGCACGAGTCCCAGGCCACCACGGTCACGAGATTGGGTAGGGCCCGATTGGCCTGCGACAGGGCGAGTCCGATGGTGTGCCCGCCGTAGACGAGCCGGCCGCCGGCCGCCTTCCCGGCCACCCGCTCGTCGTGATGGGTGGCTGCGATGTTCAGTGACAGCCGCGCGAGTTCCGGTGCGCTGGAGACGACGTCGGCGCTCGAGCGGTAGACGCGTCCGGCCAGGTCGGGCGAGAAGTGCTGCCCACCCACCGACGACCGATAGGTGTCCAGATCCCACCCGGGCAGAGCGGGTTCGGCATCCTCGCCGGGACCGATGGTGCTGAGGTCGTCGGCGTGCACGGTGCGGTCCGGGTCGGCGTCCGGGGACAGTGGCAACATCGCGCAGCGGTAGAAGTCGAGGACCGTGGCGCCGTTCTGATCGGTGGTGACCATGTGCAGTGCGGCGAGGCCGGTCGGGGCGCGTCCGGGCTTGGGCTTGTTCTCGCGCAACCCGACGACCTCGGTCACCGTGGTGAGCGTGTCACCGATCTTCGGGTAACTCAGGAAGCGCAGCCCGCGGTAGAAGAGGTTGGCCTTGACGTGGTGGGTGGCCAGCGTCGACTGGCCGATCGCGACGTCGGTGACCAGGCCGGGATGGGCGAGAGTGCCGCCATCGCCGACAACATGGCCCGCCAGATGCGCATCCAGTGAGAGTCGGAGGCGGTCACCGAGGATCGCCTGATGCGAGGCGGCGAGACCGGAGGTCAGCGTGAGCGACGGGGCGTCGTCGAAGACCTGCCCGTGTGTCAGCTCGTCGAAGTAGGGGCCGCCGACGGCGATCGGCTCACTCATCGACCGCTCCCTTCGCGAGGACGCGGCGAGCGGAGACGGCGAGGGCCTCGTCGAGCATCCGGCCGTCGAGCTCGGCGGCACCGGCGCCCGCGGCCGCTGCCTTCTCCAGCGCCTCGAGCACGCGTCGCGCGTCCTCGATCGAGGCCGCATCCGGGGTGAAGATCTCGATGGCGCTCGCCAACTGGGCCGGATGGATCACCCAGGTGCCGTCGAAGCCGAGGTCGCGGACCCAGCGCTTGGCATCGCGGAAGGTGTCGTCGTCGGCGATGGTGAGGTGGGGTCCGTCGATCACGTCGACGCCCGCGGCCCGCGCGGCGAGGAGGACCGAGTCCTGCACGACGTGCCAGGTCTGCATCGGCAGGCCCGACGCCCGGCCGAGCGAGGCGCCGAGATCGGCGTACCCGATCAGCACGGCGTCGAGGCGGTCGGTGGCCGCGCAGATCGTGCCGGCGTCGCGGATGCCGCGCGGTGTCTCGAGCAGTGCCTGGAGGCGGACCGACGAGTCGCCGAGCTGCTTGTCGGCCTCCTGGAGGTCGCCCGGGGTGTCGGCCTTGGGGAGCACCACCGAGGTCAGGTTCGCCATCCGGGCACACGCGGCCAGATCGTCCGATGCCCACGGGGTGTCGATGGCGTTGATGCGCAGGGAGACCGCGCGCTCGGCACCGAACTCGGCGACGAGTTCGGCAGCGGCGGCACGCGCCGAGTCCTTGTTGGCCGGGGTGACCGCATCCTCGAGGTCGAGAACCACCTCGTCGGCGATGGACGCCAGCGCCTTGCGTGCCTTGCGGTCGTCGGAGGCCGGAGCCACCAGAACGCCTCGTCTTCTCTGCACCATTGCTCCCAGTGATCGTGTCAACCCGGATGCCGGGTTTAAATGTGCGGCCAAAGTCGTGCCTTGACGTTCTATCAGACCTCGGTGTCTGTTGGAAAGGTTGACATAGGTACGGCCGATGGACAAAATGGCCGTACAAATCAGCCCGACTCCGAAGATCACAGGTGAGCCCCCTCATGAGCACGCTGTCAGCCGAAGAATCCTTCCTCGTCGAGACCGTCCGGTCGTTCGTGGACCGCGAGGTCAAGCCGACCGTGCAGGAGGTCGAGCACGCCAACGAGTATCCGGAGAAGTGGATCGAGCAGATGAAGCAGATCGGCATCTACGGTCTGGCCGTGCCCGAGGAGTATGGCGGTTCGCCGGTCTCGATGCCCTGCTACGCGCAGGTCACCCAGGAACTCGCACGCGGCTGGATGAGCCTGGCGGGTGCGATGGGCGGTCACACCGTCGTCGCCAAGCTGCTCACCCTGTTCGGCACCGAGGAGCAGAAGCAGAACTACCTGCCGCGGATGGCCACCGGCGAGATGCGGGCGACCATGGCGCTGACCGAGCCGGGTGGTGGTTCCGACCTGCAGGCGATGTCCACCGTCGCCAAGGAAGACGGCGACGAGCTGGTCATCAGCGGGGCGAAGACCTGGATCAGCAATGCCCGACGCTCCGGGCTGATCGCCCTGCTGTGCAAGACCGACCCGGCCGCACAGCCGCGGCACAGGGGCATCTCCATCGTCCTCGTCGAACACGGTCCCGGACTGACCGTCTCGCGTGATCTGCCGAAGCTCGGGTACAAGGGCGTCGAGAGCTGCGAACTCTCCTTCGACGGCTACCGCGCACCCAAGTCGGCGATCCTCGGCACCGTGCCCGGCAAGGGTTTCGGCCAGATGATGAAGGGGCTGGAGACCGGACGCATCCAGGTCGCCTGTCGCGCACTCGGTGTCGCGACCGCCGCCCTCGAGGATTCGCTGGCGTATGCACAGCAGCGCGAATCCTTCGGTCAACCCATCTGGAAGCACCAGTCGATCGGCAACTACCTCGCCGACATGGCCACCAAGCTGACCGCCGCCCGTCAGCTCACCTGGCACGCCGCCGATCAGTACGACAAGGGCGAGCGGTGCGACATGGAGGCCGGCATGGCCAAGCTCTACGCCTCCGAGGTCGCCATGGAGATCGCCCTCAACGCGGTCCGCATCCACGGCGGTTACGGTTACTCCACGGAGTTCGACGTCGAACGGTACTTCCGCGATGCGCCGCTGATGATCGTCGGCGAGGGCACCAACGAGATCCAGCGCAACGTCATCGCCGCGCAACTCGTTGCGCGGGGCGGGATCTGACGGCGTCGATCAAGACGAGGTCGATCAAGACGAGGTCGATCAGGAGCAGGTCGATCCACAACAACCGGCGTCATCGGGACAAGGGAGTGGGATGAGCGAGGTCGGGCAGTCCGAGCCGGCGTACAAGACGCTGGCCGCAGAACTGCGATCGCACATCGCGCAGGGTCGGTACAAGGGCGGTGTGCGGCTGCCCACCGAGTCCGAGCTGTCGCAGGAGTACGGGCTGAGTCGGCAGACGGTGCGCCGGGCCTTCCTCGAACTGGTCACCGAGGGGTCGGTGTATCGCGTTCCGGGCCGGGGGACCTTCGCCACCGAGAACGCCGGTCAGTACCTACGGCAGCTCGGCTCGATCGACGATCTGATGAACCTCTCGACCGACACCGAGATGCAGGTCCTCGAATCGCCCTCGCGTCGAGTGGATCTCGAGGCCGCCGGACGCCTGCGACTCGACACCGACGTGGTCTATCGAATCGTGTTCCAGCGCTTCCACGACGGTGTGCCGTTCGTGGTCACGACGGTGTCGTGGCCGGAGTCGGTGGCCCGGCTGGTGATCGATGCACCCGAGGTGAAGGCCGGTGCGACAAGCGATCACACGATGATCGGCCTGCTCGAACCGCACCTGCAGTATCCGATCGAGGAATGCGCGCAATCGATCACGGCCACCACTGCGGAGGCCGAGACCGCCGAGCGGCTCGGCTGCCCGGTGGGTCACGCCGTGCTGCGCGTCGACCGACTCTACACCGATTCACGCGGGCGGGCCGTCGAACTCGCGATCAGCTACTTCCTGCCCGAGCACTACACGTACCGCGTGACGCTGCGTCGTAGCGGCCTATGAGGCAGATGCAGCCCTGAGGCGGACGCACAACGAGAGTGGCCCGGCAGCGACGACTGCCGGGCCACTCTCGTGTTCGGGGGAGGGTCAGTTCCTCGCGGGTGCCGGCTGTTCCTCGACGATGCTCGACGCGTTTCCCTTGGAAGGGATCAGCAGCGTGATCGCCACGCCGATGAAGGCCGCGGCGGCCGCGATCAGGAAGCACCAGGTGAACGTCGACTCGTCGGGTACCTCGGTGCCGCCCAGCGAGATGGTCGCGCTGGCCAGGATCAGGGCCATGACGGCGGAGGCGACGGTCGTGCCCAGCGATCGCATCAAGCCGTTCAGTCCGACGGCCGCGCCCGCCTCGGTGGCCGGCACCGAACCCATGATCAGGGTCGGCATGGCCGCGTAGCCGATGCCCACGCCGATGGCGCAGATGATGGAGGCCAGCATCAGCTTCCACGCCGCGTCCATGAGGAAGAAGGCGAACACGTAGCCGACGCCGAGGATGCTCGCGCCGATCGCGAGGGTGAACTTGGCGCCGATCTTGTTGATCAGCAGGCCCGACAGCGGGGCGAAGAACATCATCATCAGACCGCCGGGGGCCATCCACAGACCCGCGGCCAGGATCGACTGTCCGAGGCCGTATCCGGTTGCCTCGGGCAGACGCAGCAGCATCGGCAGGATGATGGACTGCGCCATCATGCCGAAGCCGATGGCGGCCGCGGCGATGTTCGTCAGCAGCACGGCCGGCCGGGCCGAGGTCCGGAGGTCGACCAGCGGCTCGGACTGGCGGAGCTCGAAGAATCCCCACAGCACGAGGACCGCGATCCCGCCGAGGCCGAGGGCCAGGGTGGGTCCCGAGGTCCAGCCCCAGTCGTTGGCCTTCGAGACCGCGATGAGGAAGGCCGAGAGACCGATGGCCAGGCCGATGGCGCCGGGGATGTCGAGACGACCGCCGGCGGCGGTGTTGACGCGCGGAACGAGGAGCAGCACTGCTGCGATGATGAGCACGCCGAGGCCGGTCGCGACGTAGAACAGGGCGTGCCAGTCCCAGGTCTGGACGATCCAGGCCGACAGGGGGAGTCCGATCGCGCCACCGACACCGAGCGTCGCACTCATCGCGGCGACGGCCATCGAGGTGATACGCGGCGGGGTGATCTCGCGGATCAGGCTCATGCCGACGGGGATGAAGCCCATCGCCAGGCCCTGGACGGCGCGACCGATCACCAGCGGCACGAGTGAGTCGCCGAGTGCGCAGAGCAGCGATCCCAGGGTGAGCAGGATGGCGCTGGCGAGCAGGACGCGCTGCTTGCCGAACATGTCGCCTAGGCGTCCGGCGATGGGCATCGCGACGGCCGCGGCGAGCAGGGTGGCCGTGATGACCCACGAGGCGTTGCCGATCGAGGTCCCGAGCAGACGCGGCAGGTCCGGCTGGATCGGGATGATCAGCGTCTGCATCAGCGAGGCGACGAGTCCGCCGAAACACAGCGCCACGACGCTGCCGATGGCGCCGGCGGGTGCCTTGTCGGCGGCGGGGGTGGCCTGGCCGGCGACCGCGTCGGGCGCCTGACCTTGTACGTGGCTCATATGTGAGACCTCCTTCGAGGTATGCAGCATACATATGTAACCTACATAGGCAAACCGGACAGTAGATTGTCCTGGTCGATGTGATGGAGGAGACATGTCCGAGGACCACGCGCCGTGGCAATCGCCGGTACACCGAGACCTGGCGGCCGAACTGCTGCGTATGTCCCGGCGTCGGAGCCTTGTTCATCCGTCGGTGGGGTTGGAGAAGTCGGCGTTCGCGATCCTGTGGGTCCTCTCCGACGGTCGGCCGCGCACTCTTCGTGAACTGACCGAGGAACTCGAACTCGAGCAGTCCACGGTCAACCGCCAGGTGAACGCCGCGATCAAGCACGGCTACCTCGAACGTTTCGAGGTCGAGGGCTCGGTCTCGAAGCTGATCCGTCCGACCGAGGAGGGTCGCGAGTCCTTCAAACGCGACGGTTTGCTGCGGGCGCAGCGACTCGAGCAGGTCTTTGCCGATCTCGGACCGGGTAGCCCGGAAGGATTGCTCAATGAGTTGCGGGCATTCAACGACGCCTATGAACGGACGCAGGACCGGCACGGTGCCGGCGAGCGTGACAAGAAGAGCGATCAGAGATTCAAGAGAGGGTTCGCATGACCACAGGGGCGGCACGTACGCGGTGACCGGATCGGCGTCGGGAATGGGTGCGGCAGTGGCCGAATCCCTGCGCGGGGAAGGGCGCACGGTGATCGGCGTCGATCTGCGGGACGCTGATGTCGTTGCCGACCTGTCGACTGCGCACGGTCGGCAGAAGGCTGCCGACGAGGTTCTCGCGAAGGCCGGCGGCAGGCTCGACGGTGCGGTCCTCGCCGCCGGCATGGGGCCGACCGAGGGGCGTGAGCGGATGATCACCGAGGTCAACGTCCTCGGCGTCACCGACCTGCTGACCGCATGGCGTCCCGCCCTCGCTGCTGCCGACAAGGCGAAAGTGGTTGTCTTCGGCTCAAATTCGACGACGGTGACGCCGTTGGTGCCGCGGGGTGCGATCCGACGGCTCATCAACGGCGACACCGCGGGTGCGACCCGGCAGATCTGCCGACGTCGCGGTGTCACCGCGCCGGTCGCCTATGCGGCGTCGAAGATCGCGGTCACCCAGTGGGTCCGCTGGCAGGGGACCAAGCCGGAATGGGCCGGCGAGGGCATCCGGGTCAACGTGATCGCGCCCGGCCCGGTGATGACACCGCTGCTGCAGTCGCAGCTCGACAGTCCTCAGGCCAAGAGTGTGAAGTCGTTCCCGGTTCCGGTGCGCGAGTTCGGGACGCCGGAGCAACTCGCCGCGTGGGTGATGACCATGCTGTCGCCGGCCGCCGACTTCATGGCCGGCACCGTCATCACCGTCGACGGCGGAACCGAGGCCCTCATGCGTACCCGGGACTGGCCGAAACCGCTGCCGGCGCGGGGGATGCCCAAGCTGCTGTGGAAGATGTACCGCGCCCCGAAGGAAGGGCAGGTCGCGCAGTATTAGCCCTTCGATACGCCCTCCGCAGGCTTCGGGCTACTCAGGGAGCGGGGGATACGCCGTCTGCAGGCTTCGGGCTACTCAGGGAGCGGGGGATACGCCGTCTGCAGGCTTCGGGCTACTCAGTACCCGCCCGCTCGCTGAGGAGCGTCCGGAGCCCCGACCGCCGAACCTCAACTCGACGGGCAGACGTCGATCGACGTCTGCCCGTCGGGGTTCACGTCGACCGGTGGTTGGTTGGGTGACGGTGTCTCTCCGGGCTCAGGCAGCAGACCTGGGTGCGTCGCGTTCTTTCGGATCAGGCGGCGGAGGGTAGGTGGTGTCGGTCGTCGGGGCGAATGGTCAACGCTGCCAGGATGACTCCGACGACCACGCCGACGAGGGTGTCGCCGACGCGTGCCGCTGCGATGTCGGTGCCGCCGGGGTGGCCGATCGTGGTCAGCAGTAGCGCCATGGCGGTGACGAAGGTCGAGGCGACCGCGTAGTTGCGGGTCACCGTCAGTTCCGCGCCCATCTGGCACACCACGATCACGGCGACGATGGGCCAATACCTCAGATCGGCGGAGATCAGGGCGGCGGCGAGGAGTGCGCCCGCGGCGTTGCCGAGGAGCCGCTGGATGGCGCGTTGAACGGCGTGGCCGTAATTCACGCCCTGCAACGTGGCGATCGCGCCGAGCGTCGCCCACAGCGGATGGTCCAGGCCGACGGCGACCGCGAACGTACCGGCGATCAGGGACGCGAGGCCCACCCGAGAGGCGCTGAACCACAACGCCTTGTCCTTCGCTGCGCGGAGGTGGTCGGGAGCAGGCTTGGTGACGGGCGGCGATCCCGGGCTCTTCGCCCGTGGCGTGCGAAGGTCACTGCGCACCTTGCGGAGTTCGGCTTCGAGCCGCGCGAAGTCGTCCCGTCGAGATCGTCCGGGTTCCTGGTCGGTCAGGGTGTCCTCGGCGACGTCGAGCAGTGCTGCCAGTTCGTGGACGTGCTCGTCGACGCGGCGCTTAGGGGTGAGAGCGATGGTCTCCCGAGCGCGGTCGATGGCCGCCTGCGCAGCCGGAACCGACTCCGCGCCTTGCTGTTCGGTCGCGGACACGGCGGCCAGTGCACGCGCCACGGCCACCCGGGAGGGGCTGTGCGGATGGGACAGCGCCGGGGCCATCGCCACGAGCCAACCGGCGAGACCGCCGAGTGCGGAAGCGACGGTGACGGATGCGGCGTCGGCCCACGTGTCGGCGAACCCTGCCGCGCCCGCGGCGGCGAAGATCATGACGACCGGCCCGGGGCCGGTGATGCCGAAGACCAGGACGAGCCAATAGGCGATGCCCGCGCCCGCGGACACCAGCACCACCTGCGACCAGATCGGTGCGGCTGCCACGCCGAGTGTGGCACCGAGCGCGGTGTAGGCGACGATCAGTGCCGCCACACCCGCGAGCTTGCGGGCCAGTCGCGGATAGGGCTCGTAGCGGAGGAATGCGGCGGCCAGCGAGCCGAGTGCGGCGAACCCGGCGATCTCGGTCCGGCCGAGGAGCCCGCCCACCACCAGGACGATCGCGCCGGCAAGGCCGACGCGCACGGCGATCGCCACCGTCGGATCGGCACGCCGGAACTCGAGCGTGCGGCGCCACGCCGCCGGGGACACCGAATGGGCGAGCGCCCGCCGCGAATGCTGCAGTCGGTTGCGGTCACGGGCGATGGCGGGGGCGTCGTGCATTCGTCCAGGGTAATACTTTCTAGGTAAATTAGCTATAAAGCATCTGCGAAATGTTAAGATCGCCGCATGTCAGCGCGCTCCGAAGGGTCGGATTACGTCGATCGTGCCCGACGGGAATGGGCCGAGCGGTACCCCGACCTCGACTGTCGTCCGGTCGATGTCATCGGGCGGATCGTGCGGATCAGCTCACTGGCCCTCGCACGGTTCGATCGCGATCTCGCCCCTCGTGGGATCACCCGTACCGAGTTCGACGTGCTCGGCGCACTCGCGCGCAGCGACGTCCCGCTGCGCGCGAGCGAGGTGACCTCGGTCGCCGGGATCTCCGGGGCGTCGACCACCAAGAACGTCGAACGGCTGGTCGCGATGGGTCTGGTCGAACGCGAACGTCTCGAACGCGACGGTCGTGTGGTCCTGCTGTCGCTGACGCCCGCGGGACGAGAAGTGGTCGACGAACAGTTCCCCCGCCGCATCGAGAGCGAGCGTCAGATGCTCGACGACCTCGACGACGACGAGATCGACATGCTGGTGACCTTGCTGCGGCGGGTCACCCGCAATGTCGAGTGATCTCGCCGGTCTGAAGGGGGATCGCGTCAGAGTCCGACGCGCTCGAGGGCCTCGTCGAACTCCTCGGATGCCTCTTTCTCGGTCTTCCCGTCGGCGAGTGCCTGCCGGTACACCGCGAACAGCTCGGCGCCGCGTTCGGAATAGCGTCGGGTCCAGCGTTCGCTGTCCTGTCGCCAGTAGCCGATCACGTCGCAGGAGTCGCGGCTCCACCGCAGCTCGCTGCGCAGGTGTTTGCGGACCGCCCGTGACTCCGAGGCTTCCCCGGCGAACCAGCAGTACGCGGCGGTGTCGCGGGCCGCGGGGAGGTCGAGGGAAGCGACCGTCTCCGCCAGTCGGCTCGGTGTTCGCCCGTTTCCGCCGATGAGGGTGACCGTCTCCACCTCGCGATCGGGCAGGTAGGCGAGATCGGTCGGCGCGGGCACCTCGGCCACCACCGTCACGCCGTCGGCCGACGGGAGTTCCTCGATGATCCGCGCGAGCGCGGGGAGTCCGGCGAGGTCGGCGGCCAGGACCAGCCGGTCGGTGCCGTCGGGCGGCGTGAACCAACTGCGCGCGTGCGTCATCACGACCTCGTGACCCGGTTCGGTGCGCTGGGCCCAGGTCGTCGCCGGTCCCGCCGCATGGATGACGAAATCGACGACGACGGTGCCGGCCGCGGGATCGGCGGTGCGGATCGAGTAATTGCGCCCGTCCGGCGCGGGGTCGGCGTCGTAGTACGCCCAGGTCCCGTCCCGGCACTCCATGTCCGGGGTCGAGCGCTGCGATTCGAAGGGGAAGTAGATGCCCACCGCCTCGTCGGCGACGCCGGGCAATCCGAGCCCGGGCAGGTCGTCGACGTCGAACGTCAGACGACGCAGGTTGGGCGTGAGGTCTTCGACCCCGCGGACGCGTGCTCTCGAGTAGCCCATAAGGCCACCCTAACCTCATCGGGAAGGGGCACCCGGGGTCTGGCCTCCGTTACTAGGATATGCAACCATCTGAGGAGGCCTGTCGGTGTGGAGAGGAGTTTCGGTCGTGTCGGAACAATCAGTGCTGGTCCCGTCTGTCCTGACGGAGGAGAACGGGTCGGCGCGGTCGCTGATCCTCAACCGTCCGAAGTCGATCAACGCGATCGACCACGAGATGGCCACCGAGATCGCGGAGCGGCTCGACGAGTGGGCCGGTGACGACGCCGTCGAGGCTGTCGTCCTCTATGGGGCCGGCGAGCGCGGTCTGTGTGCGGGCGGCGACATCGTTGCCATCCACCGCGACGCATCGGCCTTGAGCGGCAATCCCGACTCCACCGACCTCGACGCCGAGAACTCGCCCTCGGCGAAGTTCTGGTTCGACGAGTACCGGCTCAACGCCGCGATCTCCCGCTACCCCAAGCGCTATGTCGCGATCATGGACGGCATCGTCATGGGCGGCGGCGTGGGCGTTTCCGCGCACGGCAACGTGCGCGTCGTGACCGACCGCACGCGTCTGGCGATGCCCGAGGTCGGCATCGGGTTCGTCCCCGATGTCGGTGGTACCCACCTGCTCTCGCGCGTTCCCGACGGTCTCGGCCTCTACGCCGGGCTCACCGCTGGACACCTCCGCGGCGCCGACGCGATCGCCATGGGTCTCGCCGACCACTTCGTCCCGTCCGACTCGCTGTCCGCGTTCATCGAGGCCATCGGGGCCTCCGGCGTCGACGCCGCGATTGCTGAGTTCGCCACCGAAGCTCCCGAGTCGGAGCTCGCCGCACAGCGTGAGTGGATCGCCGAAGCCTTTGCCGCCGAGACGATCCCGGAGATCATCGACCGCTGCCGCGCGGTCGGCAACGAGATGGCGACCAAGACCGCCGACGCCATCGCGGCCAAGAGTCCCACCGCGCTCGCGGTGACGCTGCGGTCGCTGCGCGAGGCCGCGGCCGACGCGACCCTCGAGGACACCCTGGTCCGCGAATACCGCGTGTCGCTGCGGTGCCTCCTGCATCCCGACATGGCCGAAGGCATCCGGGCACAGGTCATCGACAAGGACCGCAACCCGAGTTGGGCAGAATTCTCGGAGGCGGGCGTCGACGCGTTCTTCGCGCCGCTGCCGCACGACCTGACGTTCCTCGCCTGACGTCACTGCCTGACCGACCAGCACAACCCGAAAGAAGGAAAGACGTGACCGAATACCAGACCATCCTCGTCGAACGCCGCGGCCGGGTCGGCATCATCACCCTCAACCGCCCGAAGGCTCTCAACGCCCTCAACTCCGAGCTGATGAACGAAGTCGTTTCCGTCGTCAAGGAATTCGACGTCGACGAGGCCGTCGGCGCCATCGTCATCACCGGTTCGGAGAAGGCGTTCGCCGCCGGAGCGGACATCAAAGAGATGTCCACCAAGACCTACGCAGAGGTCGCCAACCAGCAGTTCTTCGGCGCCTGGGACGAACTGTCGCGCACCCGCACGCCGATCGTCGCCGCGGTCACCGGCTACGCCCTCGGCGGCGGCTGTGAACTCGCGATGCTCTGCGACTTCATCATCGCCGGCGACAACGCCGTCTTCGGCCAGCCGGAGATCAACCTCGGTGTCATCCCGGGCATCGGTGGCTCGCAGCGCCTCACCCGCGCCGTCGGCAAGGCCAAGGCGATGGACATGATCCTCACCGGCCGCAACATGAAGGTCGACGAGGCCGAGCGTGCGGGTCTCGTCTCGCGTGTCTTCCCCAAGGAAGAAGCCCTCGCCAAGGCCATCGAGGTCGCCGAGGTCATCGCCTCCAAGTCGCTCATCGCCTCGGCCCTGGCCAAGGAGGCCGTCAACCGTGCCTTCGAGTCCGGCCTGACCGAGGGCGTCCGTGCCGAGCGCGGCCTCTTCTACTCGACCTTCGCCACCGACGACCAGACCGAGGGCATGGCCGCCTTCGTCGAGAAGCGGGACCCGAACTTCACGCATCGCTGATCTCACGAACATCGCTGCGCTACAACCGAACTCTCGCTCCCTGAGGTGCGAGGAGCGATAGCGACGAGCCTCGAAGGGCCTGATGAGAGATTCTCGCCAGGCCCTTCGTGACGCTCGCAAGCTCGCTCCTCAGGGAGCGAGTAGCAGCTGCGCTGGCTCGCTTCTCAGGAGCGCGGGGTTGCGTTCAGGAGAGGGTGCGCAGCACCGCCACCGCTCGGTCGATGAGCGGGGTTCGACGGGCCGCGGCGTATGCGGCCGCGAGGTCGACGTGGTCGATCGGTGCGGCAAGCGGCCGGTAGACGACGCCGGCCACTCCGAGTGCGGAGGTCGGCTCGGGCACGATCGCCACTCCGAGCCCGGCCGCGACCAGCGTCACCAGCGTCGAGGTCTCCTCGACCTCGTGACGGATCAGTGGCACGAAGCCTGCGCGCTCCGCCGCTGCGGCGAGGACCCCGCTGAGCACTGATCGCCCGCCGCCCACATGCGAGATGAAGTCCTCTCCCCGGAGCTGTGCGATCGCGACCGGCTGGTCTTCGGGGGTCGCGGTGAGTGGATGGTCGGCCGGAAGCGCGACGATCAGGCGGTCCTTCCGGATGGACTCGACGTGCAGACCGCGTGTCTCCACGGGCATGCGGAGCAGGGCCAGGTCGATGTCGCCCGACTCCAGTGCTGCTATCTGTTCGGGCGCGAGCATCTCGCCCCGGACGCTGACATCCACATCCGGCAGCTCGTTGCGCAGTGCGCGCACGAAGCGAGGGAGCAGCGAGTAGGTCGCCGATCCTACGCAACCGATCGCGAGGTTGCCCTGCCGGCCGTCGGCGATGCGCTGTGCGCGGCGGGCGGCGGCGTCGACGGAGTCGAGGATCGCGACCGCCTGCCGGAGATAGTCCTCGCCTGCGGCGGTCAGTTCGACGCGCCGCGTCGACCGGACGAGCAGTGCGACGCCGAGTTCGTCCTCGAGTTGGCGGATCTGCTGGGACAGCGGCGGCTGGGCGATGTGCAGACGTTGAGCCGCGCGGCCGAAGTGCAGTTCCTCGGCGACCGCGCAGAAGTACCGTAGGTGGCGCAGCTCCATGCGGGCCATCCTACCGATTGATACTCCTGATATATCAAAGGCGGGCAAATGGATACTTCTCCATATCGCTGCAGGTCCCTAGGCTGGTTGCATGGCATCTTCGAGCACCGCGGACACCGACATCGTCATCTGTTCACCCCTGCGTACCCCCGTCGGGCGTATGGGAGGAGCGTTGTCCTCGGTGCCGGTGACCCGCCTGGCCACCGACCTGCTGAAGGAACTGACCACCCGCACCGGACTCGGCGAGGGCGACATCGACGACGTCATCCTCGGACAGGGATATGCGAGTGGTGAATCGCCGGCCCTCGGCCGGATCGCCGCACTCGACGCCGGGCTGGGTGTCGGCGTCCCCGGCATGCAGGTCGACCGCCGATGCGGCTCGGGACTGCAGGCCATCCTGACCGCGGCGTCGTCGGTGGCGACCGGTGGCGCGCGGCTGGTGGTCGCCGGTGGTGCCGAGTCGATGTCGAATGTCGAGCACTACGCACTCGGGCTGCGCTCGGGGATCAAGCAGGGCGGTGTCGAGCTGATGGATCGCCTCGACCGCGGTCGGCTCACCGCGGGCGGCGAATCCCACCCGGTGCCCGGCGGCATGATCGAGACCGCCGAGAACCTGCGCGCGAAGTACGGCATCTCCCGCGCCGACCAGGACGAGTACGCCGCACGGTCACATCATCGGGCCGTCGCCGCCCACGAGGAGGGCCGCTTCGACGACGAACTCGTCCCGGTCACGATCCCCGGACGACGCGGCAAGCCCGACACCGTCGTCGACCGCGACGAGCACCCGCGAGCCGATGCCACCGCCGAATCGCTCGGCAAGCTCCGTCCCATCCGGCTCGAGCTCGACGCGGACTCCACGGTCACGGCGGGCAATGCCTCCGGGCAGAACGACGGCGCGGCCATGTGTGTGGTGACGACCCGCGCGGAGGCGCGTCGTCGTGGCCTGGAACCGCTTCTCGCCCTGCGCTCCTGGGCTATCACCGGCTGCGAGCCGGAGACCATGGGCATCGGCCCCGTCAGTGCCACCGCAGCCGCTCTCGACCGTGCCGAGCTCACCCTCGACGAGATCGACCTGATCGAGCTCAACGAGGCTTTCGCCGCACAGGTTCTCGCCTGCCTCGACGAATGGAAGATCGACGCCGGCGATGAACGCCTGAACCCCAACGGCTCCGGTATCTCCCTGGGCCATCCGATCGGTGCGACCGGCGGCCGCATCCTCGCCACCGCCGCCTACGAGGCCCGCCGCCGCGAGGCGCGGCACGTCCTGGAGACGATGTGCATCGGCGGAGGCCAGGGCCTTGCCGCGATCTTCGAGGCCACCCGATGAGCGCCGTCGAAGTCCGCCCGGTGCAGGTGCACGCCGTGGTTTCCGGACGTGCCGACGGACCCGCAGTGGTGCTGTCGAACTCGCTCGGGTCCACACACCGCATGTGGGATGCGCAGCTGGCCGCACTCGAGGAGCGGTTTCGGGTGGTCCGCTACGACACCCGGGGTCATGGGGAGTCGCCGGTGCCGGAGGGGCCCTACACGATCGACGACCTCGCCGACGACGTCATCGCGCTGCTCGACCGCCTCGACATCGAACGCGCCCATCTCGTGGGTCTCTCGCTCGGCGGCATGACCATGATGCGGGTCGCCGCCCGAAACCCCGAGCGGGTCAACCGGATCGCGCTGCTCTGCACGGGAGCCCAGCTCCCGCCGCGGGAGGCCTGGCTCGACCGGGCCGCCACGGTGCGGGCGAACGGGACCGGGGCCGTGGCCGAATCCGTCGTACAGCGATGGTTCACGCCCGAATACCTGAGCACTTACGGCAGTTCGCGGACGTTCCACGAGAACATGGTCGCGGCGACCCCGGCCGAGGGTTATGCGTCGTGCTGTGAGGTCATCGCCGAGATGGACCTCCGGGACGACCTGTCGTCCATCGCCGCACCGACGCTGGCCATCGCGGGCGCCGACGACCCGGCCACCCCGCCGGCGAAGCTCGAGGAGATCGCCGACAACGTGCAGCAGGGCCGCCTGCTCGTCGTGCCCGACTCGGCTCACCTGGCCAACGCCCAGCAACCCGACATCATCAACCCCGCACTCATCGAACATCTGGAGCAACAATGAGTTACGACAAGCGCGCCGCGTCGGCCGCCGATGCCGTCGCCGACATCCCCGACGGTGCGAGTCTCGCCGTGGGCGGTTTCGGTCTCGCCGGCATCCCCGGCTTCCTCATCGACGCCCTCCTCGCGCAGGGGGCGAAGAACCTCACGATCGTCTCCAACAACTGCGGCGTCGACGGCGCGGGTCTCGGTCTGTTGCTCGAGAATCGGCGCATCGACAAGGTGATCGCCTCCTACATCGGCGAGAACAAGGAATTCGGCCGGCAGTTCCTCTCCGGTGAGGTCACCGTCGAACTGACCCCGCAGGGCACCCTCGCCGAGCGGATGCGCGCCGGGGGCAGCGGAATCGGAGCGTTCTTCACCCCCACCGGTGTGGGAACCCTCGTCGAGGAGGGCGGCCTGCCGTGGCGGTACAACGCCGACGGCACCGTCGCCGAGGCCTCCCCGCCCAAGGAGGTCCGCACGTTCAACGGCACGCCGATGGTGCTCGAGGAAGCGATCGTCACCGACTACGCGCTGGTTCGCGCCGCCGTCGCCGACAAGGCCGGAAACTGCCGGTTCCACGCCGCGGCACGCAATTTCAATCCGCCGGCCGCGATGTCGGGCCGCACGACGATCGTCGAGGCGGAGAAGGTCGTGGAGGTCGGTGAGCTCGGACCCGACGAGATCCACCTGCCCGGCATCTTCGTCAAACGCATCGTCGAGCTGACGCCGGAACAGGCCGCGCGCAAGGGGATCGAGAAGCGCACCATCCGCGAACGCCCGACCGCCGTCACGGCATAGGAGACATGACAATGACCTGGAATCGCAACGAGATGGCCGCCCGCGCAGCGAAAGAGCTGACCCGCGGCGACTACGTCAACCTGGGCATCGGTCTGCCGACCATGATCCCAGACCACATGCCCGACGATTCGGGGATCTTCCTGCATGCCGAGAACGGAATTCTCGGCGTCGGTCCCTTCCCGTACGACGACGAGGTCGATCCCGACCTCATCAACGCGGGCAAGCAGACCGTGTCGGTGCTGCCCGGCGCGTCGTACTTCGACTCCGCCACCAGTTTCGCGATGATCCGCGGCGGGCACGTCGACGTCGCGGTCCTCGGCGGCATGCAGGTCGCCATGAACGGTGACCTCGCCAACTGGATGGTTCCCGGTGCGCTCGTCAAGGGCATCGGCGGTGCCATGGACCTCGTCAACGGCGCAGGCAAGGTGATCGTCCTGATGGAGCACGTCACCAAGAAGGGGGAGCCGAAGCTCCTCGAGCACTGCGCCCTGCCGCTGACCGGCCGGAACGTGGTGAGCCGGGTCATCACCGACCTCGGCGTGTTCGATGTCGCCGGGACAGGTTTCGAGGTCGTGGAGCTCGCGCCGGGCGTCGACTTCGGGATGGTCGTCGAGAAGACCGGGGCGCCCCTGGTCGATCAGCGTCGGGAGGCGGCCAGCTCCGCACGTGATCGCAGCCCGAGCTTGGCGTAGATCCGCGTCAGGTGGTACTGCACCGTCTTGGGTGAGATGAACAGTTCGGCCGCCACCTCGCGGTTCGAGAGGCCTCGTGCCACCAGCGAGGTCACCGCCTCCTCCTGCGGGGTGAGCTCGGCGGCATCCTTTGTGGCGCCGTGGGTCTCCACGCGTGAGGTCGCCATCCCGCCGGCCTTCAGCTCGCGGTCACAACGCTCGACGTAGGTGTTCGCCCCGAGCGACACGTACAGATCGCGGGCGGTCCCGATGACGGCGTCGGCGGCGCGCCGTTTACCCGCCCGTCGCAACGTCTGCCCGTAGGCGAAGTTGACCCGCGCCTGGTCGTAGCGGAGTCCGAGGCCGTCGAGCAGTTCGATGCCCTCCTCGAATGTCCGACGCGCGCCGTGGATGTCGCCGATCGCACCGAGGTGCCGTCCGCGGGCGTACTTCATCCGGGCCGCCGACGAGCGGTGCCCGCGTTCCTCTGACCGCTTCCCGTACTCCCGGAGCAGAACGTCGGCCGCATCGTACTGCCCTTCCAGGACAAGGGCGTTCGCGAGTACGTCCACCCAGGGCCACAAACCCGGCTCGGAGAGTGCGGGGACGCTCTCGGACATCGCCCTCAGCGGTACGAGTATGCGCCGGACCTTCCCGTAATCCGCTGCGGCCTCGGCGAGTTGGGCTCGTGCCAGCATGTCCGGGATGCGCATGATCTCGTAGTCGCCGATCGACGTGGTGCTCTGGGCGACACTGCGGTGAGCCTCCTCCCAGTCGCCGCGCAGGGAGTGGATCTGGCTCGACGTCCAGTTGAGCAGCGGGGTGGTCAACGCTATGCCGCTGGTACGTGCCAGCGAGTGGCCGGCGTCCACGTTGCGCATGGCCTCGTCCCAGTCGCCGGTGAGGAACTGGACCCGCGCCAGCCAGGCCAGCGCCCACATCGAGATCCGCGTCGAACCGCCCAACTGTGCCATCGACACGGCGGTCTCCAGATTGGTTCGTGCGGCATCGATCTCGTCGAGTCCCAGCTGCAGCCACCCGCGGCCCATGATGGCCCGCTGCGCCTGCGCGCCGTACCGGATTCGTTCGGAGAGGGACTCGTACTCGGCGCGGGCGGCGTCCGGATGCCCTGACCACGCCAACCCGAGTCCGCGGATGACGGCGGCCTCCACCCGGGCAGCCGAACCGCTTCCGGCCATGTCGATCGCCCGATCTGCCCAGGTGACCAGTTCGGTGCCCTGGCACCGGACGAGATTGTGCAGCACATGGCGTTGCGCGATCAGGGCGGCCACGTCGGGCTCGCGATCGAGATTGACGATGCCCCAGGCGCGGTCGAGGCGCAGCTGCGCCTCCGCCGAGCGCCCACGCAGGATGGCCAGGTAGGCGAGCGTCGCATTGCGCAGCGGTGTTTCGCGCAGACTCTCCACCGTCGGGACGAGTGCACCGGCACCCGTGCAATCACCCGCGGCGAGAAGCGAATCCACGGCGAGGGTGACACGGGTGTCGCGCTCGAGCGGATCCGGGGTGAGTCGGCCCGACTGGCGATAGAGCCCGGCGGCCTCCGCCCACGCACCGTCGGCGCCGCGGGTGCGGGCGAGCTCGGCCAGGTCGTCGGCGAGACCGGCATCGGCCGTCGGGGTGGCGGCCACCCGATGATGGAGCCGGCGGGCGGGGTCGACGACCACGTCGGCGGCCCGTCGGTGCGCCTCGCCCACCGCCTTCATCCCCAGGACCTCGAGGATGGCGGCGCGTACCAGGGGAGTGACGATCCGGGGCTGCGCCTCGGCGGGCGTCAGCGCTCCGTCCGAGGTGACCAGACCGGTGCGTCGTGCGTCGTCGATCGCCTCCAGCGGGTCCTCGACGCCGGCGAGGGTGATGGCGGTCGAAAGCGGCTCGGCGGCATCGAGGATCGCGAGCGCCTCGATCAGTGCCCGGGCGGGCGTACTTCCCTCCGGGAGGCGCTCGCGCACGGAATCGACGACATGCGCGGGGGCGGGGAGTGCAGCGCCGCTGCGCGACCACGTGCCCACCGGTACCTCGTCGAGCAGGGCGACGATGTCACGCGGATTGCCCGACGTGTGACGGGCCAGTTCCGCCCGCATCGCGGGATGGAGCACGATGCCGCGCTGCTCGGCCAGATCCGCGGTGCCCTGGGCGTCGACTCCCTCGAGCCGCAACTCGTCGAACGCCTGGCCCGCGAGACGTGTGCCCGGACGCGCGGTCGTGACGACGACGAGGATGCGGCGCGAACGGTGCTCCCGGATCAGGGTCACCAACGCGTGCAGAGACGCTTCGTCGGCGAGATCGGCGTCGTCGATCGCCACGAGCACCGGACCATCGGTCGTATCCGTCGCCGCGACCAGGGCATCCACGAGACCGTCAGCCGGCTCCGACTCGGCGTGATGGTCCTGGAGGAGCTGGCGGATCAGCGAACCCGGAGTGGCGGACTGCCAGGGTGAGACCCTCGCCCACAACGTGGCACCGGCTCCCGGGGAGGCCAGGTGGTGGTGGACGAGATGAGCGAGCAGCGTCGACTTGCCGGAACCCGGATCCCCGGTGACGGCGAGCAGTTCGGCCCCTGACACGGCGTGGAGCCGCGACGACAACACCTTTATCTCGCGGTCCCGCCCGACACATGCGGCAGTGACCATCATCGCTCCATGGTAGGTACCCTCGGCGACGGCCGCCCCGGGTTGCCCTATCCCTGGTCGCCTCCCGCGACCGGCAGGACCGTGCCCGTGATGTACGACGCCTCATCCGACGCCAGGAAACAGATGGCCGCCGCCTGCTCGTCGAGCGTCCCGTAACGGTTCATCAACGACGACGCCTTCGTCTGGTCGATGTGGGCCTGGAACCACTGCGTCTCGACCTCGTTGCGCGGCTCGGGGGTGCCGCGGGAGATCCGGCGCGGCGGCGCCTCGGTGCCGCCCGGTGCGGCGGCGACCACCCGGATGCCGTCGTCGGCGTACTCCATCGCCAGCGACGCGGTCATCGCGTTGACGGCGCCCTTGGCGGCCGAGTACGGGATGCGATGGATTCCGCGCGTCGCGGCCGACGACACGTTGACGATCACCCCGCCGCCGTTGTCGATCATCGACGGCAGCACCGCCCGGCACGCATAGAGGGTGGTCATCAGGGACCGGTCGATCTCGGCGCGGATCTGGGTGTCGGTGAACTCGGTGAACGGCTTGAAGTTGATCGCCCCGCCGACATTGTTGATGAGGACGTCGACGCGGCCATAGGAGGAGACGGCCCGTCGGACCACGGACTCGGCGCCGTCGTAGGTCTCGAGGTCCGCGATGGCCGACACCGCGCCGGGACCCGTCGACTCGAGATCGCGGGCGACCTCCTCGACGAGGTCCGACCGGTCGGCCAGGACGACCTTGCCACCCTCCGCGCTGATCCGGCGCGCGGCCTGCTCGCCGATACCCTGTGCGGCACCGGTGATCACCACGACCTTGCCGGCGAACCGACCGGGGGTGACGAAACGCGGACGGCGCGAGGCCATCTCGTCGGCCATCGCACGACGCATCGTCTGCTTGGAACGCTCGGCGTGCGCGGAGATCAGATCGCGCGCGGCGTCGTGGTCGCCGGACTCGAAGGCCGACACGATGTCGAGATGATCCTGCGCGCAGAGCGGGTGGCACCACGTCGCGTTGCGCAGCACCTCGGTCATCCGGCCTTTCACGCCGAGGGCCTTGTAGGCCTCGAGTAGATGGTCGTTGCCCGTCAGGGTGAACAGATAGTCGTGGAAGGCGGCGTTGGTCTCGGTGTACTGGGCGGCGTCGACGAACCGGTCGCCGTCGACATAGGGCACCGTGGCGTCGGCGAGCAGGCGGTAGCCGGTCAGCTGCTTGGTGTCCAGGCGGCCGAAGGTCAGTTCCAGCGCGCCGAGTTCGAGAGCGGCACGCGCCTCGAACAGTGCGTCGGACTCGTGGATGGCCGGATGTTCCTCGCCGATCTGGTATCCCTGCGAACCGACGACGGTCGGTGCGGTGGCGGGTTCGGGAGCTGTGTCGTCGGGGGTGCCGTCGACCTGAGCGGACGCGTGCAGTTGGGTGAGGTCCGACGCCGCGAACATCTCCTGCCCGGCGATCGTGCGCAATGTCCCGGCGTGCGACACCGCCGGTCGGATCTCCCCGGCATCGGCGTCGAGGTCTGCGCCGCCGATCCCGCCGCGCCACATCTGCTGGCCCCCGATGCGCACCAGGGAGTCGTCGTCGGCGACGGCGGGTCGCGGACCGGACCATGCATCGAGCTCCGCGGCCGGCAGCGTCTCCTGTCCCGCGATCGCACGGGCGTCACCCGCGACCAGGATCGGGTCTTCCACGGCCGCAACGTCGGACGCCTCCGGCAGGACGACGTCCGTGGACTCGGCGACCTCTTCCTCGGTGGGCTCATTCACGGCGGACGGCTTCGCGGCCAGCGCGAACTTCTCGTAGTAGAAGCCGGTCGGTTCGATCCCCGCCTGCGCGACGTGCTTGCGTACGGCCTCGACCATGGGTGGCGGGCCGCAGAGGTAGATCGCGACGTCGCCGTCGTAGAGATGGGCCGGTTCGATCAGGCTCATCACGTAACCCTTGTTGGCCGCGGAACTCGCCGGATCCGAGACGCAGTGGTCCCAGGTGAAGCCCGGCAACTTGTCGGCGAAGTACTCGATCTCGTCGATCGCGACCAGGTCGGTGTCGGTGGAGACACCGTAGATCAGGTGCACCTTCCGACGGCTGTTGTCGGCGTGCAGTTTCCGCAGCATCGACAGGATCGGGGCCAGCCCGGTGCCGCCGGCGAGCAACAGCACGGGGCGGGTGGCCTCGCGCAGGAAGAACGAGCCGTGCGGGCCGGTGAAGCCGATCTCCTCGCCCCGCGTGGCGCGGTCGGTCAGATACGTCGACATCGCGCCACCCGGGGTCAGCTTGATGAGGAAGACCAGTCGATCCTCGTGCGGACCGTTGGCGAAGGAGTACGACCGCCGGACCGGATTCCCGTCGCCGTCATCGCTGCCCGGCACCTCGATGTTCACGTACTGGCCGGGAAGGAAGGCCAGTTGCCCGCGGTTCTCGATCCGGATCTCCAGGCGCATCGTCGACTCCGAGAGCCGGTCGAGGCCGACGACGGTGCCGGTGAACCTCGAGGCCTGCGTCTTCGCGACATCCGAGGTGGCCGCGATCTGCAGCACCAGATCGGATTTCGGCTTCATGCAGCACGGCAGCGCGTAACCCTGTGCCGATTCGTCGTCGGAGAGCGCATCCTCGATGTAGACGCCGCCGTCGTAGTCGCCCGACTCGCAGAACGCCTTACACGTTCCGCAGGCACCGTCGCGACAGTCGAGCGGGATGTTGATGCGCTGCCGGTAGGAGGCGTCGGCGACGGTCTGATCCTCGCGGCAGGTCACGAATCGGGTGACCCCGTCCTCGAAGGACAGCGCCACCTGATGGGTGTTCTCGGTGCCGGCCGCGGTGCCGGCCTCTGCATCGGTGATGACAGTCATGGACGGGATCCTCTTGATCTGTGTCTCGGCGGTTGGGTCTCGGCAGTCGGGTCCGAGAAATGGAGGGTCAGAAGTGGTACACGTCCACCACGTGATGGATGTAGTCGTTCTTCAGCACGATCGTCTTGCGCCGGATCAGGGGCTGATCGCCGGAGAAGTCGATGGTGTAGAACGAGGTCCCGTAGTACGGGTCGACGGTGTTGTATCGGAAATACATGGTGTGCCAGTTGAATCGGACGTCGACGAGATCCCCACGACGTTCGATCACCTCGACATTGCTGATGTTGTGGCTCGTCCGCGGTTCGGGAAGCGAGGTCGCCGAGGACCTCTCGGTACGAATCCGGAACACCCGGTCCTCGAGGCCGCCCTTGTTGCCGTAGTAGATGAGCGAGATCTCGCGCTGCGGGTCCTCGGTCAGGCGATCGTTGTCGTCCCAGGAGGGCATCCAGTACACGACGTCGTCGGCATAGCAGTCGAGCCACTTCTCGAACTCGCGGTCGTCGAGGTAGCGGGCCTCACGGTAGAGGAACTGCTCGATCATGTTCTGGGTGATCAGCTTTCCACCGGTACCGGCGTCGGTGCCCGTGGCGGGGTTGGTTTCTGCGGTGGTCATGATGTCCCTTCGATGAAATCGGCGCGGGCTCAGCGCTGCTCGGCGGTGGCCGCTTCTTCGGCGGCGACCGCGGCCCGCATCGTCTCCAGCCAGTAGCCGTGCTGCACGGGGTAGAGGCCCTCGTCCTCGTTCTTGACGCCCGCCGAGATGACGCCGGACATGCCGAGTGACTCGGCGACCTCGTCCGGTCCGGTCAGCCAGTGCTCCGCCCCGCGGCTCATGTCGTTCCACGGCGCGGCCTGCGCTCGGAAGGTGAGCTGGCAGGAGCGGAACTCCTCGAGATCGTCGGGGGTGGCCATGCCCGAGGCGTTGAAGAAGTCCTCGTACTGGCGGATGCGATGGGCGCGAGCGGAATCACTCTCACCCTTGGGGGCGATGCAGTAGATCGTGACCTCGGTCTTGTCCGGGGCGATCGGCCGGAAATGACGGATCTGCGTCGAGAACTGGTCCATCAGATACACATTCGGGTACAGGCACAGGTTGCGCGAGCCCTTCACCATGAACTCGCCCTTGGCGTCGCCGTGGGTCTTCTTGAGCTCGTCCATCTGGTCCCACAGCGGGCGGTCCTGCGGATTGGCCGCCCAGGTCCACAGGCACAGGTGGCCGTTGGGGTACGACCAGTAGCCGCCGCCGGACTTGCCCCATCCGCCGGCGTCGAGCGCCTTGGTGTCGTTCTTGGACTCGCCGGTACCACGGCGCGACGTGGTGGCGGCGTAGTTCCAGTGGGTCGCGGTGACGTGGTAGCCGTCGGCGCCGTTCTCCGCCTGGACTTTCCAGTTGCCGTCATAGGTGTAGGTCGACGCACCGCGCAGGACCTCGAGGCCCTCGGGGGACTGGTCCACGAGCATGTCGATGACCAGCCGGGTGTCGCCGAGATGGTCGTCGAGCGACTGCACGTCGTCGTTGAGGCTGCCGAACAGGAAGCCGCGGTAGCTGTCGAAGCGCGCCACCTTGGTCAGGTTGTGTGAGCCGTCGACGTCGAAGGTGTCGGGGTAACCGGCGCCCTCGGGGTCCTTGACCTTCAGCAGGGTCCCGTCGTTGCGGAAGGTCCACCCGTGGAACGGGCAGGTGAGGGTCATCCGGTTGTCGGTCTTGCGGCGGCAGATCATGGCGCCGCGGTGAGCGCAGGCGTTGATCAGGCAGTGCAGTTCGCCGCTCTTGTCCCGGGTGATGACCACCGGCTGGCGGCCGATGTAGGTGGTGAAGTAGTCGCCGGGGTTGGGCACCTGGCTCTCGTGGGCCAGATAGATCCAGTTGCCCTCGAAGATGTGCTTCATCTCCAGTTCGAAGATGTCCTCGTCGGTGAAGATCCGCCGGTTGGCCCGGTAGACGCCGGCCTCGCGGTCGTCGACGACCGCGTCGCCGAGGACAGAGTTCACGTGGTGAAGATGTTCCGTTACGGACGCGGTCATGTGCTGTACCTCCAGATGTGGGCTGCTCTTTGCACTGTCGCACCGCGTGGCGCCGATCACACTAGGGCAATAGCCAGTCCTGACCAAGCATCGGATTCATAAACAGCGTCGATCAATGGACGCGGAGAATGTCTTTGTCTTGTATGTATCGGGGCTCTACCGTGGGATGGGTGGTCCCGGTCACAGTCGGTGATCGGTGACGGATCTCTACGAGAAAAGACGAGTTCATGGAGCTGAGGCACCTGCGCTACTTCGCAGCCGTTGCCGAGACCTGCCATTTCGGTCAGGCCGCGGCGACCCTGCACGTGGCCCAGCCTGCGCTCTCCTACGCCATCCGCCAGCTCGAAGCCGAACTCGACGTCACACTGCTCGTCCGCACCACCCGCCAGGTCTCGCTGACCCCGGCGGGCGCGTACCTGAAGGATCAGGCCGAGCGCATCCTGGCCGGCGTGGACGACGCCGTCGACGGGGTGCGCCGGATAGCGGCCGGGCGGAGCGGCCTGGTGCGGCTCGGGCTCACCGGCATCGCCGCGTTCTCTCATCTGCCCCGGATCGCGCGGGTCGTCAAGCGCGAACTCCCGGACGTCGACCTCACCATCCGTTCCGACATGCTGACACCCGGGCAGTGCGATGCCCTGCGCACCGGCGCGATCGACCTCGGCGTCCTGCGTCCGCCGGCGATCGGGGAGGACATCGAGATCCGGGTGATCGACGACGAGCCGCTGGTGCTGGCCGTGTCGGTTGATCATCGGCTCGCGATCGAACCCGTCGTATCGGTGGCGGATCTGCGCAGTGAACCGTTCGTCATGTACGACAGCCGGGATTCGGCGGTCAACGACGCTACGGTGAAGACCTGTCGCGCAGCGGGATTCGTTCCGCATCGGGCCCATCAGGCGTCCGGGACCGCAGTGCTGCTCGCCCTGGTGGCCGCAGGTCTCGGGGTAGCCGTACTTCCGGCGTCCGTGCGGGCCCTGCCCCTCGACGGGCTGGTCGTCCGCGACCTCGTCGACGCCGACACGGTCGAGTTGGCACTGGCCTGGCGAACCGGTGTCGACAACCCGGTCATCAGCGCGGTGGCCGACGCCATCGCATCCGCCTTCGTATCCGGTCCGGCCGACGCCGGCCGGGACGACCTCAGCGCTCAGCTCAGCGCCCAGTTTGGAGATGAAAGATGAAGATCACTCGCGTGGAAGCGATTCCATTCGCGATCCCGTACGTGAAGCCCCTGAGGTTCGCCTCGGGTGAAGTGCATGTGGCCAACCACGTCCTGGTGCGTGTGCACACCGACACCGGGGTGGTCGGCGTCGCCGAGGCGCCGCCGCGGCCGTTCACCTACGGGGAGACCCAGGACGGCATCATCACCGTCATCGACACGATCTTCGCCCCCGCCATCGTCGGCCTCACGCTGCTCGAACGCGAGGTGGTGGCCTCCCGCCTGGCCCGCACGATCGGCAACCCGGCCGCCAAATCCGCTGTGGACATGGCGATCTGGGACGCGCTGGGCAAGACCCTGGATCTGCCGGTGGGAGACATGCTCGGTGGGTTCACCGACCGGATGCGCGTCAGTCACATGCTCGGTTTCGCCGAACCGGCGAAGATGGTCGCCGAGGCCGAGAAGGTGGTCGACACCTACGGCATCCGGACGTTCAAGGTGAAGGTCGGCCGGTATCCGGTCGGACTCGACACCGCTGTCGTCCGGGCGCTGCGCGAACGGTTCTGCGACGAGATCGAACTCTACGTCGACGGCAACCGAGGCTGGACCGCGGCGGAGTCCGCGCGGGCGATGAAGGAGATGTCCGACCTCGACCTGTTGTTCGCCGAAGAGCTTTGTGACGCAGCCGATGTGATGGGCCGGCGGTGGCTCGTCGAGCAGCTCGACGTCCCGTTCATCGCCGACGAGTCGGTGCCGACGCCGGCGGATGTCACCCGCGAGATCCTCGGACGTTCGGCCACCGCGATCAGCATCAAGACCGCGCGAACCGGGTTCACCACCTCGCGCCGCACCCACCATCTCGCCGAGGGCCTCGGCATCCCGGTGGTGATGGGCAATCAGATCGACGGGCAGGTCGGTACCGCGTGCGCACTCGCCTTCGGCAGCGCCTTCGAGCTGACGTCGCGCTATGCGGGTGAGCTGTCGAACTTCCTCGACATGAGCGACGACCTGCTGACCGAGCCGCTGCAGATCCGCGACGGACACCTGCATCGGTCGACCGCGCCCGGCATCGGTTTCGAGATCGACCCCGACAAACTCGAACGCTACCGCACCGACAACTGAAAAACCCATCACCACAGATCGTTTCGTGGCAGCCCCACGAGCAGTGAGTACAAGGAGAACCGACATGACCACCACCGAGCACCCGAACGAGGTCGCGACCGCAGCTGCCTCCGGCGCCTCTGCCACCGAGCGTTTCCACGCCGACAAGTCGCCCTTCGAGGCAGTCAAGGACACCCCGCCGGAGCGCGTGGCGACCCTCATCAACGAGGTGCTGGCCGGCGTCCACGACACCATCCGCAAGCACAAGGTGACCTACGACGAGTACAACGCGCTCAAGGCGTGGCTCATCAACGTCGGCGAAGACGGTGAGTGGCCGCTGTTCCTCGACGTGTGGGTCGAGCACGTCGTCGAGGATGTCGCCACCGAGCACCGCGAGGGCAACAAGGGCAGCATCGAGGGGCCGTACTACGTGCCCAACGCGCCCGACCAGGGCTCCAAAGGTGCAGTGCCCATGCGCGAGGACGAGAAGGGCGATCCGCTGCTGTGGAACGGCCAGGTCCGCTCGTGCGACGGCACCCCGCTCGCGGGCGCCAAGGTCGAGCTGTGGCACGCCGACGACGACGGCTACTACTCGCAGTTCGCACCGGGCATCCCGGAATGGAACCTGCGCGCCACCTTCACCACCGACGACCAGGGCAACTTCGAGATCACCACGATCCGCCCGGCGCCGTATATGATCCCGACGGACGGCTCCTGCGGAAAGATGATCTCGGCGGCCGGCTGGCACCCGTGGCGTCCCGCCCACCTGCACCTCAAGGTGTCGGCACCCGGCCACGAGCAGCTGACCGCGCAGCTGTACTTCCCCGGTGACGCGCACAACGACGACGACGTCGCCAGCGCGGTGAAGCCCGAACTGATCCTCGATCCCCAGGACAACGGCAAGGGCGGCTACACGGT